>CAMJPM010000053.1 GCA_946407725.1 uncultured Lachnospiraceae bacterium
GTTGTACGCAGCTGCCATCGGAACGCTGAGCGCATCAGCAGCCCAATGAAAGCCTTGGCATTTTGTACGGGGCACTGACGCGCTTGGCGCGTCAATACGTACCCGTGAAAACCGATGCCAGGCACGCTCAGCGTGCCTAAGCGGCATTCAAAACATGCCACCGGCATGTTTTGCACCGGACATTTCACCTTTCGGTCCTTGCGCCTTTAGGCGCAACTCTAATGACCGAATGCACATATCTATTCAGAATCCGAAGGGTTCTGAATAGATATAAAGCTCTGCGAAACAGCAACGCACATATAATATCAGAATAGCCGGACAAATGCAAGAAAAATTTTAAACCCCGGGATATCTTTTTCTTAAATAGAGCGCCAGCAGTATTATACCGGCCATATCCACTATGTGGAAAAGCACTGAAGTCCATACCACGCCTATACTCATTCCGAAAAATGAAAAGGTATTGCTGTTTATCACCGCGAAAACAAAAAGAAACAGGCAGGACAGCACCACTCCGCAGGCTTTTAAATATCTGTCGCTTAAAAAAATGCCTGTAATGGTGATCCCCAGGATTATGGCTATCATCATCCCCAGATACTTAAAACCGTGGGTACTGTTATATATGGACATATACAGATTATAACCGTCAAAACCCGTGCGCATGAGGACTGATATCTGCTCTATGAACCTGCGGTAAAGTGTGGAGGAAATCTGATAGACCACCTGTGCCCCGATTAATATCACTCCCCATATCTCAAGGAGCTTGCTCACATCCTCGGCATCCAGGGCTGAAATATCACTTCCCAGATACTCCTCCTGCAGCATCCCCATGACCCTCCGTTCCTCAGCAGGGATAACCGCCATATAATGCCTTACCCTCCTCCAGTAGTAGATAAAGACAGCGGTGGTAAACCCTACCTGTATTACGGAAAAGGCAAGCTGCAGCTTCCATAAAAAAGAATTCAGCATATCCGCAGAAAACGAACCGGACTTTCTGACGGCAAAGCGCACTAACGTAGATAATATCCCCGATCCGAAGCTGATGAGGGCCGATATCATAAGTGCGTTGGAAAGTATCCTTTTTTTAACACCAAAATACATGCTTAACCTCAGAAATCAAAAATGCTCATCTGGGTGTACTTCCGGTCAGCGGTAAGCTCAGGCATTTCGCTGCCTAAAACCTCCTTAAAATCCGGTGAAAACCAGGCGTCCACCATATCCCTTTTTATAATGAGGGGCATTCTCTCATGTACATCCTTTACGGACTCATTTGCCCCGCAGGTAATTATCACAAACCTGTCCTCATGCATGAAGCTGTCATATATGCCCCCGAGAAAGAAAAGGCGCTCATCCTTTAATGTAAATGTCACCTTTTCCCCGGATGCGTCCCATTCGTAAAACCCGGATACGGGTATTATACACCTTTTATTCCGTATGCCGTTTGAAAAAGCCCTTCTCTCCTCAATATTTTCAGCTCTGGCATTGATAATGAGGCCCTTGTTGTCATAGCTCGGAAAGCCCCATTTTACCTCCCGCGCCCTTATCTCCTGCTCACTGTTTTCAGTGGATACCTTCTCTAAGATACAGCCTTTTTCCGAGGGGTGAACGTCGCTCCTGCCCTCTTTTACCGGGGAAACGGGAATGTCCCCGGTGCAGTAATCGGACAGCTCATCATGAAACCACTGATCCATGTAATATCTTGCACACATCTATATCAATCCTCCGAAAATACCGCCTTCGACGTTTCTGCAGCACACCAAATGTCAGCCCGCTGTTGCCATCGCCGCTACTTTCCGGCAAGCATTTCCTTTTTCTTAATTACTATATCATCAATTTTCTCAAAATAGCTCTTCAGATCCTTCGGGGCTCCCATCCGTTTAATACTGTCAGAGCCCGCTCCCACGTACTTTGAAACCGTACCGGCTCCGATAGCCGCTATGGACTGGACCTCCTCCATCATAAGGATATTGTAAAGACCTTCCCTGCCGGCTTTTGACCAGCCTGTGTTTTCAAAATTACCGGACATATTCTTCTGCCTGTAGAGATAATAGGGGGAAAGCCCCATTTTCTCCGCCCCTGCATAGGCCGCATCCATCATAAGATCCATATCCTTATAGCAGCTGTACCCCTGTTCATCCATCCTCTCCTTAAGAGCCGAGCCCTTCTTAAGTGCAAGGCAGTGTATGGTCAGATCCTCAGGCCCCATTTCCGAAATTTCCGACAGGGTGTGCTTCACATCCTCCGTATCCTCATCCGGAAGTCCCAGGATAATGTCCATATTTATATTGTCAAATCCCGCATCCCTGGCTTCATTAAATGCCCTCACCGTGTCAGAGACGCTGTGAAGACGTCCTATCTTCTTTAGGGTCAGGTCATTCATGGTCTGGGGATTTACCGAGATCCGGTCCGTACCGTATTCCTTAAGCACCTTAAGCTTTCCCGGAGTGATGGCATCGGGCCGCCCGGCTTCCACGGTGAGCTCCTTAAGATCTTTAAGATCAAAGGCGGAATTCAACAGGTGAAAAAGCGTCTTAAGCTCATCCTCATTTAAGGTTACCGGCGTTCCTCCCCCCACATATATGGTGACCGGAGGCCTGCCGTCAAAGGCCTCCCTGACTGAAAGGAGCTCCTTTTCAAGGCATTTTAAGTATTCCCCCACCCTGTCCTTCCACAAAGCTATGGCGTTTGAAGGAAAGGAGCAGTAAAGGCAGGTGGTGGGACAAAAGGGTATCCCGATATAAAGGCTGTAGCTTCCCGGTGAATTCACCCTCTCTATTATCCTCTGCTCCCGCACCGCTATATCTGTTGCCAGTGCTGCCTTACCGGAACTTACGAGATAGTATGAGCCCATCCACTCCCGGGTCTCTTCGGGAGAAAAGCCCTCAGAGAGATGGTTCATGGCCAGACGGGAGGGCCGGATGCCGCTCAAAGTCCCCCATGGCAGCGAAATATTTAATCTCCGGGAAAGCTCCCTGTAAAGAGTACATTTAAGCTCATTTTTCATAAGCAGTCTGTCCTCTTTTGTTTTATCCTTTATTTCAAAAGAAACAAGGGTCTCCCCGTCCTTCCCCACGCTTATAAAAAAAACGCTTTCCGGCTTGTCTGCACTGTATTCCACCTCTATCTCCTCACCCGGGATAAAGGAACGCACCAGTGGATGGACGTCATTTATGAAGCTGTCATGGGTCATTCTTAAACTTATCACGCTTTACTCAATACGGTTCCAGGATCATGCCCTTGTAAGGCGGGATCCTTAAGCCTCCTCCGAAATCAACTGTTTCACCTGTGATAAGGTCGCGGGCTCTTCCCGCTCTTGCGTTGAAATCAGCCCTGTACTCATTTTCATCCGCGTTTATGGCCACCATCACCCTTGAATCCTCAAACTCCCTTTCAAAGATGCACTGTCTGTTTGTGAGCACCAGGCTCTTAAAATCACCGTACATCAGGGCCTTACTGCCTTTTTCAGCCTTAGAGAGAGCCGCAATATGATCCGTAAGCTCATTCCATTCCGGCTTTTCAAAGGCGGGACGAAGAGAGGGATCCCCGTCCTTCTTTTCCCCCTTGACTCCCCACTCGCTGCCGTAGTAGATAATGGGGATTCCGGGCATTCCGTACATCAGGGTGTATATAAGCTTTAAGTGCTCCGGCTTTTTTAATATGGAGGCCACCCTTGTTACATCGTGGTTGTCCACAAAGGATAAAAGGTGCTTTCCCCTGTACAGCGTCCAGTTTTCCGGTCCGAACTGCCGGAGCAGTGAATGTATTATCTCAAAGAGATTCATGCTGTTAAAGGCGGAATGAAGTCCCTTGTAGCACTCATAATTGGTGGCGCTGTGACACATTTCATCACTCATTATTGTCTTGTAATCCCCTCCAAGGATCTCTCCAACAAGGAAGAACTCGCTCTTAAGAGTATCCGTAAAGGAGCGGAGACGCCTTAAAAAGTCCCTGTCCAGGCAGTAGGCCACATCCAGCCTCAGTCCGTCAATATCAAATTCCTGGACCCAGCTTTTAACTGCCCCGAAAATATGCTGCACCACATCCTCGTTCTTAAGGTTCAGCTTTACCAGGTCATAATTGCCCTCCCAGCCCTCATACCAGAGGCCGTCATTATAGTTGGAATTACCGTCAAAGTTAATATGGAACCAATCCTTATACTGGGAATCCCACCTCTTTTCCAGCACATCCCGAAAGGCAAAAAAGCCGCGTCCCACGTGGTTAAACACCCCGTCAAGGATGACCTTTATACCTTTTGTATGCAGTGCATCGCAGACCCTCTTAAAATCCTCGTTTGTGCCAAGGCGTGTATCCACCCTATAATAATCCCTTGTGTTGTAGCCGTGGGTATCCGACTCGAAAAGCGGTGAAAAATAAACCGCATTGCATCCAAGCTTTTCAATATGATCTATAAAATCCAGCACCCTCAGGATCCTGTGTTCCTGCACCCCGTCATTCTCAAAGGGTGCCCCGCATAAACCCAGCGGATAGATCTGATAAAAAACCGATTCATAAGCCCACATAATACATATACCTCCTAAATTATTTACGCCTGCGGCGCACGGCATTCCGGTGCAGCTCATTACTTCGTGTAATGCTGCATATCCCAGAAACTCTCTATCTCCTCGGACGCATCAGAGAGTCCTATCTCCTTTATATCCTCCCATTCCCGGGGGAAAAGCCTTCTGTATCCCCGGGTTAAAAACCTGTCATCAAGTAAGCATACTATTCCCACATCATCCTCTGTCCTTATTACCCTGCCTGCCTCCTGCAGCACCTTGTTCATGCCGGGATAGCGGTAGGAATAATCAAAACCGTCCAGCTCCATATTGTCAAAATAGTCCTTCAATATGCTCCGCTCTAAACTCACCATGGGAAGAGGGGTTCCCACTATCACTGCGCCGATTAACCTCTCTTCCTTTAAGTCTATGCCCTCCGAAAAGATTCCTCCGGAAACACAGAAAGCAAGGAGCCTGTCGGAATCCTCAAACCTCTGTAAAAAATCCCTTCGGCTGTCCTCATCCATATGCCGCTCCTGCACAAGTATCTCCTTATCATCTGTATCAAAGGTGGAAAGATACTTTTCTGTGACTGACTTCAAAAAGGCATAGGAAGGGAAAAACACCATGTAATTTCCCTGTTTTACACTCACTATCTCATATATCTCGGCAGCGATCCTCTGGTACTCCTCATCTCCCCGCCTTGTGTATTTTGAGCTCACATCCCTTGAGATAAAAACACCCCTGTGGGATTTGTCAAAGGAGGAGCTGGCGTAGATGGTGTAATCCTCCCTGTCACCGCTTATAAGATCCATATAATAGGTCACCGGCAGCAGGGTTGCCGAAAAAAAGATACTGCTCACAGCTCTGTCGGTACATTTCCTTAATTCCCCGGAGGGATTAACGTTAAACAGTCTTATCTTAAGTCTGTTATCCTCCGAAATCTCCGCATATGACACATAATTCTCATCCATCACCTCATACACGTCCAGAAAGGCTCTTATACCAAAAAACAGCTCCAGGGCTTCACTGTCTATCTCCACCCCTGCCTGGGGGGCCTCCTCCAGAAGCTCTCCGAAAATCAGGGCCGTCCTTGTAAGTGACGCGCAGAATTCTTCAAGATCAGGGTTCAGAACATAGGGATAACACTGTTTTTTTACCGGGAGCAGAGCCCTGCTGCAGTTAGAAAGGCTCTTCATAAGGCGCTTAACGATCTTTAAGACCTCCTGCCTTGCCTTTTCCTTTTTTATATCCTCCTTTGTGGCGGGAGTGGTGTCGGTTAACGCGGTCCAGCCCTTCATAAATGATGCTCTGACAGAGAGGAAATCCTCCTTGTACAGAACCGCAGAGAACATTTCCCTTCCCCGGTCCACAAGATTATGGGCCTCATCCACAAGGAAAACGTAGCTCCCGTTAACCCCGTCCCCGAAAAACCGCTTAAGCTTCACCCTTGGATCAAAGCAGTAATTGTAGTCCAGCATCACCGCATCCGAAAAAAGAGAGAGATCCAGCGAAAGCTCAAAGGGACAGACCTTACGCGCTGCAGCAAACTCCAGTATTTTCTTTCTGCTGTGGTCATCGGTACCGTTAAGAAAATCATAGAGGGCATCATTTATCCTGTCATAATGCCCCTTTGCAAACTCACAATCTGCGGGATTGCATTTATTTTCCCCGGTAAAACAGACCTTTTCCTTTGCGGTAAGTGTAACTGTCCTGAAATAAAGCTCCTGACGGCGCATCTCGTGAAATGCTTCATCGGCGGCAATAGAGGTTACGGTCTTTGCCGTTGCATAAAAAATCCTCTCTAAAAGCTCCTCTCCCATGGCCTTTACGGCGGGAAAAAGAACCGAGAGCGTTTTTCCTGTCCCTGTGGGAGCCTCTAAAAAAAGCCTCTTACCGTGGTAGATGGTTCTGTATACCCCCTCCGCCAGCTCCTTCTGCCCCTCACGGTACTTAAAGGGAAATGAAAGGGCCTTAATGGAGGCATTTCGCTTTTGCCGCCATTCAAAGGAAAAATCAGCCCAGCGCCTGTAGTTCTCAATCAGTTCATCAAACCAGGCTTTGATCTCCCCGAAGGTATATCCGAAGTGAAAGTATTTAACCTCGGAGGACTCCATGTTGCAATAGGTCATCCTCACATTGATCTCTTTTAAGTCATTCTGAAGGGCGTAAATATAGGCATAGCACCTGGCCTGGGCTAAATGGATCATTTCAGGCTCATTGATACGCCTCAATTCCTTATATACACCCTTTATCTCATCCACGGTCACCGGGCCATTATCGGGAATTATAAGCCCGTCGGCCCTGCCGTCTATTATAAGGTCGTACTTTTCAAAGGGAAGGGTGAGCCTTAAGGGCACCTCCGCATGGTACTCCGGCCCCTCCCTGTGCTGCAGCATCCTGTGTATTCTGGCTCCCTCCAGCATGGCATCGCTCTTTGATGATCTGTGCCTTGTATCGATATCACCGGAGCGCAGTATGAATTCCAGCAGTGATCTGACTGAAATACTTATTTTAAATCTGTTAGAGACTTCCGGCATCAGTACGTACCCTGCTGCAAAGCTATTCCCTGGCAGCCTTCATGTTTTTCTTGTCCTCATACATGGCGCTGTCAGCCCTCTTAAATACGTCATCCGCATTGGTGTCTTCCTCAGTGAATACCGCATAACCGATGGCGGCAGAGATCCTCTCCCACTTACGCAGGCTCTTGTCAGAGGAAAGCATATCCGTGGAGGTCTTGAATTCCTTTATCAGATCATCCACGTTCTCAAGGTCATGATTTCTTATTATGACTACAAACTCATCCCCGCCTATCCTGAATACGGGAGAATGCTTGAAGGTTTCACATACAAGGTCGCTGGTGTTTTTAATGACCACATTTCCCTTGTCATGACCGTATGTATCATTTATGACCTTAAGGTAATTAAGATCCACCATGACAAGTCCGAAGGGGATACCCTTCCTTTTTGCATCGTTTTCCACATTTCTGATCTCCACATCATAAGCGGTCTTGTTCCTTATTCCCGTAAGGGCATCCTTGTTGGCAAGACGGCGCATATTGTCTGACTCCTCCTTGACGTAGTACAGCTCCTGTCTGGTGGAATCCAGGCTCAGGAAATATGCGTTGATATCCTCCTCCATCTTTTTCATGGAATCGGAAAGTACCCCGATCTCGTCATTGCTGCTTATCTTAAGCTTCGAAAAATCGTTTTTCACACCGGGAGCAGAGGAATCCCAGTACTTTTCCGCAACTCCTGACAGCTCGTTTATGGGCTTTACAACAAAGGAATCCACAAGAAGTATGCACAGACAGCAGATAACGAACATTCCAATCAAAAGCAGGATGAGGAGCTCGATAACGTTATATCTCTGCACCTTTCTTATCTCTTCCATTGAAATATCCACAGATGCATAGGCTATCACCTCATCGCCGTCATAGACCGGGGTTCCCGTGGTCAGTAACCACCCGTACTCCTCGGTATTAGTAATATATGCGGGAAATCCCAGGGTGGGATCCGTAAGACAGGCATAGTTGACCTCATACACCGGATCAAAGCAGCCCGGAGGACAGGGTTCCTCGGGATCCGCATCCACCAGATAGACGGCAGATTTAGTGTCAACGTCCACATAGATGAGATAAATACAGTCCACATTTATAACATTCTGAATTTTCGCCATATCCTCACGGACAGAGTCAAACTCGGGCATCTCGCTCACTGAGGTAAACCGGGCTATATACTCGTCAAACTCAGGGCTTCCCCATTCCTCGCTACCCACTTTATTCTCCGTATTCCGGTAGATTGACATGACCGCATCCCTTAGTTTGCGCACTTCCTTCGGGTCAAGTGAAACCGCCACGGTATTGGCCGTATCCGTGGCCATGGTCTTATATTGGGTGTCAATAATATTACCATTGGACTGGCTGCTTATAAAAACCGCAGCCCCTCCAAGGCTCACCGTAATGAGAAGAATAAGAAGTATGGCTTTAAGTCTGAGCGAAATCTTCATATAACAGCCCCTCTTTCCTATCGGTCAACCCCTCACTTAAACATTAGCTGTTGTAACTACCAATACTCCCCAGCACTGTATTTACAACAGGAAAATACCGTTTTCCTCTGCGGTTTTAATATCCTCATCCAGCCAGATGGATGACTGAACCTCCCCGATATGGGCTTTTTCAAGGAAATACATGCAGATTCTGGACTGACCGATACCGCCGCCCACGGTATAGGGCAGCTCACCCCATAAAAGTGACCTCTGGAAGGGAAGTCCGGCCCGCTCCTCACAATGGCTTTCCTTAAGCTGTTCCTCAAGGGCAATCTCATCTACCCTTATACCCATGGAGGAAAGCTCCAAAGCGCAGTCCAGAACCGGGAAATAAACGATGATATCTCCGTTCAGCTTCCAGTCGTCATAGTCGGGAGCCCGTCCGTCATGCTTTTCCCCGTTTGATAAAAGACCCCCGATCTGTGAGATAAAGATGGCGCCGTGCTCCTTTGTATAAGCGTATTCCCGCTCCTTTGGCGTCTTGCCGGGATACAGGGAAAGAAGCTCCTCGCTGCTTATAAAGGTTATATCTTCCGGCAGCTCATTTTTAAGGAAGCTGTATTTTTCATGGAGCTTTCTTTCAGTCTTCCTTAAGGCCGCATACACATGCTTCACCTTATCCTGCAGTGTCTCATTGTTCCTGTCGGACTTTTCGATGATCGCCTCCCAGTCCCACTGATCCACGTAAATGGAATGGAGATTGTCCGTATCCTCATCCCTTCTTATGGCGCACATATCGGCATACAGCCCCTCACCTGTGGAAAATCCGTAATCCTTCAGCGCAAATCTCTTCCACTTGGCCAGGGACTGCACTATCTCCACTTCCTTGTCATTCTGCTCTTTAATGCCGAAAGCCACCGGTCTCTCCACACCGTTTAAGTTATCATTAAGTCCGGATTCCTTCCTCACAAACAGCGGTGCGGAAACACGGGTAAGGTTGAGCTCCGCCGCCAGTGCCCGCTCAAAAACATCCTTTACTTCCTTTATGGCAATCTGCGTCTCATGCACATCCATATTTGGTTTATAGTTTTCAGGTATTATAATGCTCATTTTACTTCAATACCTCTCCCTTCTGTATTTTAAATCTATCAGACCGCAGGCACTGATGCGCTCAGACCGTGAAACCGATGCCAGGCACACTCAGCGTACTCAAACGGCATTCAAAACATACCGCCGGCATGTTTTGTACCGGACGTTTCACCAGGTCAGTATCTCATACCCGGTTTCAGTGACAACCAGCTGCACCTCCCACTGGGCTGAAAGACTGCCGTCTTCCGTGTAAACAGTCCAGCCGTTTTCCTCATCTGTAAAGATATCATGCTTTCCCATATTCACCATGGGCTCAATGGTAAAGCAGAGACCGGGTACCATAAGCATTTCGGTTCCCGGCAGTGACACAAAGCTCACCCAGGGATCCTCGTGGAAATCCTTGCCGCAGCCGTGTCCTCCTATCTCCTCCACTACGGTATAACCCTTGGATCTGCAGAACATATTGACGGCATTACCCATATCCCCAAGACACGTCCAGGGTTTCACAGCGTCCAGTCCCACCTTTACGGCCTCATGGACATCATCCACAAACTGCCTGACTTTGGGCTCCACATCTCCGATTATGAACATCCTTGATGAGTCGGCATAGTAGCCGTTAAGTATGGTGGTGCAGTCAATATTTACGATATCGCCATCCTCTAAAATATCATCCTCTGAGGGGATCCCGTGGCACACCTGGTCATTAAGAGAGGTGCATACACTCTTCGGAAAGCCCTCGTATCCAAGGGTGGCGCAGGTTCCGCCCATTTCAGCGGTGATACGCGCAACCCAGTTATCTATCTCCTGAGTGGAAATACCCGCCTCTATGTGCTCCGTAATATAGTCAAGGCAGGCTCTGTTGATCTCCGAGCTCTTCTTAATGCCAAGAATATCCTCCGGAGTCTTGATAATACTGTGATCCGGAACAGTAAAGCCCTGATCCCTGTACATTTCCAGCTTTTCATCAAAGGAGAGATGACAGGTCTTATATTTCCTGCCGCTTCCGCACCAGCAGGGCTCATTTCTTCCAAGCTTCATGAGTAATCTCCTTAAAAACATTTATTTTCTGTAGTTCTGAACATACAGGCTGTCCTGTATGGTGCTTTCGATAAAAAAGGTACATAACATCACAATGGAGATGCCGGAAAGATCCACCAGCACATCCGCAAAACAGCCGTTTCTCCCCCTTACAAATAACTGGTGTATCTCATCTGTTCCCGCATAGAACAGGCTTATGAAAACAGCGAGAAGATACAGTTTTTTTCTGGAATCCGTCCAGAAAAGGAGATCGAACCAGACTGTAAAGGACAGTATACCAAACTCTGTCATATGGGCAGCTTTTCTGACTATGCCATCAACAATGGAAACCAGAAACTCCCTTTCCTCGGGGGTTTTGACATCGATTAAACCAAAATTATTCCCTGCATCCACTACATAATAGGCTATCAGCATGCTGCTTTCCATGGAATCTTCAGATTCCCTGGAGGAGAAGAAAAATATCAGTGCCATCATCAAAACGGCTGGTATCATGAAAAGATACTTCTTAAAACTCTTTCTTTTCAAAACTGTACACCCCGTAAGCAGATGAGAGAACGATATAAATTATACTGCTGACCACTACCTTTGGAACATTTCTCGTGGCAAAAAACTGCAATTCCTGGAACTGCGGTGTGAGAAGTATATTTTTAAGCAGTACAGCAGGATAAAAACGGATACCGTCCGTGGCAAGCAGCATTATAATACGGGGAATGAGCACCACCGACAGGAAGAATGCGATAAAAGCCTTCTTTCTGAAAACAAACACAAAACAGAACATGGTGGCGATGGAAAGCCCCGCAATAAAGAGAGGCATGGCAAAGATGACAGCCTCAAGAAAATCAAGTATCACCGACAGATCAATGGTACCGTCATGAACCTGAAAAATGGGGGTGATAACAAGAAAAGAAACAGTGGCAAAAACCGCACAGAACAGAAGCACTAACATCCCGGTTATCAGTTTCCCGAAATACATGTGCTTTCTGTTAAGACCAATGGTGGATTTGTCTCTTATCCTGGGATCGGGGTAGCTTTTGCCGATAACCTCATCCGCCACAAATATCATGGCGTAATAGGGGATCCAGAAAAATCCCTTTGCAAACATAATGAGATTATAGGCAAAGGTTCCGTCGTTCATTCCGTAGATGATATCCCGGAATGCAGTCATGGAAAGGTTTGCCACGATCACCGCTGAGAGGATCCCTACTATAAAATACTTAAAATACCTGTCTTTCAGGGATTTGTTCAGCTGCGTTTTAATATAATATATCATGATTAAGCAATTAAATTATAATAAACGACAAATTACTTTTGTCGTTCACTATATTATTCATCCACTGAATAATTCGGTGCTTCCTTGGTAATATGTATGTCGTGGGGATGGCTTTCCTTAAGCGAAGCAGCGCTTATCTTTACGAAACTGCTTCTCTCCTGAAGCTCCGCAACAGTCCTGCAGCCGCAGTAACCCATACCTGAACGAAGACCTCCGATAAGCTGGAAAACAGTGTCCTCCAGGCTTCCCTTGTAGGCCACTCTTCCCTCTACACCCTCGGGAACCAGCTTCTTTGCCCCCTCCTGGAAATAGCGGTCGCTTGAGCCCTTGTTCATGGCTGAAATGGAGCCCATTCCCCTGTAAACCTTGTATTTTCTGCCCTGATAGAGTTCAAAGGAGCCCGGAGCCTCATCACAGCCCGCAAACATCGAACCCATCATCACAACAGAGCCTCCGGCCGCTATGGCCTTTGTGATATCTCCAGAATATTTGATACCGCCGTCGGCAATAATAGGGATACCCGATGCTTTAGCAGCTTCGTAGCAGTCCATAATGGCCGAGATCTGTGGTACACCGATACCTGCCACCACTCTTGTGGTACAGATGGAGCCGGGTCCTATACCAACCTTTACCGCGTCGGCACCGGCCTCTATAAGAGCCTTTACCGCCTCTCCGGTGGCCACATTTCCAACGATCACATCCAGATCCGGGAATGCGCTCTTTACTTCCTTTAATACGCTTATGACATTCTTTGAATGTCCGTGGGCACTGTCCAGTACCACGCAGTCTACATGAGCCTTTACAAGAGCCGCTGCCCTGTCCAGAAAATTGGCTGTGATACCGAGAGCCGCGCCGCAGAAAAGCCTTCCCTGGGAATCCTTGGCGGAATTGGGATACTTGATCTGCTTTTCAATATCCTTTATGGTGATAAGACCCTTGAGATTGCCCTGTTTATCCACAACCGGCAGCTTCTCCTTCTTCGAGGCGGCAAGTATGTCCTTCGCTTCATCAAGGGTCACACCCTCTTCAGCGGTAATAAGCCCCTCGCTGGTCATACATTCTTTTATCTTTTTAGTATAGTCAGACTGGAATTTAAGATCCCGGTTTGTGATTATTCCCACCAGCTTTTTGCCTTCCGTAATGGGAACACCGGAGATTTTGAACTTTGCCATCAGATCGTCGGCATCTTTAAGTGTATTTTCCGGAGAAAGATAGAAAGGATCGGTGATGACACCATTCTCTGAGCGCTTGACCTTATCCACCTCGTCAGCCTGTTCCTCTATTGACATGTTCTTATGGATGATGCCTATGCCGCCCTGCCTTGCCATCGCAATGGCCATAGCACTCTCCGTAACAGTATCCATTCCTGCGCTCATCATAGGAA
The DNA here is from genome assembly GCA_946407725.1 of uncultured Lachnospiraceae bacterium. GTDB lineage: Bacteria > Bacillota > Clostridia > Lachnospirales > Lachnospiraceae > NK4A144. The sequence continues at coordinate 13,262 of CAMJPM010000053.1, forward strand.
TGTTCAGTCTTATCTTCTTTGTGAGATTTGTAGAAATGTCGATCATATTCGGTGTGACTTCCGAATAAGCCGGTACTAACAATACGTCATCAAAAGTAATCCCGTCACCAATGATCTTTCCCATTTCCCCTCCTTTTCCGGTTCACCTCAAGGCTCCAGCCTGTCAGGTATCCACATATTGATGATAAAAAAATTCGCTTACTAATAAAGAGTTTAACGAAAATTACGCCAAATGTCAAAGGTAGTAACCGTCACATTCCGGCGCATCTGTTCAAAAAGCTGATAAAACTGTCACTTAAAGAATACTTTTGAAGGATAGATGAGCTTTACCGCATCCACTATCTTTTCATCAGGCTCTAAAAGCACCCTCTCTCTCTCCTCACCGTCATGGATCACCATGACAAATCTCCTTCTGTCGGGATACCCGGAGGTGAAATCCTTAGTCTTCAGCTGCATATTCTTATAATTATCCAGCTGCCGGGCTCCCTCCTCCGCAAAAATATCCATTTTATCGAGATCATATTCCGCAGCCTTCTTTCTTTTCTCCTTGGAATAAATCTTGTCTATCGTAAGGTTGCGCTGCATATAGAGATATTCAAATTCAACATTCAGCATGGGCAGCAGAAAGATATCCACTGCGATCATAAGCCCCGCAGGGATAAAAAAGGGCGTCAGGAGAAATATTCCCATTAAAACAAAGATTCCGGTGAGTATATAGGCCCCTATTCTCAATACGGCTCCCATGCTCCCGCTCTTCCTTTCTATAAGCCATTCCACGTAAATATCGTTCATTTTATATCTATGCCGCTCCTTTCACTGTATTATAGTAAACGACTGTGTTAAATGCCTGTGTAAACCGCCTGTCTGTCCCCGGCAGACTGTCCGTCCCCGGCAGAACGTCTGCATCTATCGCGGAAAAAAGGGTTTTTCCGGCATAATACTTTTTTCCGGGGCCGTATTTAAAAAATACATCAATATACAAAAGGACACAAGACCCGAAATCAATATCAGGATTATCCTGACCCCAATGCTCCCAAGTATCCCCGGAAGTCCCGTAAAATAAGTTACATATACGTAAATATTCGCGGCTCCGTGTACCATGACGCAGGGAATGAAGCTGTCAAACCGCCAGCAGATAAAGGCTAAGACCATGCCGAATAAAAAGGCATATATGAATTGCACGGCGTTCCCGTGGTATATCCCGAAAACTATGGCGGAGCCGATCCCCGCTGCCGGGACTGTTACATAGACGCAGAGCTTTGAAAACAGAAGCTTCCTGAAGATTAATTCCTCCAATAAGGAGGTGAGTACACCGTAGATCAATACTCCGATATAGACAGGAAACCTGAATAACCAGGGTCTTACCTCCGTGGTATAGGCGGGAAAGAAGCTGTCCAGCTTTACGGTGGCAAATAGGATATTTAAGCACGCGGAAAGAGCTGCCCCCAAAAGAGGACAAAGCAGCATTTTCTTTTCCATGGTCTTTATCACCCTCATTTAACCCTGATCTCCTTCCTTAAACACACCGAATAGATGAGCATTTCCTTTACAGGCTGTTTAAGTATCTGCTCCAGCGCTTCACTGTATAATATGAGCTGCTTTCTGTAGCGCTTTACAAGGGTGCTTTCCTTTCCCACCCTGTCAGTCTTGTAGTCCATGACAGTTATTTTTCCATCTTCCATAAAAAAGGCGTCGATTATCCCCTGTATCTGAACTGTTTCATCCTCCGGCGCCCCGGGAAAGACCTCATCTGCCCTTCTCCCCACTATAAAGGGCTGTTCCCTGAAAAGCTCTCCCCTGATCAAAGCTTCGCTCATTCTCCGGTAAAGCCCGGTCCTAAGGAAATACACTATATCGGAGGGATCTATAAGCTCTCTTTCCTCACTGTTTAAGCTCCCCTCTTTTTCAAGGCTGTCAAGAAAATCCCCTGCAGCAGGAAGTTCAGCCTTCAGACCGGAGGGCAGCATGCTTACGGCCTTGTGGAAAGCGCTGCCGCGTCTTGAGGCCTCCGCCATCCTTTCCTTAAGCTCCCTTTCCCTCTCTTTCTTTTCTTCCTCACTCTCCTCGGAAAGCAGCAAAGTGATATCCCTTACCTCTGTTTCCTCTTCCATGGCCTTATCCATGGCGATACGCTTTAATTCAGAAACACTTACCTTTGACGGGGTATTTACCGCTTCCTGATACGGATACTTAAAGGACATTTCCCGTCTTATCTCTGCGCTTTCCTCACTTTCCGACATCTCACGTCCCGAAATAATATACTCCCTGTCTGTTAGAAGCCCTGCCGCCTCCTCCGTCCTTTTAAATATAAGTCCGGAAGCATCCACAAATCCAAGATCCGCACAGGCTCTGACCTCATGCCCCCTTTCGGAATTTAAGGCTGACAGCAGGAAATCTAGAAAGGAACCGGCATCCCCGGGAGATACGTATTTCCCTTCGGTCTTCTCCCGGTCATTCACCGCTCCGGTGATGATCAGCTTTTCCTTTGCCCTGGTTAATCCCACATAGAGGATCCTCATCTCCTCCCCTATATTGTCGAGCTTTATCCTCTCCGCAGCAGCGTTTTTAAGGATAGTCTTTATAAGGAGCTTTCTCTTCTGGTCCGCGATATTTATTCCAAGGCCCGTCTCCCTGTGGATAACGATATTCTCCGAAATATCCATGTTATTAAATTTTTTGTTGGTATTGGATAAAAACACCACAGGAAACTCCAGTCCCTTGGACTTATGGATACTCATGATTCTCACTGCGTTCACAGCATCCCCCTTAAAGGCCTCTCCGGGATCCAGATCGTATTTTTTCATTTTCTCAATATATCGCAGGAACCTGAAAAGCCCCCTGAAGCTGGTCTTTTCAAAATCCGCGGCCTTTTTGATGAGAAGCTCCAGGTTTTCCATTGAGGAATTCTCTTCTGTCATTGCCATAAGGGTGTAATCGTCATTGATTATAAGCCTGATAAACTCATGGAGAGGCGTATGGGGCAGGATTCCCCTGTATTTTTGAAGCTTTTCCATAAATCCCCCTGTTTTCTCCTTAAGAGTCTGCCCGTATTCCCCCTTTGCCAGGGCGTCAAACATAAGCCCCTTTTCAGATCCTGCCCTGATCTCCAAAAGCTCCCCGTCCGTAAAGCCGAAAAACGGGCTTTTTAACAGAGCTATAAGGGGAATGTCCTGTCTGGGGTTATCTATTATAGTTAAATAATTAAGTACATCCCTGACCTCACGGGTTTTAAAATACCCCTTTGTTTTCTCAGTGACTGCCGGTATCCCCCGGCTCCGCAAAATATCCCTTATTTTTTCATCCGTTCCCGAGGCGGACCGGAGCAGCACCGCAAAATCAGAATAAAGGGCCTTTCTTCCCTCCACCTGTAAACTGTTTTTTAAGGAAATTATCCTGTCGGCGATAAATGCGGCCTCCAGCTCGATCTTTTCCGCCTCCTCATCTTCTCCCTTTTCAATAAGCCTTATCTCTGTTTTATTCCGGATATCATCCTTGTCGTAGGTGTTTCCGTAAAAGAGCTTCTGCTTTTCATCATATTCAATGCCCCCGGTCTCCTCATGCATTATTGCGGTAAACAGGGCATTTACGAAATCAATGACGGAGCTTCTGGACCTGTAATTCTTATTTAATAATATCCTCTCACTTAAGGGATCCTCTTCATAGCTCTTAAATCTACCGAGAAATATCCCGGGCTCCGAAAGCCTGAAGCCGTAGATACTCTGCTTCACATCCCCGACGCAGAAATAGTTGTTGTTCCCTGCTACCCTTGTGAGCAAAGCTTCCTGTATGCCGTTGGTATCCTGGTACTCGTCTGTCATAACCTCGGTGTAAAGCTCTCTGTAGACATCACCGGCATCTTTTCTTAAGATCTGAAGGGCCATGTGTTCAATATCAGAAAAATCCAGAACCCCCTTCTTTTCCTTCATTTCCGCGGTTCTCTCCCTGTATTTCAAGGTGAGGTCTATTAACTTTCTGACCGCCGGGGCGGCGGTCTTAAGCTCTGAGACCACCCTGTCCCTGTCCTTTGAAAACAGGTTATCCTTCATTTTATTTAATCTGTCTTTCTCATTTCCCCTTATGTTCTTTACAGTCTCCCTGAGACTTACATCCACTTCTTCATCCTTTTTGGAGGGAAGCCGCCCGAAGGAGAGGCACTGCATGGCCTTATATCTCTCTTCATAGCTTTTGCATGAAAGGATATTTTCCGCCATTTTCCGCTCATCCTCTAAAAGGGGCAGGTACATATAGGGTCCCGGGGTAGACTGTGAAAGGTCAATTATCTTTTGATAATTTAGAAGAGTGTTCCTTAACATCATGTCTGAAACCTGCATTACCGGTCCTGACCACAATTTTTCATCGCTCTCCGCCTTTATATAGGGCTCCTTTAGGGAAATAAGCCACTCTTCCGGGTTTTCCCTGGTGTCCGCATTTTTCGAGAGTTTCATTATATTTTCCGCTATATCCCTGTCCTCCCTCCCCGGGGAACAGAGGTCTAAAAAAGTCAGGAATTCGGGGTTTCCCTCTTCATAGGATTCGTTTAATATCTCGTCGCAGGCATCCTCCCTTATCATCTCCATTTCGTTTTCATCCCCCACCCTGAAAGCGGGGTCAATGGAGAGCTCTTCAAAATTCTCCCTTATGACCTTTACGCAGAAGGAATCTATTGTCATTATGCTGGCGTTATGCAGAAGGTTAAGCTGCTCCTTAAGACGGCTGTTTTCCGGCTCCGCTTTAAGGGCGTTTCTCAATCCCTTTCTTATCCTGTCCTTCATTTCCGCTGCGGCTGCGTTTGTAAAGGTCACGGTGAGTATCCTGTCTATATCCACGGGATTTTTCGGATCCGTTATCCTTTTCATTATCCGCTCCACAAGCACCGAGGTCTTTCCGGACCCCGCCGCTGCGCTGACAAGTATGTTTTTATTTCTTAAATATATTACTTTTTCCTGTTCGGGGCTGAAAACCATTTCAATCTTCCCTCATCTTTTCTATTATTTCCGACTTGTCCTTTATCTTTAAGAGCTTTCTCTCCTTAAAGCCGGGGGTTTCCTTATCAAACCTGCAGCAGTCTGAAAAAGCGCAGTAGTCGCAGGGGCTGTTGTTATTAAATACCGCAGGCTCCGGTGCATATTCCCCCTCCTCTATACGCCTTATGGTGTCCGCCGCCTTTTTTTGCACATAGTCCGAGATTACCTTAAATTCCTCCGTGGAGGCCACAGAGGATGTGGAAGTAAAGGTCCCCTCCTTTGAAAATGCCACCGGCACCACGGATGACTTTTTCTCAAAATCCCTGTCAAACAGCCTTATCACCCTTTCCTCGCTGTTTACTATCCCGCGAAGCTTAAGGCTGTCCATTATCTTTGTATTTATCTCATCATCGGTTGCGCTTTTCAGTTCCTCTTCCTTAATCAGGGGGTCGTCAATATGGTAATAGAACAGGCCCGCGGGTCTTATCTCTTTTCCGGGATGGGAAAGACGCATAAGCTCCATGGCTCCGTTCATATAGATCACAAGCTGCAGATCCAGCCCGTAATATACCTTTGAGAGATCAAAGGCCTTATTTCCCGATTTGTAATCTATGACAGATACATAGACCACATTATCCTCTCCGGCAGTATCCACCCTGTCTATCCTGCCCTTAAAGCCTCCGCTTTCAAAATCCTTTTCGAAGAGCTCCGGCTTAAAGGCGCCTTTCCCTGACTGGTTTTTAAGGGCATTAACGGTGGTAAGGAGTATCCGTTCTATACGGCTTACAAGGTGCTTATTTCTCTCGCTGCTCATAAGCACCACGTTCTCATGGGCTTTTAGATAAGCAGACATAGCCTCCGTCACAAGACTGTGTATCTCTTCATCATTAAGGTCGGCGTACCTGAGTTTCTTTTTATATAGTATCTCCGAACACAGGTTTAAGACCCCGTGGAGCACATTTCCCAGATCTCTCCTTTCAAAGCCGAATTCCTCCCTCTCCATGGCCTTAAGCCCGTATAACATGAAGTGCCTGTAGGCACATTCGGCGAATTTTTCAAGCCTGCTGGGACTTACAAAATCCCTGTCCCCGTACAATACAGAAAGGACCGCCTTTGAAACCGGGTCATTCCCCCTTATCCTGAAGGCGTGGTCCAGTATCCTGTCCGCCTTACTTTTAAGCTCCCTGTTCTGGGAAAAGCAGGAGTACAGCTCCCTTGACCTTTCCTTTTCATCTTCATTTCTGACATTTCGCGCAAAGCTTTCAAGATATCCGGATGCGGTTTTCCTTTTTTCCCTTATCTCCTTTGCGGTATACGTCTCTGTCTTAAGTCCCGTAAGGATATCCCGGACAATGCCCAGGAAAAATGAGGGATTTAAGCTCCCTCCCTCCCCGTTTTCCATGGAGTATGTGAGATACAGCCTTTCAGAGGGCTTTGTCACATTCATGTAAAAATAGAGCTTTTGAAGTGCTATCCGCTCTCTTGCCGTGGGGGACAGCTCCATTCCCCTTTCCTTTATCTCCTCCCTGTCGTGGTCTGAAAGCAGTCCTTTCCCTGAATTGGCGGCCGGAATTATACCGTCATTTAAGCCTGCAAAAAAAAGCACCTTTATATTGCTTAAGCGGCTCCTCTCCATATCCCCGGCCTTCAGGGCGTCCAGTCCGGGGGGAAGCGCCCCCACCTTTACAGCCTCAAAGCCGGCGTCAAGAAGCTCCGCATATTCCGAAAACTTCATCCTTTCATCCGGTATCAGGTTTTCGATCTTTTTAAATAACTCTTCGGTTTTTTTCGGTATCTGCTCATAGATGCCGGCGTTCCTTAAGTCTCCCTTATCTTTTAATTCTTTGGATAATCCGGCGATCCTTTCTTTTATTCCCGATGAATCAATAAATTTCCTCAATTCCCCTGTATAATATCCGGCACTTTTCTCTCTTCCCGACACTGCCTCCATAAGTGGTGAAAGAATGGCGAGAAGCTTTTCCCTGGCCTTGTTTATTACAGTAAGCTCATCCTCATCCGCCATGGTCTTTATATGCAATACAAATCTGCTGCCATACTTCTTCCTGCCCCTGATATTTAAGGCCCTCACATAGTTTTCAAGTATATCGGCCTCTTCCGGGGTGATATCCGTTAATCCGGAGCGGATAAAGTGAAAAACACTCTCATAGCTCATATTCTCACTTACTGCGTTCAATGCCGACCTTATGAACTCTGTATAGGGGTTTAAGAGCAGCTCAGTTGTGGCATCTATAAATAAGGGCAGGCCCTCCCTGTCAGCCTCTGCCTTAAATAAACGCCCGTAGTTCTCGGGATCTGACATCACTATTCCTATATCCCGGTACCTGTAGCCCTTTTTTATAAGGGACAGTATCTCGGAAACTATAAAGGAAACCTCCTTATCCGGCGCGGGAGCCCTGATTATACGGATCTCATCCCCATTATTCTCTTCTTCTTTATCCTTTAATTCCCCCTTATTTTTTAAATCCCTGCGGAAAAGGTTTCTTTCAAGCCTTGCAAGGGCCGGGTTGTCCTTAAAACGCCCCTGCTCCGCTTCATACAAATGCACCGTCTCTGTCTTAAAGAGCGCATCGGAGGCGATCTTCCGCATTTTTTCAATGGTGTTTACCGACAGTGCAAAAAGCTCCCCGTCCTTACCGTCATAGTCAAGACAGAGGGACACCTCTGATACATGATCAAAAAGTGCCGTCAAAAATCTGTACTGTATGGGCGTAAAGCCGGTAAAGTCATCTAAAAAGATCTCCGCGCCCTTTAAGAACAGCGCCCTGTCAGCAGCGTCCGAAGCCCGGTCCAGCAGTTCTTCCCTGGTGACATATTTTTCGGCGGTTCTCTCCCTGAAAGCCCTGTACAATACAGCTATATCCTTAAGCTTTTTTGAAAGATATTTTTTATCTGTCCTTCCCGCGTATTCCAGCACATCCTCCGGACTTATCTCATACTGTACAAATTCAGAGATTATGGATTTTATCTCACTTATATACCCGATCCTCTTTATATTCTTTTTAAGAACAGTCAGATTTTCCTCCTGTTCCCTTATTATGCCCTTTAATATCAGGTTTTTCCCGGTATCGTCTATGATGTCCGTGGTATTCCCCCCGGCATTGTCAAATATCCTGTGGGCGAGGCGTGGAAATGAGAGCACATCAATATTCATTATCCCCTTCCTCTCCGACATTGCAATCAATGCATCGGTAACGGAATGCGACACCTGCTCCGGCACGATAACTATATAGTTTTTCCCCGGGTTCTTCTCAGCCCTTTCTATCACGTTTTTATAGAGGGTTCTGCTCTTTCCGCTCCCGGATGGACCAAGTATGATTCTTAGAGTTGACATTTATTACCTCTTTTTGTAAAATAGATCCTGTCAGCAATTTTCGATTGCTGGCAGGAAATGCGCGCGTAGCTCAGCTGGATAGAGCGTCTGGCTACGGACCAGAAGGTCG
>CAMJPM010000054.1 GCA_946407725.1 uncultured Lachnospiraceae bacterium
CACTGACGCGCTTAGCGCGTCAATACGTGCCCGTGAAAACCGATGCCAGGCACGCTCAGCGTGCCTAAGCGGCATTCAAAACATGCCACCGGCATGTTTTGCACCGGATATTTCACCTTTCGGCTCCTCGTGCGCAGCACGACTCTAATGAGCCGAATGCGTGTATCTATTCAGAAACCGGAGGGTTCTGAATAGATGCAGGATCCGGAAAAAGCGGAAGATGAAAGGAACGGATGATCGGAGAATGACAGAGATACATGCGGACGATTACGCCCTCACACCCGGAACTTCAGAAGACCTTCTGGAATTGATAAAGGAGGGGATACTGGACGGTATCAGCGTTGTTCCCAATATGGAATGTTTTGAGGAATGCATGGAAAAACTGATCCGTGAGATCCCGGCGCTGCCCTTCCTTCCCGTAATAAATGTGCATCTGAATATGGTGGAGGGCTTCAGCCTTTCGGATAATGACGGTTCTTTCATAGGATATACATGGAAAAGCCTTTTTTTGGCGTCATTTAATCCCGTAAAAAGAGGAACTGTAAAGAAAAGGCTGAAGAATGAGATAAATGAGCAGCTGAGCAGAGGATGGGAAAAGATCAGCCTTTGCATCAAAAAGGCGGAGGAGTCCGGCATTCCCTGCGCCCAGAGGAAGCTCAGGATAGACAGTCATCAGCATACCCATGTAATACCGGTAATGTGGAACGCTCTCACGGAGGTTCTTACGGAAAAGGGCTTCGAGACCGAATACATTCGCTGTCCCGCAGAGCCGTTTAGGCCTTTTGCGTGCGCGCATTCCCTCTGGAAGAGCTACAGCCCCGTAAACCTTCTTAAAAACCGGATCCTTAAGGTCCTCTCTGTCCCTGCAGAAAGACTGGCGGTCAAAGAGGGACGTAATCCCATGTATCTATGGGGGCTCATGATGAGCGGAAGGATGGATGAAAAAAGAGTTAAGCTCCTGTTTCACTCTGTTATGGCTTATGCCGGGATAAAAGGAAAGAACCTTGAGATCCTTTTTCATCCCGGACGAATGAGAGAAAACGAGCTTTCGGAAGCGATACCTTTCTCTTCCTGCGAAACGTTCTATCTGTCTGAAAACAGGGATCTGGAAAAGGCAGGCGCTGGAGCATGCCGGAAGCTCCTGGACAGAAATAACTGTATTTCCTGAAATGTGACTATAACAGCATTTAGTTACAGACTATCGCGGTATTCCGGCATGCTATTCTGTTGGTTTGTGACTAATGCCTTCATTTAGTCACAGAATATCGCAGGATTCCGGCATGCTATTCTGTTGGTTTGTGACTAAATACAGTGCAATGCCTTCATTTAGTCACAGAATATCGCAGGATTCCAGCATGCTATTCTGTTGGTTTGTGACTAAATACAGTGTAATGCCTTCATTTAGTCACAGAATGTCGCAGTATTCCGGCATGCTATTCTGTTGGTTTGTGACTAAATACAGTGCAATGCCTTCATTTAGTCACAGATCACCGAAAAATATAGGCATGTAAACCCATTATCCTGTGACTAAAACCTCGATATTATCCTAATTTAGTCACAAATCGCTGCAAAATCAATCCGTTATGGAGTTCTCTCATCATTCCACTGACAGAAAGCTTACACTAAACAGTAACCGAAAAAAGCTGAATAGCAACCGAAAAACACTCTATTGTATTATATATAGTATAGTGCTATACTTTCGGGTATTACAGAGTTTTCTGTATTTTAAGCAGATTATAAAGGAGCACCGCCGATGACAGGCACTTTCGGTGCGCGGCGGCGCATCACAGGAAAAGGAGGTAATTATTATGATCAGGAAAATTTTAGCTTTAGTTATGGCGTGCACAGTTCTTATGAGCTGTCCTGTTTTTGCAGAGAGCCTTTCAAGGGGTGAGGCAGAAGCATTGATGAACAGTGCAGATGCTGCCATTCAGGGATGCAAGCAGGCTGTTGACACCGCTATCTACAGTGAAAACAATGCACAGGCGGAAGTGGACTGGGCAAAGCGCAGATATGAGGAAGCAAGGGAAGCAGCCGCTAAGTATACCAGGCCTGAGGGCATGGATAAGAAAAAGGCCGATGATGAGAAGAAGATGCTGAAAAAAGAGGCTGAAAAGGCTGAGGAATATCTGGATTACTGCAAGAAGCTCTACAAGGATTCAGTAAAGGACAGAAGGGACGCCGAGAGAAATCTGGATCAGGCATACTATGATTATAATTCCGCAAAGACAGCGTATGACAACGCCAGATAAACACAGATTTTAATTTATTAGAGACAATAAAGGGCTTCCGGCAGATTGCAGGAAGCCCTTCCCTATTGTGCGAAAAGCCGCCAGGCGGCCAGACTGCCCGCACGAGCGGACATTTGACGGCAAACGGTTCCAACGGTTCCTGCCGACGGTTTCTGTCAACAAATGATCCAACGGCCAACGGCTCCTGTCAACAAATGATCCAACGGCCAACGGCCCCTGTCAACAAATGATGTTGACAGCTTTTGTTTTTTGTGATAGTATTTGCCCTCGATGAAAGATGTAAAAAACGAAGCGCTGCTTTATGACTTCTATGGGGGTCTCCTGAAGGGCAGGCAGAAAGAGATATACGAGGCTTCGGTACTGGACGACATGACGCTCTCAGAGATCTCCGAAGAATACGGCATCAGCCGCCAGGCGGTGTCAGCTATGCTGAACCGGTGCAGAAAGACCCTGCAGGGGTATGAAGAAGAACTGAAGCTGATCCGGCGCTTTGAGGATATGAAGGATATGGTCTCCGAGATCAGGTCCATAGCGGCAAAGAACGCTTCCACCGGAGCAGAAAAGATAGTTGAACTGTCCGACAGGATATTGGGTGAATTATAATGGCATTTGAAAGCCTCACGGAAAAACTGCAGAATGTATTTAAGGGTTTAAGGAGCAAGGGCGTCCTTACGGAAGCTGATGTAAAGGCATCCATGAAGGAAGTGAAGATGGCGCTCCTGGAAGCTGATGTTAATTTCAAGGTGGTAAAGCAGTTTATAAAGAGCGTTGAAGAAAAGGCTGTGGGAGAGACAGTCTTAAACGGCCTGAACCCGGGACAGACGGTGATAAAGATCGTAAATGAAGAAATGATCTCACTCCTGGGGGAAGCGGAGCAGCTTAAATTCGCTCCCGGACAGGGGATAACCGTGATAATGCTCTGCGGGCTTAACGGCGCAGGTAAGACCACCACAGCCGCAAAGCTTGCCCAGAGACTTAAGAAAAAGGGAAAGAAGAGCCTGCTTGCGGCTCTTGACGTATACAGGCCGGCAGCCATTGAACAGCTGGCAATAAATGCGGGAAAAGTGGAAACCGATGTCTATAAGGAAGAAGACAGCAAGGATCCCGTAAGCATTGCGGAACACGCCATAGAATACGCAAAATCCCACGGCCACAACGTGGTCATCCTGGATACCGCGGGACGGCTGGAGGTAAATGAGGAGCTCATGGACGAGCTGAAACGCATTAAGGACAGTGTGGATGTGACGGACACCATTCTGGTTGTGGATGCGGGCACAGGACAGGCCGCGGTGGATGTGGCAAAGGGCTTTAATGAAAAGATCGGTATAGACGGCATCATAATGTCGAAGCTGGACGGCGATGCCAGAGGCGGAGCAGTGCTTTCCATCAGGTCAGTTACGGGAACCCCGGTTTATTATGCGGGTACCGGAGAAAAATTCGATGGCCTGGAGGAATTTCACCCGGACAGGATGGCTTCCAGGATACTGGGTATGGGAGATGTACTCTCCCTTATAGAAAAAGCGGCGGATACCGTAGATCAGGAAGCGGCCGAAAAGATGCAGGAGAGCGTCAAAAAGGGGAAGTTTGACTTTGACGACTATTTAAATGCCATGGCCCAGATGAATAAAATGGGCGGTATAGCATCAATACTCAATATGCTTCCGGGGCTTTCAGGAGGACGGGATCTGTCCGGCATGGTGGATGAAAAGCGATTAAAGCGGAATGAAGCCATAATCCATTCCATGACTGCAAAGGAAAGGGCCAACCCGAAGATATTAAATCCCCAGCGGAAGTTCAGGATCGCAAAGGGAGCCGGAGTGGATGTGATGTATGTGAACCGTCTGGTCAAGGAATTTGACGAGATGCAGAAGATGATGAAGAAGATGCCCGGACTCATGAAGGGCAGGGGAGGCTTCGGCGGCCTCGGAAATCTTTCCTCACTGATGAGGGGCTTAAAATAGTTATCGAACAGCTGCAGGGCTGTTTGAGGAATATAAAACCGATATCGAACAGTTGAAGGGCTGTTTGAGGATTGTAAAACAGGTATCGAATGGCGGAACAGCTGTTTGAAATATACAAGAATTAAAAGAGAGGAAACAAAAAAGAAATGTTAAAGATCAGATTAAAGAGAATTGGAAAGAAAAAGGCACCTTTTTACAGGGTAGTTGTAGCAGATGCAAGGAATTCCGTATCAAATTCCAAGAACGTGGATGAGATCGGCACCTATGATCCCTTAAAGGAGCCCTCAGAATTCAAGGTAAATGAGGAGCTTGCAAAGAAGTGGCTTTCAAACGGGGCACAGCCCACAGAGACAGTAGCCAGGCTTTTCAAGAAGGCCGGGATTATGTAACAGTTCCTTGACTCTGAGATTAATAAAGAAAGGAGCGGCAACGACATAAATGAAAGAAGTAGTTGAAGTCATCGCAAAGGCTCTTGTGGATAATCCGGATGAAGTTACTGTTACACAGACTGAGACGGATTCCGAGATAAATGTGGAATTAAGGGTTGCCCAGAGCGATATGGGGAAGGTCATCGGAAAACAGGGCAGGATCGCAAAAGCCATCCGTTCTGTTGTAAAGGCAGCGTCCTCAAAAGAAAAAAGGAAAGTGAACGTAGATATAGTAAATGACTGAGTATGATGAAACTCTTTATCTTCCGGCAGGTACCATCACTACGACTCATGGAATAAAAGGAGAGGTCAAGGTCTTCCCGGCTGTGGATGACCCTGGCCGCTTTTCTTTATTTAAGGAGGTTTTTCTCAAGGGCAAAGGAAAAACCCTGCATATGGAGATAGAGAACGTAAAATTTTTCAAGAAAACCGTGATTTTAAAGTTCAGGGGGATAGATGATATCAATGAGGTGATCCCATTCAGGAATTTTGAAATCATGGCAAAACGCAGCGATATAGCGGATCTGCAGGAAAACCAGTATTTTGATGCGGATCTCATCGGAATAAAGGTATTTACAAAAGAGGGAGAGGAGTTGGGAGAGCTTACTTCCATCCTCCACAGTCCCGGCAATGACGTCTTTATAATAAAGGGCAGGGATGATAAGGAGATAATGATCCCCTCCGTAAAGAAATTCATCCTTTCCGTGGATATCGGGGAAAGGAAGATAGTAGCCGATCCGCTGCCGGGAATGCTGAAATAACGGGATTGGTCATTCCCGGACGGGTTGCAGTTCAGCGGTCTGGCAGGACGATAATTTGTAACCGGGACAAGACCGGTATTAACGGATATAATAATGTGTATGAAAAAACCAGGACTTAATTTTTATTGCATTACCCTGTTTCCGGAAATGATAGAGAATGCCTTTCTGACCAGTATCACCGGAAGAGCCATGGACAGGGGGCTTTTATCCTTAAATACCATAAGCCTCCGGGCATTTTCACAGAATTCCTACGGCTCGGTAGATGATTATACCTATGGCGGAGGGGCGGGAATGCTGATAAGCTGTGAGCCGGTCTGGCTTGCGTACCAGGAGGCCCTGACCTGTATGGAGGAAAGGACTGACGAGGAGACTGCAGGGGATACAAAAGAGGAAAAAAAGAAGCCCAGGGTGATATATACCACACCTGCCGGAAAGGTATTTAATGAGGAAATGGCGGAAGAGCTCTCAAAAGAAGAGGATCTCATCATTCTCTGCGGACACTATGAGGGCATAGATCAGAGGGTCTTAGACAGGATAGTGACAGACAATATCTCTATAGGGGACTATGTGCTGACCGGAGGGGAATTGCCCTGTCTTGTTATCATGGATGCAGTAAGCCGCCGGATCCCCGGGGTTTTGAATAATGAAGAGTCAAAGAATACGGAATCCTTTGAAGACCTGCTCCTTGAGTATCCGCAATATACCAGGCCCTCCGAATGGAAGGGGGTAAAGGTACCGGAGATCCTGTTGTCCGGTGACCATGCAAAGGTGGAGCAGTGGCGCCATCATGAAGCCCTTGAGTCCACAAGGAAGATAAGGCCGGACCTCTACAGGGAATGGCTTGAGAAACGGGGAATATACTGAATAGTCACGAAATGATCTGAATTCGGAAATGAGACAGTGTATTTGACTTAATGAGTATGAAATCTAAGGGTGGTTGAATGAAAAGATTCAGGAAGACTGCGGCATTAATACTTGTTTTACTCATGCTTTGCAGCAGCTGTTTTTCCGCGGGTGCCGCAGAGCTTAAAAGTGCTGCTCTGCTGCCGGAGGCGTCTGCAGAACTTAAAAATGATGCCCCGCTGCCGGAGACAGCTGCAGAGCTTAAAAGTGCTGCCCCGCTGCCGAAGGCAGCCAAAAAACTTGAATATGATGCTCCGCAATCTGAGACCTCTGCAAAGCTTGACAGCACCATAGCGGCTCTCTCCTCCATGGAACCGGGAGTTGATTATATCGACGGGAGAGGGTTTTTCCTTGCGGATACAAGGGAGGAGGCCCTTGAAACCGCAGCGGCATACGGAGCGCTGTTAAAAAGCTATTCCCACAGGATAGCGGTGATAGAGTTTCCGGGGAGTACTATTGATGCACTGACTTATGCGGCCTCTTTGGATTCCGTAGAAAAAGCCGTGGATCCCGACTATACGGCACGCCTTTTCTCCGAAGTATACGATGAAAGCCTTTCAGGAGCTGAACTCTCAAGCTCTGTATCCCCGAATGATTATTATGCCAATACAACGGAAATGAGGGAGCTTAAGCTCCAATCCTCAAAGTATACGGTTCCGGTGCGTCAGTATTTTCATGATAAGATACATACCCTTACAGCCCAGCAGACATCTACGGGAGCGGGGGTAAAGATCGCGGTCATAGATACGGGATGCATACCGGATCATGAGGACTCGTCATTTGACAGTGAACATGCCCTTAAGATCGATACCATGGACAGCCCTGTGGATAACCGCGTGGGACACGGAGTCCATACCACCGGGGTCATCCATGAAAAAAAGGATAATCTCCTGGGGGGATACGGTATCGCTCCCGATGCGGAGATTTATTCCATAAAAATTACAGATACAAGGGAATTCAGTACCTCTGTCATCGCTGAGGGAGTGGCTGTTGCCCTTGAAAAAAACGTTAACGTCATAAGCCTGAGTCTGGGAGGACCCTGGACCGAGACCATGGAGCAGCTCTTTAATGAAGCTTATGAAAGAGGTATCACAGCCATAGCGGCTGCAGGGAATGAGGGCATCTCTGATTATACCAGGTCATATCCCGCTGCGCTGGATACAGTTATTGCAGTAGCCGCCACAGATATGAATGACGCTCTCGCGTCATATTCGGATTATGGAAGCTGGGTGGATATAGCTGCTCCCGGATCATTTATCACATCCAGCTATATCACCGGTGCCATTAATGAGTTAACAGATACAGGCGACAATAGGACCACATACGGATGCATAAGCGGCACTTCCATGGCCTGCCCCGTGGTTGCGGGGGTGGCGGCCTTATGTTACGGTGCCAATCCGGAACTCATACAGGCGGGAAACAGGGATGCGGCGGATGCGGTACGTGCTGCGCTCTTAAATACCACGGATAATAAGGAATACGTATACGGAAACCGCAGTATTACAGGTCTGGTACAGGCCGATAAGGCCCTGGAGGAGGCTAAAAAATTTAAGGAGATTACCAATAAATATTATTCCCTTGTAGACATGGCGGGAAACAGCGGAGCCTGTCTTTCGGGAAAGATATCAAAGGGAAAGAGCATAAAGCTGAATATCGGGGATCTAAGCGGCAATATAAAGGATAAGAGGATAAAGTCAGAGGCAAAAAATGCCCTGTGGGTGAGCAGCAACCCCTCCGTGATCACGGTAAAAAAGGGAAAGATAAAGTGCAATAAGAAGGCGGCAGCCGGAAGCAAAGCCACCATTACCGTAACCCTGCGGGGAGACACCATGACCTGTGATCTTACAGTGATAAAGCCGGTCATATCCGCAGGCTACACCTATACTGTTCATAGTGGCAAAAAGACAAAGCTGGTTATAAAAAAATCAAATGACACCAAAATGGACAGACTCGTAAACGGCAACGGCGGGATATTAAAAAAGGGGGCGACCATTAGTCTGACAGACCCTTCCAAAAACAGGATCAATACCACTCTTGTTTATTCAAAAAAAGCCCTGGATGTAGACAATGACAGATTCGGATATATAGCCGATGATTCCTTTAACTACGCAGTTACCGTAAAGAACAGGGACATTGAGAAAGGAAACATATCAATAGAAAAGGACAGCAGGGGGAGAGCGGTTAAGGCTGTATTTAATAAGGCCGGAAAATATACGGTGAAGTTTAAGACCACTGACGGCTCCGGTTGTTCATTCAGATATGTTGTAAAGATTGTATGATAAGAAAAAGCGTTATATCAGTGATATTGTCAGTTTCGTTACTGCTACTTCCCTTAAGTGTTTCGGCAGATAACAGGGAAAAATGCAGTCTGTCCCCTGTGGCAGATGGTCTTTTATCGGAAGTATCCGAGCTTGAAAGCCTGGAAGAGGGAGAGGACTACACGGACAGGAGAGGCGTCTTTCTTTCAGACAACAGGGATGAAGCTGAAAAGATGGCAGAGCTTTATAATGCGGATCTAATAAGCTTTGATCACGGTGTGGCCAGGGTAAGGTTTGACCGGGCTACCGGGGCGGCTCTCATGAATGCTGCTCATAACCCAGATGTGGACAGGATCATTGAGCCGGATTATATCTATGAGCTCTCGGAGCTTTCCCTTACCTCTGAAGTTTCCATTACCTCTGAAGCCCAGGATCCTTATGCTTCTTCCGAATCCGAGTATTATCAGTATTTTCATGAAAAGATCCACGACAGTACATATATCGGTACGGTGTCGGGGGCAGGTGTCAGGGTGGCGGTCATCGATTCGGGCGTAGACCCTTTTCATGAAGAACTGGTGGGAAAGGTGTCGTTAAACTGTGTCCCCGCCTTTGAAAACAGCACGGGGGGTGTTGACATACATGGCCACGGAACCCATGTGGCCGGAATAATCGCCGCCAATTATTATAACGGAGTGGGGGGATACGGGGTGGCACCCGCTGTCTCCATAAATTCCATAAAAGTCACGGACAGCGGAAAATTTAATCTGGGTGACCTGAGTGTGGCACTGAGCATGGCCCTTAAAATGGATGTTCAGGTGATCTCCATGAGCCTCGGATCCGAATTCGAAAGCACGGTAGTCCAGGAGCTCCTTGATAAGGCCTATGAAAAGGGCATGGTATGCGTAAGCTCCGCAGGAAACGGAGGAACAGAGGGAAAGCATTTTCCCGGATCCGGAGCCCATTGCCTTGCTGTGGCGGCCACCACAAAGGATGATAAGCTTGCCGATTATTCCAGTTATGGTGACTGGGTGGATATTGCAGCCCCGGGGACAAAGATATATTCAACAAATACCGGCAGCTCTCCCAGTGAGAATATCTACAGGTATAAATATTTAAGCGGAACCTCCCAGGCAGTTCCCATGGTGTCCGGAGTGGCGGCCCTTTGCTACTCTGCAGTGCCGGAACTCAAGGAGATGCAAAACGCCGATACCGCAGGCTTCATAATGTCTGTAATCTGCGGCACCAGTGATAAAAGAACGTATACTAACAGCAGCGGGTACAGTATTGATACCGGGGTGGTACAGGCTGACAAGGCTGTGGAAAAGACCAGGTCCTTAAATCTTTCTTCAGGGTACTCTATAGTGGATGCCGCAGGACATCACGGGGCGCTGCTTTCGGGCTCCCTTTGTGAAGGAAAGAGCATGAAGCTGAAGATCGGAAACAGCGGCGGCACCGTAGATAAAGCCCTTACAAAGAGTGCGGTATGGGAGAGCAGCGATCCGGATAAGGTCACCGTAAAAAAAGGAAAGGTAAAATGTACAAAAAAAGCACACTTCGGGGATATGGTATACATCAGCGCACGGGCAGGGGATGAAACCCTGTATTATACACTTAGCATAGACAGCCCGGTAAAGAAGCTGGGGATATACGATTCAAAAATCCTCACATCATATACGGAGGTAAGGAGCATCGGGGAGAAAGTGGATATTTCAGATCCGGACACACTTATTAAGGACAAAGAGGTATACGCTTTCGAAAGCACGAAAAAAGAGGATCTCTCCGGTAGAAATATTTCGGATAACACAAGAATTGCCAATGATAAGTTCAGATATGCTATAATGATATCTGATAAAGATAAAGGTAAGCTTACTGTCGAAAAAACAGACAGTAACGGAGCGCCTCTTCTGGTAACATTAAAAGAGCCCGGCAGGATAAAGATAAAGTATAAGCTGATAAACGGTTCAAACAAGGTTTTTAAGGTTACCCTTGAGGTGAGGTGAAGGAAAGCGGGCCTGAAACGGCATGGCTTTCCCCAAAAATGAGGTACATGGATATGGAAAGGCAATTTGAAACGGATTTCGCAAGGAAACTGTATTTTGAGGTGTCTGCTTTTATTGATGTGAACAGGATAAAGAGGAGATATATTTCCCAGAAATATATCTGGAAGCTCTGGAAAAAAACATATATGGAGAACTGCGGTTACAAGAGGATATTTTACATCCCGGGGGATGAGTAATTGTACTGTAAGGTTTTCTATGAAAACTTTACAGTACGTAGGCCACGCCTTCGCCTTATCACACATCTTTGATGTGTGATGCCGCCCCGGCGATGGGAAGCGAACTTTAAAAGGCGTGGCTCTCAGTAATGGTAATGAAAGGAGAAGACAATAATGGAAAAGAAGAGCGGTTTTATCAAGAAGGTGTTTGAAAGGGCATCAAAGGACATAAAGACCATAGTGCTGCCCGAGTCAAATGATGAAAGGGTGGTGAGGGCTGCCACCTGGGCCATGAGGGACAACATAGCAAAGATAATACTTGTGGGAGAAGAGACCGGTATCACGGAAAAGGCAAAAAAGCTGAGGGTGGATATCTCCGACATAGAGATAGTGGATCCCGCAAAGGATCCGAAGTTTAACGAATACAAGGCTCTGCTTTATGAGCTTCGGAGCCATAAGGGCATGACAGAGGAAAAAGCGGAGGAGATACTCTCCAATGACTATCTCACCTACGGTATCATGATGGTCAAGGCCGGGGATGCGGACGGAATGGTGGCAGGGGCCTGTCACGCCACTGCCGACACCCTTCGTCCGGCCCTGCAGATTTTAAGGACGGCTCCCGGGGTTGAGATGGTTTCCGGTTTCTTTATCATGTGTATTCCCGACTGCGAATACGGGGAAAATGGAACCTTTGTATTCGGTGACTGCGGCTTAAACCAGGATCCGGATGCAAATGAGCTGGCAGTTATCGCAAAGACCAGCGCAGATTCCTTTAAATCCCTGGTGGGAGCCCAGCCTAAGGTTGCCATGCTTTCACACTCCACCAAGGGCAGTGCTAAACACGCTCTTGTGGATAAGGTGACAAATGCTGTTAATATCGCCCACGATAAGTATCCCGGACTCATTCTGGACGGAGAGCTCCAGCTTGACGCAGCTATAGTTCCGGAGGTGGCCGAGAGCAAGGCTCCGGATTCCTTTGTGGCGGGCAACGCCAATGTACTTATCTTCCCCAATCTGGATGCGGGCAATATCGGTTATAAGCTTGTACAGCGTCTCGGAAAGGCGGAAGCCTACGGACCGCTTCTGCAGGGACTTTCAAAGCCTGTTAACGATCTTTCCCGTGGCTGTGATACCCCGGATGTGGAGGGGGTTATCGCCATAACAGCGGTTCAGGCCCAGCTGGCGTCGAAGAAGTAATTTTAGTAAGCAGAATTATAAACATACTCTGATACTGCCAGGGGCAGATGTTAACCCGTACATATAGATGACATAAATGAAGCTGTTGGATGTTACTGACAAATTCATACATAGAAAGGAGCAGCAGCTCAAAATGGAAGATAAGAAGCTTGGATTATTAAAGAAACTGGAAAGTTTTTTAACAGATGAACTCAATGTGGATGAAGCCTCATTATTCACAAAGGAGGAGTTAAACGCTCCCATGGATGTTCTGAGGGCTCTTGTCACGGATTACGGTCCCGGACTTATCGATGTAATGGCAGAGTTCTCTTTTATTCCCTTTGAGGGACCTGAGGAGGTTCTCTATCTTTCCTCTATCCTTACCATAAAGACTGATGTCCCGAAAGATGGGGTGTCCGCTCTGGCAGGCGCGGCCTCAAGACTTAATTTTTACCTTCCCTGTGGAGCATTCTGCGTAAATCCCTCCGGAGATATGCTGGTATTTAAAAATACCACGCTCCTAAGGTCAGATCATCCGGATGATATCCTCTTTGGGGATATGACTGTGGCAGCCGACAGGCTTCTCTCGGTTCCTGAAAGTTACACAGACCTGCTTATCAAAGTTTCAGAAGGAAAGCTGCTCTTAAATGATTTCATAAACACACTTCCGGGACAGGAATGAGAATGAAAAAAATGAGCGTTGTATCTATTCAGAATCCTGAGGGTTCTGAATAGATTGAGTGTTTCAGATAGTTTCGGAGGTAGATCCATATGAGTCATGTAACCGTTCAGGAAAAAAAGCAGAAGCAGATCCATGCCACCGGTACACAGGTTGTGCAGCAGGTAAATGTAAACCAGAATGTGGCGCCCCAGCAGCGGATGAAGATCGAAGAGGCTGAGGATTTATTAAAGAGCCCCCTCGAAAGAAACGCTGTAATGGTTTCCGGGGTAAATCTTACCCTTCCCACAGAGGAAGATCTTGTTCACGCCTATGAGTCTACGGAATTTGAGCTGACAGACAGCGTGGCAAAGAGAAAGACCAGGTTAGATGAGAGCAAGAGAAGGTTTTCCCTTCAGGAAACCCTGATCAATAAAGAAAAGGATCCTTTAAGAAGGAATAATGCCCCGGTACCAAAGAGGATAAGCATGAAGGATGCCATAAAGATGGGTGACCGGGAGCTTGTGGAAAAGCTGGACAGGATAACCACTGGAAACGGCTATCTGGATACCCGTTATGCGCTCCTTAAGAATAAGTATTATGCCCTGGTGCCGGAACGCGAGATAAGAAAGCTGTCAAGAGGCCAGCTTTTGGAGCGGCTCCGCAAGCTGTATGCTGTAAAGCCGGATGAACGGGATAAGGATCTTATCCTTTATTATCAGTCCGTCATCGCCCTGATGGACTATGAAAAGAGCGAGAAAGAAAAGGATGAGAATCCGGATCCGGGTGTTCCTTATCTGCAGCGTCCCTCACTTGCAGAGCTTAAAAAAGAGAACGGCGGCTGCCTTAAAAGAAATGAAAAGGCTATAGACAGCCTCTGTTTATCAGATGAAGAGACAAAGAAGCGTAAGGATGTAATGAACAGCATTCTTGTTCCCGCCAATGATAAAAAGGTCTGGAGAGCTGATAAAAAGGATCAGATCTCAGGAAGCCAGAAAGAGGGTATAAGGCAGGTACTGGCCTGGATGTACAGAAACTGTTCAAAATACTCTGATTCAAAGGAGCCCTTTGTATATAAGCTGACACAGGCGGAGCCGGAAAAGCTGCTCCTTATGTTCTATCTTATAGAAAATAATAAGGAAGCTTCACCCAGTGCCGCTGACATAGCTAATGTAACCCTTGACTATGTCCCTGATCTCAAAACATTTAAAAGCAGGGTGGTGGCATCCAAGGCTAAATTCTGGAAGAGAATCGGCTCTGACAGCAGCGACAGCGTTATTGACTGGTCAAAGCTTGGAAATGTTGCGCGTTTTGTATTAAACAGCGAAATCGCCGACGACTATTGCAAGCTCACAAGAAAAAAGACGGAAGCTGCAGAAAAGCTCTCAAAGCCAGAGAACTCCGGGGATGACAAACAGAGGGAGATCCTTCTGGAGAGCATTTCAGCCCAGGGCAATCTTCTTATCAACCTGTACAGAAGTGCGGGCCTGTCTCCGGACATGCCTCTGGGACTGGTTGAGGATAAGAAGCTCAGGCAGAAGATCATCACTGCCCTTGGGGACTTCCAGGCTGCATCGGAGAAGCTTCTGGATATATTAAAAAGAACCGGACCCGGTGAAGGTGAGGATCTCAAAGCAGCAACACATTATAACAGGGACAGGGATTTTGAAGAGCTTCCCGAAGAAGATGAGGATTCAGGTGAATTCGTTGAAAACGTTGAAACGGCTGGAAATGTTTTAGGTACCGTTGCAGAATATGACAATATAGTCAGCCTCTTTGGAGAAACGCTGGAGGACATAAGCGACACAACGTTCTACGGGGCCGCTACCGGAGGACTGGCATCCGTAGTATCAATCCTCGGCCTCGTTTCGAGTCTCGGAAACGCAGCTATTCTTGCTAAAGGCGCATCAGCCCTGTCTGCTGCGGACCATACGGCACAGGCTCTTTCTGTTGCAGGTGATGTTATAGGAAGTGTTGCCGATCTGACCCAGGGAGTAGCCGATGTGGTTGGTAATTTTGTGAATCTGGGCAGCGCAGGAGATGTTGCGGGAGTGGTTGAGGACACTGTTGTAAGGACAGCATCAGAGGCATTTTCCACAGTTTCCGGCAGTATCCAGTTCTGTACCGGATGTGTTACAATTCTGGCAGGCGGCCTGCAGACAGGCTCCGCAGCAATCCAGTATGCCAGGGCAAAGAGCTCTGAGCATGATGTGGAGAGATCCGAGAAAAAACTGAAGGAGCTGGAGCGTAAGGGTGAGCTTACCGAGCATCAGAAGATATTATCTGATTTCTTAAAGCACGAGAAAAATGTTATCTCTGACCAGAAGGCTTCAGCTGCCATCAACGCAGTCAGCGGTACATTGAAGATGATAGGCGGAGCCCTTACTGTTTCAGGCATACTGGGTCCCCTGGGTGCGGCGATAGGACTTGTCAGCGCAGCATTAGATATAGGCCTTGGCATCTTCTATATGAGGAAGAGAAAGAATGATACCATGTTATCCGCAGTTGACCAGGCCTTAAACGTGGAGGATGAAATGAAGCGCCTTAAGAATTCATCCGACAGGGCAAAGAATATGGATGAAAAGGATCTGAGAAAGGCGGCCAGGCAGAATCTTCTGGGACAGATGGGATATGCCACTCCAAAGGAAATGTTCTCGGACGTAAACAAAAAGACAGCTCTTGTGCTGTTTGAGCATGTATTCGGTAAGGATGCTGATAAGCAGCCGGATTACCAGATGTATCTGGATGCCTTAAAGTCTCTGGGAACAAAGATAAAGATACCCAGGAATGCAGGAGACAAGTCTTTCCCTACGGCAGACGTGATTTATTCAAAACTGATGGAGTGATAAATAATGAGAGCTTATTGGATAGGGAGAGAGAACAGATACAGAGTCACATTCAGGCGGTATGCCGCCGTATATAAACAGGTTATCCCGGACAATGCCGATATTATCGCGGTTTCGGAGGATAACGGGAAGCTTTGCGCCTTTGCGGTTCTGGAGATCAACAGGAGCTTTGCGGATATAGTTTTACTTCTGGTATTTGAAGGGGAAAGGCGAAAGGGCATCGGGTCCTTTCTTCTTGATGAAGTCACAAAATTCATGAATGATGCGAAAGTAGGGATACTCCGCTGTTTTATCCCTTTCTATGAAGGCTATCATGAACTGTTCACGTCCAAAGGCTTTGAGGTACTTCCGGGAAAAAAGGAATATGCCGTTCCCTTTGGAGCGTTCCGCTATTCCGAGATGTATGTGAAACAGATCGAGGGCAAGGATCCGGGATCGGCCAGATCCATAGGACGCTGCTCTCTTTCCGATAAAAATACAGTTAAAAAATATCTTGATGAAAACGGCATCTCCGGTACAGCGGGCTATGATAAGGAAGTATCCATAGTATCCATATCGGAGGGGGGAATAAGCAGGGTGGAAGCTGCGCTGTTATGCGAGAAAAAGACCGAGGGTGTAATGATCCACGTGCTCTACAGCAGGGAGAACGATATGAAGCACCTGTTTTACTGCTTCAGAAGGCTTGACAGCATTATTTCCGGAAAGGGCGATGAGGCCTATACCCTGAAATTCTTTTTTGCCACCGAAGACAGTGACAATCTTAAACTTGCAAGATATTTCTCAGGTGATCCCGCTCTTGTTGAAGAAATAGTAAGAGAGGAAACCGCAATTCTGAAAATTGTATGACTGTAACTGTTCAGAACCCCCCACACCGCACGTCCGGACAGGCTGCCGGGGCACTGACCGACGCTGTCGGTCAAAACGTGCCTGGCGAGGGGCGGTAACGATTAGTTACGTGTGACTTTCAAACTATCATCGGTGCTGCGGCAGGCACGTCACCGATGGGCACATTTGCCTGCGGCAAGGTACAAAGCATGAAGAACAGGATCAGGAAAGTTATCGGTTTATTTACAGCATTATCACTCACCTTTACGGGACTGCTGCCCATGGGAGCCGCCAGCCCGCTTCAGGTGTTTGCAGCAGAGGATGCCAAAGAGATGATAGAAGACCAGCCGGAGGTCATGGACACGGGAAATGAAACAGAGATCATTCCCGGTATTTCCTGGTTTGGTTCTTTTAATGATGATAAGGCTGACCTGCCTGTCAGATATTTCTATTCGGATGATTATTTTGTAAGCAGCCATCCCGCTACAGAATACAACCAGCATCTCGCTACCATGTCACTGATCCTTGCCATGAGCGGTTTTTCCAGCAATCTGGAGTGGAACGGCGACAAAAAGATTTACGATAACCAGTGCCGCAATGCCAGATGGCTCATGGACAGCCTTGGCTTTGGAGGAAACAGCTTTTACAGGAATAAAGCATATACGGAAAAGCCGGGAAAAGATACCATTGGAGTAGCCATAGGCCATAAGGATATAAAGGCAAAGAACGGCGAAGAATTCACGCTGGTGGCTGTTACCTTAAGAGGGGCAGGCTATGAATCGGAGTGGGCCAGCAATGCAAAGGTAGGAGAAGGCAGCGGGGATAATAAGGCTGCGGCACATGAGGGCTTCAGCGATGCCGCCAATACAGTATTAAAAGAGATCCAGGGGTATATTAATGCCCAGGGGCTTAAGGATAAACCGCTTAAATACTGGATCGCCGGATACAGCAGGGCAGGAGCCACTGCAAATATCGCAGGATATAAGATCACACAGGATCCGGGCAGTTATATGGTTATGGATAAAAGTGCGGATAATATCTACGTCTATGATTTTGAGGCTCCCCAGGGAGGAACGGGACTGTCCGCTCCCAATGTCCACAATATAGTAAATCCGGGGGATATTGTACCCCTGGTATCACCTTCCGCCTGGGGAACCGAGAGGTTCGGGACAGATTACATCATCGGGAATCTGGGCTCGGAGAGCTATAAAAAGAACAGGAAGCTCATGAAGGAAAAGCTGGACAGGCTTTCAAAGGAGGTTGGCGATATTTATAATAATTTCCCCGATCAGGACAAGATCAATCTCTATGGGCTCACCATATGGTATACAAGCCAGGGACTTAATAAGCTGAAGAATAAAACACGGTGGCTGAATTCGTTTATGGACAGCTTTATCGGCTTTGTGGCCACCTCCCCTGCCTTAAAGGGAGATGACGCCATGGCTTCGGGAAGAAACAGGGAAAGCTCCGGAATAAGGAAAGCCTATGCGGGAAATTACCAGGATGACATCCGCTGGCTCATTTCCTGGCTCATGGGCGGAGGTTTTATGGGTAAGCTTTTGGAAGAGGGAAAGAAAAATACCATTGACGCCATGGGACTGTTTTCCGGAGGCGCAGGATTTTTATGGGATTTAAGGTCTGTACGGCAGTGCGCTGATGTAAAGAAAGATCATGCCGCAACAGATGGTGAAAAGAAGAAGTATAAAGGATATATGAATGATGTGATCGGTTATCTTATGGGATATGACAAGCATATTCCAGGAGTGGTGAAAACCCTTGACAGTCTTAAGGACAAAGGGGCGTATACAGATACCCACACCAGGGAAGATGCCGAAAGGGTAACCGCGGGCACCCTGCGTCTTCTGGTAAACCTTCTTGCGGATGATTACAGGGAAACCGGACAGGACAATATCAATATAGGTACCGCCGCAAGTCTTGGGAGCAGCCTCATAACAGCCCATATCCCGGAAGTCACCCTCTCCTGGATGATGGCCTTTGATTCATACTATAACAATGATAGCGGATATATTGCCGATTGGGATTACAAGGATATCTTATTGCCTTACGGCATAAGCTATGACGTGAGCGTGTATAAAAGTGATGATGAGGCCAATGCGGTTGCGGCCTGGACAGGGAATGTAATGAAGGTCAAAACTGACTTTCCCCTGGGAGGGTATATAGGAATAATCAGGTATCAAGATAAGGATTTTTATACCTACAGGATACCCCGGGGAAATTATATCGTAAAAGTAACAGCTCCAAAAAGTGAGAGAGTTGATGATCTGGACTTTTATATAAAGTCCCCAAGTATGGTTCGCGAAGGATATTCGGTAAATGAGGATGTTTTCTACTCCGATCCCAAAGCCGGGAATGATCCCGGAAAGAAGATACCTTTTGACAGTTCTTCGGAGCTTATCATCAATCTCTCCGTGGATGGTGACACAGAGGTATTTAAGAACAGGGAAATCACAGTGACAGAGGTTCTGAGTGATAAATGGGAAGAGGGAATAAAGCTTTCTGATGTCAGGGAGGCTCTCGTGGTGGATGCCCTGAAGACGAAGAAGGTACCGGCACAGTCTGTCTGGGATATGATAAATGAAGGAAACAAGGATGACAGTATAGTCGGGGAAGAGAAAAAGCTTGAACCTGAAGAGAAGGAAGACGGACGGACAGCCGAAAGCAGTTTTACAAGATTTGGAAAGTATGAGGGCTACAGCCTTACCCCGTTAGCGAAAAAAGACGGAAATAATTATTCCTATGCTGTTAAGATATATCCTTACGATAAAGAAACCGGGAAAAAAGGGGACACACCGCTCATGGAAAACGTGCTGTCATATCTGGATACGGATGAATTCCTGTTTTCCGGTGTGGATGACATATTGATAGAATACGTTCCGGTAGGGATTTGTATCAGGCCTGCAGAGGATGAGGATCTTTCTTTCAAGATCTTACAGGACAATACATATAAGGTAATGGATAAGGAGCATGAATATGCCACCGGATCTGATTTGCAGGATGTGACAGTTGCCTGGCCGTATTACGGTGCGGTTATCGAACGGAACGGTAAAAAGGTAAGCGTAAACGGGATAGACGCCGGTGATGATGCTGTCTTTGAGACGGGAAATGACGGATTATTCCATCTGGATCTGGATACCGTAAAGAGCCGTGTTATCCGGATAAAGGTGAAAACAGCGGAGCTTCCGGGATCCGGGGAACCGGAGAGAAAAAAGGATTTTTATATGTATGCTCCTCAGGAATCATTGTATGAATGGACCATCGGCGGAAATCCCGATATAGATCCCATTAGTAAGGACTGCTGGAAAATACCCGCCGGAACAAAGGTTGTTGTCAAAGGAAAGAAAAAGAACGGCGTGAAGGGATGGGATATACTGCGGGCAGATCTCTTAAGCGTTAACAGCATCAGTGAAGAGGAATTTAAGCATGTTGAAGGAGCCGGATATGAATTTGACATGCCGGAGAGTGACGTGTATTTATTCCCTGTCTGTGGGAGCGTAATACGTTTATTGGATGACAGTGTCAGCATCCTTTCAAAGGAGGAACTCTGTGATGAGGAGGAACTGAACTACAGCTTTGAATCTGCGGGCGACGGGTTTTACAGTATCAGCTTTAACGGAACGGACCGCACGGTTTATCTGGAAATAAAGGATGAAGAAGAGTTTTACGGGGTGCTTCAGGCGTGGGTTCTTACGGACACAGGGGAACCTGATTATGGTGATCCGGTTGAGCTGGACGATCCCGGGCTTTCATTCTTCACTATGCCGACGGATGACAATATAGCACTGTCCGCCAATTATATTCCGATGGAATATGAATTCCAGGTGTGGAACGGTACTGCAGAGTACCGGAAGACCATTAATGGTGAAGGATTTATGGCTCCTCCGGAAGCATGCCACGGAACCCTTCCGAAAAATGCCGCCCTTACGCTTATAGCCAATGAACCGGAGGCCGGGAGCAGGTTCTCACATTGGGAGGTTTCCAGTAATGATGCCGGCGTAACAGCGGACATCATCCTGGAGGGACAGGAAGATAAGGAAACCGCTGATGTGATAATGCCGGGTTCCGATGTGATATTTACCGCCGTATACGAGACCATACCGCCTGCAAACTATCAGGTGACTGTGAACGGAGGCCGTATCTATGAAGGTGAGGATAATATCGAGGCTCCTTACGAAGATAATGACGGAAAGAGAGTATATACCTTATCGGAAGACCGGGCATACCGCATTGAGCATGAGGAGGCTGATAACAGTACCTTTACAGGTTGGGATGATACGGATAATGACATAAGATTCTTTAAGGACGGCAGTCCGGTGGATGAGGGTTACTTCACCATGCCGGACCATGATGTTTCCTTTAATGCCGTCTATGTAAGCACACATAAGGTTACGGTGGAGAACGGATATATTACGGACGAAGCAGGAAATAAAATCGAATCCAAAGAGTTTACTTCGGGGACACCGGTATTTCTCATGCCGGACAGCTATAATGCTTCCTGCCGATGGATTTCTAAGGACAGCGAAGTACAGAGCGTGCTTGATGAGATAGCAGGCCGCGGAGGCACAGAAAACGGTGCGTCAATGTTCGTGATGCCTGATAGGGATGTGGTGGTCAGATACGAAGAGAAAACAAAAAAGGAAACCTTTTCTGCCGGCGGCCACAGCTATGAGGTGGTCTGGAATGAAAGCGTGGTATTTAACGGAAAGAAGACTAAGGCTGATGAACTTGGAATAAAGGTCACAAAGGACGGTGCCGAGCTTCCCGCATCTGACTACAAGGCTGTTGTCAAGGGGAAGACGCAGGTAAGCGCCTCCGGAAACAAAGCGCCCTATATCCGTTTGAACTTTAAGAATAAAGCGGATAAGGATGCTAAAAAAGAGGCAAAGAAGCTTAAGTTTTCATTCCTTGTAACGGAAAGGAGCTTAAACACGATTGAGCTTACCTGCAAAAAAGCGGTATTAAAGAACGGAAAAGTGAAAATAAGCGGCCTTTCCTGGAAGAACTCCTACGGAAAGAAGATAAGCCTTAAGAAAGTTAACAGTAAAGGAAAGGGAGACATAAGCGTAGGAGAGCCTGTAGTACAGGGAGACGAAACCTGCGTATGGATAAGCGGCGTCAATAATTACAAAGGCAGCGCGAGACTGATTCTGAAATAAGCGGGACAATACGATATAATACATAATGTTTAGAGAAATATACGGTAAAAAATGCCTATATTTCTCTAAACTTATATAATCGTATCTATTCAGAACCCTCCGGTTTCTGAATAGATACGCGCATTCGGCTCATT
>CAMJPM010000055.1 GCA_946407725.1 uncultured Lachnospiraceae bacterium
CAGTGCCCCGTACAAAATGCCAAGGTTTTCATTGGGCTGCTGATGCGCTCAGCGCATCAAAGCGCAGCCGAAAGATGTCCACTGGACATCTTTCCACTTGCGGTTCCGCAAGTGACTGTTCTGAATAGTTACTCAAAGGCTACATTTTATAGTGAACGACAAAATATATTTACGAATCGTTCCCCACATCATATGAAAAAAACAGCAACGTTAATAGAATACATCCTTGCGGCAATCTCCGGGATTATCTATATATTCCAGTGCTCAAGCTGGACCAGCCCCCTTTATCCCTATGCTTACGGCTATGACTCCTCCTGGTATTCCTTTATGGGCAGGGCCATAACCTGCGGAAAGGTGCCCTACAGGGACTATTTTGACCTGAAGGGTCCGACACTCTTTTTTTATGAGGCTCTGGGACAGCTTTTTATAAAAGGAAGGAACGGTATCTTCCTTATTCAGTGCATTTCAATAATTATAACTGTTGTTTTTATATGGAAAACCGCGAGGCTTTTTCTTAACAGGGCAGGATCCGCTCTTGTGCTGTTAAGCTGTTACTTTATCTCCTATGCCCTGTTCTGGGGCGGGAATACGGTGGAAGAGCTCTTCATGCCCTTCAGTGTGGTATCTGTATACCTGACTCTTGATTATATAATGAATAAGGAAAACGCCTCTTTTACCCCGGAACGCTCTGCCCTTATAATGGGTATCGGTTTCGGGATATATCTGTTTTCAAAGGTAACGGTAGCAGCCGTTATCTGCGCCTCCGTTCTGACTGTGATCATTATCCTTATTAAGGAACGGGAATATAAGGCTTTATTTAGATGCGGGATGCACTTCCTGCTGGGAACGGCGGTGGTGGCAGTCCCGCTGTTTATATATTTCGGGGTGAACAAAGCCATTAAGGAATTTATATACTGTGCCTTTCTCTTTGCCTTCAGGCGTTCCACCGATTATTACGAATCCTTTTCAGTGGACTGGGAAATAAAGCTTATCGCCTGCTACGGCGCACTGTTCTACGGTTTATGCATGAAGCATGAATCAAAAGAGGATGACCGGAGAAGGCTCTATCTTATAATAACGGCTATTATCCAGTTTGCCCTCCTGCATCTTGGCACCCCCTATCTCTATTATTTTCTCTGCCAGATGCCGGTTTTTCTTATTATGATAGTTTATTTTATAAAGGACCTCTTTGAAGGTATAAAAAACATAAAGGAGCAGGGGATCAGTGGGACCGCGCCGGGCTTAAGGGAGGCGGCACTTTTGGCTTCAGTGGTGCTGGTGTTTAACGGTTACTTTAACCTTACTGTGGATAAATTTCTGGAAAACCTTATGATCTTTGAGGAAGAGACCGGAAAGAACCAGTATTTTGACTGTATCGAAATCTCTTCACTGGTGCCGGAGTGGGAGAGGACTGAAATATATAATCTGGAATCCGGCATGATATATTATGAGATAAACCAGGAGATGCCCACAAATAAATATCCGGTAAATCTCCCCTATTTCCTGCATCTGGATCCCAGGATAAAGACAGATGTGATGAACAGACTTACCCTCCGCACACCAAAATGGATCATATCCGAGAATATGTGGGATTTTGACGATGAGGACGTAAAGGATTTCGTATTTTCCCATTATGAGCTCATCGCCGAAAACGACGGAGAGGAACTGTACCGGGTTATTGATGTTGAACCAACTTAAAATGGCGTGAGCTTCTGGCGGACTGGGGTGCGGATCAGCAGCTTGCGCTTCTGGATATGATACGGTACTCGCTGAAGCAGGCGCTCACAGTTTATCCGGAGGACACCATAGTTTCCGTAATGAGGCGCGACAGTGCGTCCGAAAAGCTGGCGGCATATCTTTTCCCGAATGTGCGGGGAAAGAATGCATAAGGGGAAAACGCATGGAATCTTAAGCTGATAATATGAGACTGATAATATGAGGGCGTTGTATTACTCTCGTTTGCCTTGACTTTAAAGTATGCGGGCATTAAACTAATATGACTAAAACTAAAAGTTCTGAATAGATACAATGAAAAGGAAAACAGGATCGGGACATGGCCGGACAGTGGCATGAGCGGGAAAGGAACGGAAAAAGATAAAATGGCGGAGATTTATAACCATTCGGAAATAGAGGACAAGTGGACAAAAATATGGGAAGAGCATCCTGTGAATACGGATGACGGGAAAAAGCCCAAGTATTATTGCCTGGATATGTTTCCATATCCCTCCGGAGCCGGGCTTCATGTAGGACACTGGAGAGGTTATGTGATCTCTGACGTATGGAGCCGTTATAAGATGATGAACGGCTACTATATCGTTCATCCCATGGGATGGGATGCTTTCGGGCTTCCCGCGGAGAATTACGCCATACAGACCGGACAGCACCCCAGGATCTCCACCGCTGAAAATATAAGAAATATCAAGCGTCAGGTAAAGCAGATCGGTGCGATCTATGACTGGGATATGGAGCTGGACACCACTGATCCCGCGTTTTACAAGTGGTCACAGTGGATATTTGTACAGCTCTTCAAGCACGGATACGCTTATGAAAAGGAAATGCCCCTTAACTGGTGTCCCCACTGCCGTGCGGTTCTCGCCAATGAAGAGGTTGTGGACGGCAAGTGTGAAAGATGCCACAGTGAGGTCACAAAGAAGAACCTGCGCCAGTGGATGTTAAAAATTACCGAGTTTGCCGACAGGCTCCTTGACGGTCTTGATACGCTGGACTGGCCCGAAAAGGTAAAGAAGATGCAGACCGACTGGATCGGCAGATCCTTCGGGGCTGAGGTTGATTTTAAGATAGACGGCAGGGATGATGCCATTACCGTATATACTACAAGACCTGACACCCTTTACGGCGCCACCTTTATGGTGCTGGCGCCGGAGCATGCGCTGTCGGCGGGTCTGGCAACTCCCGAAACAAAAGAAGCCGTTGATAAATACATAGCGGATTCGGCCAACAAATCCAATGTAGACAGGCTTCAGGGAAAAGAAAAAACAGGTGTTTTCACAGGCTCTTATGCCATAAATCCCTTAAACGGGGCAAAGCTTCCTATCTGGCTTTCAGACTATGTTCTGGCGGATTACGGAACAGGTGCTATCATGTGCGTTCCCGCCCATGATGACAGAGACTTTGAATTTGCAAAGAAATTTGATCTTCCCATTATCCAGGTTATAGCTAAGGACGGGAAAGAGATTGAAGATATGCAGGAGGCCTATACCGAGGCGAACGGCACCATGATCAATTCCGGAGACTGGAACGGCATGGAATCAGCCGAGCTCAAGGTTAAAGCTCCCCATTATGTGGAGGAAAAGGGCTTCGGTAAGGCCAAGAAGAACTTTAAGATAAGGGACTGGGTGTTCTCCCGCCAGAGATACTGGGGAGAGCCCATACCCATCATTCACTGCCCGGACTGCGGCGCTGTGACGGTTCCCGAAGAGGAGCTGCCTGTGCTTCTGCCCGAGGTGGAATCCTATCAGCCCACGGATACGGGAGAATCTCCCCTTGCAGCCATAGATTCCTGGGTAAACTGCAAGTGTCCGGTGTGCGGTAAGGATGCTAAGAGAGAGACAAATACCATGCCGCAGTGGGCCGGGTCATCCTGGTATTTCCTGCGCTATGTGGATGTCCATAACGATAAGGCCCTTGTAAGCCGGGAAAAGGCTGACAAGTACCTTCCCGTTGATATGTATATAGGAGGAGTAGAGCATGCGGTGCTTCATCTCCTTTACTCCAGGTTCTGGACCAAGTTCCTCTACGATATAGGTGTTGTGGGATTTGAAGAGCCCTTCTTAAAGCTCTTTAACCAGGGCATGGTGCTGGGTCCCAAGGGGGTTAAGATGAGTAAGTCCCTGGGGAATGTAATAAGCCCCGACGATATGATAAGGGATTACGGCTGTGATTCCCTCAGGCTCTACGAGCTCTTTATCGGACCGCCCCAGCAGGACAGCGCCTGGGATGACAGGGGTATTGACGGAGTATACAGATTCTTATGCAAGTTCTGGAATCTGGTTATGGAGAATAAGGACAGGGACGTTAAGGCTGACACAGAGCTTATCCGTATCAGGCATAAGCTTATCAGTACCATTACCCAGAGGCTTGAGAGCTTCTCACTGAATACGGTGGTTTCGGGCTTTATGGAGTTTAATAATTCCCTTGCCAAACTTCCCGGAGTAGACAGAGAAACATTAGAAACGTATGTTATCTTACTTTCTCCCTTTGCTCCCCATATTGCTGAGGAGCTGTGGCAGCAGCTTGGACATGACAGCTCGGTATTTAAGGCACCCTGGCCTGAGGCAGACAGCGAGGCCATGAAAGAGGATACCATAGAGGTTCCGGTGCAGGTTAACGGAAAGGTCAGGGCTACTGTCAGCGTTCCCGCCGAAGCATCAAAGGAAGAGGTTCTTGCGACAGCGAAGGAAGCAGTTAAGGACAGGCTTACGGGAAATCTCATCAAGGAGATATATGTTTCCGGAAAGATCGTCAATCTTGTTGTAAAATAACAGGTGGATTAAAATGTCCATCAGAAAAACACTCTTGATGCTGACTGTAAACTATATATTGATCTTTGCATGGATATTCTGGTACAGGATGGGAGTGCTGAGTGCCCTCATCATTTTTCCCCTTACCATGGGAGCAGCCTTTTTTGACACGGTTATGGCAGAGGGGAGGATGAGCGCCTATCTCTGGTGCGGAAATCTTCTTATAGCCACCATAGCCGGTATACTGCTGCAGACCTATATTATTGTAAGGGAAACAGGTGATATCGGAAGCGCGTTTCTTAGGGCGGCGGTGGAGATCCCCGTTGCAGTGCTGATTATTGGGATAGTGGCTGTTATTTCAGGATATGAGGCCGCAAAGCTGAAGAAAAAGAGACGGCTCACTACGGCCGCTCCTTCGTCAGAGGACATGGATGAAAGGTACAGCTACGGTGAGAGAAGTTCATTCAGGTCATCCATGGGCTTCAGGGATGTACCGGAGCTCGAAGATGATTATGATCCGGATGATTATGATCCGGATGATGAAGATGATCTTCCTGAAGAAGAGGATGATGAACCAAAATTCCGGGTGATCAGAAAGTCCTGAAGGGGATATCCTGACACGAGTGTTATTTTAGAAAAATCAGAAAAATTTTCCCATTACGGATGTTACCTGCTAAATAGCAGAAGTTATTTTGATTATTTCATATGTTATTTTAAAAATAACATATAATATTTTATCCATTCCAGGCGTTATGTAGGTTATAATGCAGGGTAGAAAACGACAAACGAAGAGACATTATTTTTATGAGGGACTAAAGTTATGAATTCACTATTAAAGAAACTTTTACTTATCACTTTTCTGGCTGTGCTTGCTGTTCCCCTTGTGGGAATGAAGGAAGCAAGAGCTGAAGGAGAAACTGTTAACTACATATTTACAGGTCTTGCCATTCCCGAGGGACAGCCTGAGGTATTCAGGGTGGAAGCCTATTCCATAGATCTGTTCCGTCAGGATCCCGGCATCATAGATATATATGTAGCTGCACTGGCAGAGAAATACAACACACCTTTTGCAGTACTCAATCAGGAGGTTGAAAAGGCTTACCTCAAAGGTGTGGTCATGGGGGCCATCCTTCCTGGGGATCACATTCCCTGCTATATACCTGTGGGGCAGGCAAGCGAACCCCTTCCTGTATTTGAACCCCCCATGCCTGGTGTGAATGAGACATTTTCCTCACCTGTAAACATGGAGATAAACGGCGGAAATTACGTTGATGTAAATAAAACGACCCAGACACTGACATTGTTTACAAACGGACAGGCAGTGTATGCGGCTCCCGTGGTTACGGGAAAGGTATCCGCAGGCCATGATACACCTGAGGGACTGTTCTCGGTACAGTATAAGCAGTTGAACAGAACCCTTAAGGGAGAGGATTATGAATCCTTTGTTCATTACTGGATGAGGATAGTAAATAATGTAGGAATACATGACGCATCCTGGAGATCAAATTTCGGCGGTCAGATCTATCAGACAAACGGGTCACATGGCTGTATAAATGTTCCACCGGCTCTGATGCCTGCTCTTTATTCGGCTGTTCCTGAGGGAACTCCCGTCTGGGTTCACTCCTGATGGGCAGAAGACGTAAGATGACGGCAGTTATTCTTCTGCTGTCCATATGTCTCTTAAATATCAGCTTCTGTCCGGGAGCTGAGAATGAGACTTATCTTACGTCATCAATGAATGAAATATCAAGCGTTACCCAGATGGGAGCGCTTATGGGTATCATAGTTAAGGGTGAAAGGCTGGATATTACCGATTACTTTGATGCTTATCTGGATATCAGTTATTATAGAACAGACCACTCGGATAAAAAGATTGCATCTGTTACTAAATATGGTGTTGTAAAGGGAAAGAAGGCGGGGATCGCTACCATAAGAGCATATAACAACTCAGGTACCGAGATTGCCAACCGGAAGATAGAGGTACAGGAGCCCCTCTTAAGGCTTCCCTATATCAGTGATCTTACCCAGTCCTGCAATGCTTTGGACTATATCTCCGGGACTACGGTATCGCCCGATCTATTTTACAGCTCAAAGCCTGAAGTGGCGGCGATAGATTACAAAACAGGTGAAATTTCAGTCAGAAAAAAGGGAAAGACCAAAATAACCGCGTATTTCGGACTGAACAAAAAATCTCCCAAAATCAGCTGTGTTCTCAAGATTCGAACCGGAACACCTGATATGTCATATTATTTTGTGGATATGGGTAACGGGGAGACAAAAAAGATAAAAGGCTATTTTGATGCCGCCATGGCAAAGAAGATCTATAATCTGGTAAATGATTACAGGATGCAGTTAAACAGCGAGGAGGGTAACGAGAAGATACTGCCCTTTTCCGGAGCCTATGATGACGATTCCGCAAGCCAGAATGCCCTTAATACTGTTGCCGAGACCAGGGCTCTCGAGGCATCGGTGCTCTTTTCACATATCAGGCCCATGGAAACATCATATTACACGGCTTATAATGAAGAAATCCTTTGTAATCGCAACTATGAAGAGATCAGTGTATTGAGATCTCTTACCGGAAAATATGCCGGGGAGGATATGGCGGGAGGAAAGAATTACGATTCCGCCGTGAACGCTTTTACCACCATCAAAACCCACAATACCGCCCTTATGGGAAGTGAATATTTTGACGGTTTGGGTGTTGCCGTTTTTGTGACGAATAACAAAACAAAGCTTACAAACGGTGAAAAAAGACAACTCAAATATCACATAGTACTTAATTACATAGGCCCTAAGAAGCCTTCTTCAAACTCAGGTGCTCAGAGCATCGGTTCTTAACAGGTACGGAATATGGTAAATCACGAGATCAAGCTAATTAAAACAGTTGATATTAAAAAGAAAGAGCTCCTTGTCAGGAGACTTGTTAATGCCGGGATCTCATATCTCGAAAAATGGGAAAAGGTTCCGTTTTTCAAGAGAAGAGAGTTTGACGGGGCTAAAGAAGCGTGTGTTATTTATATTAACGAAAACCAGAGTGAAAAGGCTCAGCAGATCCTTTCAGAGGTTGAGAACGGAATAGAGGGTCCGGTAAAGCATAAAAACAAGATTAAGGCACTTATGGACCAGGAGGTGGATAATGGCTGAGAATGCTGTTTATGAAAAAGTAAAGAGATGCTATGACGATATCAGAAGGAAGACGGATTTTGAACCGGAGGTAGCTCTTGTACTGGGTTCCGGCCTGGGAGATTTCGCTGATAATATTGAGGTAGAGGGTGTTATCGATTATAAAGATATAGACGGTTTTCCCGTTTCCACTGCTCCCGGTCATGCGGGACAGCTGATATACGGAACGCTGGGAGAAAAGAAGATCATCTGCATGAAGGGCAGGGTCCATTATTATGAAGGATATCCGATAACAGATGTTGTTCTACCCGCCAGGCTTATGAAGCTTATGGGGGCAAAGATCTTATTTCTTACAAATGCCTCCGGAGGCATCAATCCTTCCTTCAGGGCCGGAGATTTTATGATGCTCACAGGCCACATTTCCTCATTTGTGCCCAATCCGCTGATCGGACCCAATATAATGGAATTCGGGGTCAGGTTCCCGGATATGACCTATGTTTATGATCCCGCTCTCAACGATATTCTGCGTACTACCGCAAAAGAGGTGGGGATAAATCTGAAAGAGGGAGTTTATATCCAGACCACTGGTCCCTCATATGAATCTCCTGCAGAGATCAGGATGTTTAAGTCCATGGGAGCTGACGCCGTAGGCATGAGCACCGTCGTGGAGGCCATTGCCGCCCATCACGCAAGAATGAGGGTTGTGGCGGTTTCCTGCATTGCCAATCTGGCGGCAGGTATTTCCGAGCATCCCCTTACAGAGGAAGAGGTGCTTGAGGCAGGAGTAAATGCGGCTCCCAAATTTAAGGAGCTCCTTATCAGCGCCATAAAGAGATTTTAACCTATAGGTTTTCTGAATTCGATTATGATACATGCGTTATCAAGGGAGATACCAGTGAATATCCGTTTTTTTAATGGCAGAGTGATAGCTTTCTACGGTGACAGCAATATTATTGACGGCGGAGAAGTCATAGTAACGGGTGATACCATAGCTTATTGCGGTGACGGAAAGGACAGCAGATATAATGAAGTCTGCCAGGGGCTTTCCTTTGACCGGGAGATGGATCTTAAGGGAAATGTGATCATGCCGGGATTTAAAAACTGCCACACCCATTCGGGAATGGCTTTTTTACGTTCCATGGCGGATGACATGAAGCTGGAAGACTGGCTGAATAAACAGATATTCCCCAGGGAGGCACGTCTTACTGCTGATGATATCTATTACAGCACAAAGCTTTCCGTAATGGAATATCTCACCGGCGGTGTTACCGGGATCTGTGATATGTACCTGATGCCGGAGGCCATTGCAAGGGCTACGGAAGAGACGGGAATGCGCTGCGTACAGTGCGGATGTGTTAATAATTTCTCCCAGAGCGCGGGACTTTTAAAAGAATGGTATGAAAACTACAACAAAGAAAACTCCCTCACATCCTTCAGACTGGGTATCCATGCTGAGTATACCTGCTCAGAGGAACTGCTGAAGGAGATTTCCACTCTGGTGCATGAAAAAAAGGCTCCTCTTTATCTTCATATGTCCGAGACTGAATTTGAGGTCCAGGGCTGCAGGGAAAGACATCAGGGACTTTCGCCGGTGGAATATCTGGATTCTCTTGGGCTTTTTGATTATGGCGCTCTTTTCTTCCACGGAGTCCATGTTACGGATAAGGATCTGGAAATAATGAAGAAAAGAAGTATAGCGGTTGTTACCAATCCCGCATCCAATGCAAAGCTGGCCAGTGGGATTGCTCCCATAAGCCGTTATCTTAAGGAGGGAGTGAAACTCGGTATAGGAACCGACGGTCCTGCCAGCAATAACTGTCTAGATATGTTCAGGGAGATGTTCCTTACAACTGCCCTTGGAAAGTTAAAGGAAAATGATGCGGCTGCAGTGGATGCCATGGAGGTGCTCCGCATCGCCTGCTCTGAGGGAGCAGAGGTCATCGGGCTTCCGGAATGTGATTCCCTTGCGGAGGGGAAAAAGGCGGATCTTATTGTACTGGATCTTTTTGCTCCCAATATGCAGCCTCTCAATAATATAATGAAGAATATCGTATATTCCGGTTCCAAGGCCAATGTGAAGCTCACCATGATAGACGGGGTCATAAGGTATGAGGACGGAGCCTTTAATATCGGAGAGGATCCGGAGCGGATCTACAGTGAAGTCAGCAGGACGGTGGAAAGGATCAATAAGGAAATAGAGGTTTAAGTAACTGTTCACCGATGGGCTTTTCCTGCCTGCGGCAAGTGTACTGACACATTCATCTGGTACAGGATATGGGATATAAATACAGCAGGGATGAATATGCGAATATTTCAGGTTATTTCCGGCTGAAGGAAAAACTGCCGGGTTCTGTAACGGTGGATGACATTACCTGGAATGACCTGGATATGGATGAGCTGTTTATGAGAATCGATAACACATGCTCACAAAACGGCGGAGAATATCTTTATGATATGCTTCGCCGTCCGCTTTTAAGGGATGAGGATGAGGCTCTCCTTAAAGAAAGGGGCAGGGTTGCGCAGCTGTTTTCGGATTGTCCGAAGGTGAGGGAGACTTATCTTTCCTCCCTGGGGGACAGGGAGAGGATTAAGGCTTCCTCCTTTCACGAGAGGATAGAGGAGCTTTACAGCGTAAAAAAAGACAATGACATTATCCATTATCTGGCACTCTTTTTCGGGATCATCGCCCTGTGCTTCATCTTTATCAATCCGCCCCTGGGGTTTATACTTTTCATAGCGGCCTCGGCCTTCAATGTGACTACCTACTTTAAGAGAAAAAATGAGATCTCCGGGGTTATGCCGGTGTTTCGAAACCTTATCCTGGAGATAAGGGGAGCAAAGGATCTCTCTTCCATGGGAGTGGCCGGGCTTTCGGAATATGAAAAGCGCCTTGAAAACCTGAACATGCGCCTTAAGGGCATTGAACGGGGCTCCTTTATAGTTATTACGGGAAAGCGCCTCACCGGAGGCATAATGGAGCTTCCCCTGGATTTTATCAGGATATTTTTTCACCCGGATCTCATACGCATGAATGGCATGATCAGGGCCGCCGAAGAAAACAGGGAAGCAATAGCGGAGCTTTTCGACGTTACCGGGTTCCTGGATGCCATGATCTCCCTTTCGCTTTTCAGAGAGAAGCTTGGGTGCTTTACTGAACCGTCATTTAAGGCGGGAAGTTCTCTTTCCGTAAAAAAGGGCAGACATCCCCTCCTTGAGGATCCGGTACCCTATGACCTTAACGATGTTTCCCTGATGCTCCTCACCGGTTCAAACGCTTCGGGGAAATCCACTTTCCTAAAAAGCGCCGCCATATCCGTGATCCTTGCAGAGACGTTGTATACGGTGCCCGCGGAATATTACAGGTCAGACAGGATGGAGGTACTCTCTTCCATGTCCTTAAGGGACAACCTCATGAAGGGGGACAGCCTTTACGTTACGGAGATAAAATCCATAAAGAGGATAGTTGAAGCCTGTAACAGCGGTAGAAAGATCGCCGTATTTCTGGATGAGGTGCTTAAGGGTACAAATACTGTGGAGCGAATAGCTTCCCTATCGGTGCTGTTAAAGAGCATTTCGGACAATGCCCTTGTTTTCGCGGCTACCCACGATACACCCATAACCCGTATACTCGAAGACATATATGACAACTATCATTTTGAGGAAGAGGTCACTGAGAACGGGATCTCTTTCCCGTATGAGCTAAAAAAGGGAAGAACGGATTCAAGAGATGCCATAATGCTCCTTTCCGTAATGGGCTTTGACAGCAGCATCACGGATCAGGCCTTTGAGCTCAGCGACGATTTCCTTAAGGAGGGTGAATGGAGAAAGATCTGACGAGGGTCACACTGTTTTCCGACGGTTCCAGCAGGGGAAATCCGGGACCCGGGGGCTACGGTACGATCTTAAGATATGTGGATAAAGAGGGCAGGGTCTTTGAAAGAGAGTATTCCGAAGGATTTGCCGATACCACAAATAACAGGATGGAAATAATGGGTGTTATTGCCGGGCTGGAAAAGCTAAATCAGCCCTGTCATGTTATGGTAGTTTCTGATTCCCAGTATGTGGTGAACGCCTTTGAGAAGCAGTGGTTAAAGTCATGGCAGGAGAAGGGCTGGAAGGGTTCAGGCAACAAACCGGTAAAGAATATTGATCTATGGCAGCGGCTTCTTGAGGCTGCCAGGGATCATGAGCTGGAATTCACCTGGATAAAAGGGCATAACGGCCACGCGGAGAATGAAAGATGTGATGCCCTGGCTACGGCAGCGGCAGACAGGGCCGCAAAAGAAATAACAGGGGAAGACAGGCAGGAGGGATAGCCTCAGCAAGGAACAATACATGAGTGATAGTGAGTCAGGTAAGAATATAAAAGGAAATAAGGAAAAAGACATCCATAGCCGCAGAAACCTGGTGAGTGTGCTGGTGATACTGGGCCTTCTGGTGATCGTTGCTGCCTTTAACATGATAAGGTCTATATGGGAGTATCAGGCGGGGGATCTGGAGTACAGCAAGGTTGAAAAGGAATACGTAAGCGTTCTGGATGTAGAAAATGTCAAACCCAAAAAGGCGGTTTCAGGAGATGAACCGGAAGAGAAAGAAGATAAATATGTCTGGACAGAGGATCAGTCCGTTCCGCCTCTGAGCATTGCCCATACTTCCCTTGCGGAAAAGAATAAGGATTATTTCTGCTGGCTCTATATTGCTCCCACAGGAGTGAGCTATCCCGTGGTAAAGGGAGAGGACAATGAATATTATCTCCACCACACCTTTGACGGGGACAACAATGTGAACGGCTGCATCTACATGGACTGTCAGGCCTGGCCTGATATGATGGACTACAACGTCTATATTTACGGCCACAATATGCGGAACGGTTCAATGTTCGGTTCCTTAAAGCATATATTGAACGATCCCCAGATCGCCCTGGACGATCCCTATTTTTATCTTTTTCAGAAGGATCAAATAAGAAAATACCATATGTACTCCATCCATGTGACGGCCCCCAGGTCAGATACCTTTCACAATCCCGCAACACTGGATGAATACAGGGATTTT
The DNA here is from genome assembly GCA_946407725.1 of uncultured Lachnospiraceae bacterium. Taxonomy (GTDB): domain Bacteria; phylum Bacillota; class Clostridia; order Lachnospirales; family Lachnospiraceae; genus NK4A144. The sequence goes on from CAMJPM010000055.1 coordinate 12,660, forward strand.
ATCAAACTGGTCAAGGATGAAAGCATTGTGGATCTGGGAGTCGATGTAACAACGGATGACAGGACCGTGACACTTTCCACCTGTTCAGGAGCGGGAGCCGGCAAAAAAAGGCTGGTGATCCATGGAAAGCTGGTGGGGATAATAAGAACCGACAGACCTGAAAGTATCTCATATAATACGCTTAAGGTAAATGCAGATGATCAATAATATCGGCCGCTTTATCAGCGGGATAATAGAGCTGGACAAGACCGAGGAATCGGTGAATTTCAGGAAGCGAAGGATGAAGGTCATGTGCGGCGGAATGGGAATGCTTATCCTGCTCTGCATAGCATTCAGCATCTATCCCATGCTGAACGGTTATTACGGCACCTTTGGCACCTATCTCGGGCTTATCCTCTCCATGGGCCTCTCACTGGTCATGCTTTTCTGGACTAATTCCACGGGAACAGCTGCTACCATTGCGGGCTTCGGGAGCTTTATGGTCTTTGCCATATCCTTTTTTGTCAATCCCTACCCCATGCGGGGCGGGCTGGACGGCTTCTGGCTCTGGTTATTGCTGATACCCTTCATGGCTGATTATTTTGCGGGACTTGTGACCGGATTTCAGATCTCTATGGGGGGCTTTACACTTTCTGTCATATATATGTGGGGCTTCAGGGAGCACTTCATAGAATATGGCGGTGACGTGCTGACCTTTTATCCCATTATCTTTCTTGCAGCCTCCTTTATTGCCTGGGTATTGCAATACGAGATAGTATATAACCACAGGATAGAGCTGAAGGCTGAGGAAGCTGAAAAAATGCGGCAGCAGGAGCGGCTGAAGAATATGGAGAAGGAGCTTGCCGCCTATGAGGAAAACATGAGCCTCATAAACAGGCATCACCATGATCTTCGCCACTATACCAGGGTGCTCCGGCAGCTCTTAAACGAGGGCGACACCGCGGAGGCCATCCATTATTTAAACGAACTGGACGGAAACCTGGAAAATGTCACTTCCATGACCTACTGTGACAACAAGCTGATCAACAGTATCCTTTCCATATACCATAACAGGCTTAAGAAGGATAGCTGCACCATGAAGATAAGGGCAGGTGTTCCGGAGGATCTCAATATGACGGATGTGGATCTCTCAGCCCTGATCTCCAATATTCTTGAAAACTGTGCAGAGGCTCTGGAAAAGATACCGACCGAGGAAAAATATCTGGATGTGAAGCTGGATTACGAAAACGGAAAGCTTAAGGGAAGCGTGGTGAACAGCTGTATTCCAGGCACAAAATTTGACTCGGAGGGACATCCGGTCAGTTCAAAGAAGATAAAGAGCGGAATCGGAACAAAGAATATCATAAGTATCGTTGAAAAGTATGGCGGTTCCGTGGGATTTGAGGAAAAGGATTCCACCTTTGTCACAAGATTTGTACTTGCGTGCTGAATCCTGTTTTTCATTTAAGGATATTTCAAAAAATCTTTTAAAAATTTGTCTCCGGGGGTTAAGAATGAACCGGAAAAGACCGATATAGATACTGATAAGGTAGATTTTTATTGCCGTTTAAGGCAAATTTGAAAAAAGGAGGTTCACGGAATGAACAATATCAAAGGATACGGTTTTTACCAGAACGCAGGGATGGTCGGTGAAAACATCAGGAAGTTCGGCGGCAGGAAGCCCGAGGGCGATCCTGCAGTCAAAAATGGCGAAGATTCTGCAGCCATGTATGTAAAGAACAAAAAGACCGAGGGAGCCGGCGGTGTACAGAATGGTGTTGAATTGTCAGACGGCGCGAAGAAGATCCTTGAAGAGTTAAAGGAGAAATATGGAGATAATACGGATTTCTTCGTGGCAAATTATTCCTCCGATGAAGAGGCCCAGGAATATCTTTCCAGAGGAACAAAGGACTACAGTGTTCTTATCGAGCCGGAGCTTTTGGAGGAGATGGCCCGGGATGCAGAGGCAAAAGAGAAATACATGGGCATCATCGAGGACGGCACAAAGCAGCTGGACGACATCAAGGAACAGCTTAAGGAAGCCGGAAAAGACGGTGAAGTAAAGAACATTGGATTCTCTGTAAGCAAGGACGGCACACTCAGCTTCTTTGCAAAGCTGGAGCAGTCAAGCAAAGAGCAGAATGACAGGATAGCAGAGCTCAGGGAGAAGAGAGCTGAGAAGGCAAAGGAAGATGAGGAGAAGTTAAGAAAGCGGCGGGAAGAGAAGAAAGCTGCAGAAAAGGGTGAGAAGCCTGAGTTTAAGGGATTTAAAAACGATCAGGTTAAGAAAGCCGATATTAAAGCAGATTCCGCTGAAGAGCTCCTGGACAAGATCATAAACTTTGACTGGAGCAGTGTAAAGAGTGAGCAGATGCTCTCAATCGGTTCAAAGATAGATTTCACAGCATAACAAACAAGCATAAAAAAAGCCCCGTCCTTTCCTATTTAAGGGAAAGGACGGGTTTTTTCATATCAGCCGAAGATACGGCTGATCTTTGCAAGGCCTCCTACAGAGGTCTGGAGATCTGAGATCGCCTTGTTAAGTCCCGTAAAATCTATGGATGAAAGCTGTTTAACAGCATTCGTAAGGTCTGATGAATTTGTTTCCACCATGGTATTCATGTTATTGCTGGTGGCGGTGATGCTGGCCACCATGGCGTTTATGTTGTCCATTTCGGTATTGATCTTTGAGAGGGCTTCCTGACCCATGATGATGGTATCGTTGGCGGTTTTAAGTGTTTCAACGGCCACCGGAACGATCTTAAAGCATGCGGCTCCAATGATCAGCACCAGGCAGCAAATCAGGATTGAGGTGAATTTCTGGTATCTGGCCTCTTTTTTTTCAAATTCCAGAAGCTCCCTTAACAGCTCCTTTGCCTCCTTGTCTTCAAGACTTCCAACTGCTTTCTTTTCTTCTTCGCTCATTTCTTGATCCTTTCCTTTCTTTTAATTTATCCTTAACCCCTTGGGGTAATGGTTTTTTATCATTCTGCCGTCGTACTTTCCCCAGCCCAGGGAATAGCCCTCAAGGCTTATTAGACACCAGCCCTTGTCGGAACTCCCGTTAAAGGATATGTCTTGAGTGAAAAGGCTTTCGCCCCTTATGTATTTTTCAGCCTCCCTTAAACCTGAAAGAGCAGCGTTTCTTCCGGCCATATCGGGGGAAGAGAAGAGGGCCAGGGCGTGGGACGGTTCAAAACGGTCCTTTTTAACTGTTCCAAGATGCAGCCCGGGTCGCAGCACTTTAAGTCCCTCCATTCCCGGCATGAATTTATTTGAAAAATAGAGCTGATCCCCGAAGGAGTGGATTATCCCCTCCGGAAGCGTAAGTCCCGGCAGGTCACGGCGGCAAAAATCCTTAAACAGTTTTTTGCATGAGGGATTTGCTTCCTTTAACGTACCGGTCCTGCTGATCCTTCTTATATTGCCATTTTCACTGCCTTTTCTCTTAAGTACGGCGAAGAAATGACCCTCGCCCTTCGCCTTGTGGGGCCAGATACGGATGCCCTGTCCTGCAGAAATTGCATTATGTGAGATCACTGTTTTACAGAAGGAAGAGGGCAGAGGCCTTATTTCCTCCGGAGGGAGCAGGGAGAAATCCGGTTCATTTGCAAGAAATCCTGCAATGCATTCCTCGTTCTCCGATCTGGAAAAGGTACAGGTGGAATATACCATGATGCCGCCGGGGATGAGCATTTTTGCGGCCTCCTTAAGGATAGAGGCCTGGCGTGATGCACACATTACCACATTTTCCGGGCTCCATTCCTCTGTGGCAGTAATGTCCTTTCTGAACATCCCCTCCCCTGAACAGGGGGCGTCAACAAGTATCCTGTCAAAATAAGCCTCAAATCTGTCCGAAAGCTTCTCCGGAGGTTCATTTGTCACCAGGGTATTCATTATCCCCATTCTTTCTATATTCAAAGAAAGAATTTTTGCCCGGGAAATAACCGGTTCATTGGCCACAAGAAGTCCGGTATTATCAAGGAGCTCCGCGATCATGGTGCTTTTTCCGCCGGGGGCGGCGCAGAGATCCAGAACCCTTAGGTCCCGGCCTGCATCAAGCCATAGCGGGGGAGCCATGGCACTGGCTTCCTGGATATAATAGACACCCGCCTCGTGAAAAGGGTGTTTACCGGGAGACAGAATATCGTTATAGTAACATGCGTTTTCAAACCATTCCACCTTTTCTCCTGAAAAAAAAGGGGGATCGGGATGGAAAATGTTGTTTAGAAAACGTTTTTTCAGACCGTTTTTCCTTAAGGATCTCAGCGGTTCTTCTTCAAAGGACTGCATGAATTCCTGAAAATCGTCTTCCTCCAGGGTGTTTTTCATACGCTTCTTAAATTCTTCAGGGATCATGTAAATATTTTACCATAAATCATTGGATTTAACAGCAGAATTCGGTAAAAGCCACAAAACGGCTTCTTTTCTTTCCGCATTTATGGTATAGTATACATTTGAGGGGGATATATTCTGCTTATGGGTAAGATCACAAAGAAAAGAAAACTTATACTGGATGCGCTGTTTGAATCCTATGATACAGTTGCGGAGGGAGCAAATGTCTTTCTCTGTGATATGAGGCACGATTTTTCCAGATGGTCAAAAAGGGCTGTTGAATACTTTGGAATGCCCGGGGAATATATGATCCACGCCGGAGATATCTGGATGGAGCATATTCATCCTGACGACAAAGAGAGCTACATGGAAAGCACGAAAGCGCTTTTTGACGGTTCCAGCAGGATACATGACATGCAATACAGGGTCATGGCTGCTGACGGTTCCTATAAAATGGTGATCTGCCGTGGAAAAGTCATTCTGGATGATAAAAATGCTCCACGGTATTTCGTGGGTGTTATCAGAAACCAGACAGTAGGAGAGGCCATTGATGAGCTCACGGGGCTTCCCAATCAGGCGGTATTTTTCAGAGAGCTTCAGATCTGTATTGACAGCCATATACCTGTTTCCATTCTGATGATGGGTACCAGCCATTTTTCCAGGATCAATGATCTTTACGGTTATGATTTCGGAAATTTGGTATTGCAGCACGCAGGCCAGTTTATAAACGATATGTTTAAGGATCTGGGTCTTGTGTTCCGTCTGGACGGAATAAAGCTGGCCGTTATAAGCAGAAATACGGAATTAAGTGAGCTGGAAAGGCGTTACAAGCGTCTCCAGGGCATTGTAAGGAAAACCTTTAAGCTTGACGGTAAAAGAGTTGATCTTCCGGTGAACGGAGGCGCCATCTATCTTAATTCCTTCCTTCTGGATACGAAGACCGTTTATTCCTGTCTCACGAATTCATATGAACGTTCAAAATATAACTGTGAAGGGGATTTCTGTGTATTTGAAAACGGTCTTGCCAAAGACACCAGAAAAAAACTGGATATCATCAATGAGATCAGAAGTTCCGTGACAAAAGACTGCAAAGGCTTTGAAAACTTTTATCAGCCCATAGTGGATGCCCAAAGTGAAAAGCTTATAGGAGCTGAAGCGCTTATAAGGTGGCGGGATGAAAACGGCTCAATAGTAATGCCAAATGATTTTATCCCTGTTCTTGAAAATGACGCGCTCTTTCCACTGCTGGGAAAATGGATACTGAGACAGGCTCTTTCAGACTCAAAGGAAATGCTTTCGGAATTTCCAGATTTCAAAATAAATGTGAACCTGTCCTATGCACAGATAAAGCATCCCGATTTTGTCTATATGGTCAAGGAAGCCATAGCGGATACCGGTTTCCCTGCGAAAAACCTGTGTCTGGAATTGACGGAAAGATGTCGTCTTATTGATATAAGAAGACTTAAAAACGTGATATTTACCCTCAGACAGGAGGGAATAACCTTTGCACTGGATGATTTCGGAACAGGCTTCTCATCCATCAGTATCTTAAAGCAGTTCGAGTGTGATGTGGTTAAGATCGACAGACAGCTTGTCATGAATGTTACTGATGATGCAAAAGAGGAAAAGCTGGCGGCTGCAATAACAGAGGTATCATCCATATACGGAGCAAAAACCTGCATAGAAGGCATCGAAAGCGAAGAAATGGCGGAAATACTCAGAAAGTATCCTGTAAAGACGTTCCAGGGCTACTTCTATTCCAGACCCCTTCCGTTCGATGAATTTAAGAAGAAATTTTTATCTGTTCAAAACCCTCCGGTTTCTGAATAGATACGCGTATTCGGCTCATTAGAGCAGTGATGGGGTAAACAGATCCTTTGGTTTTTTTTCTATCCAGTGCTCTGTCGTTTATGATTTGCTTTTTAGACTTGAATTCTGCCAAATTTACTCCCTGAAATTCCGGAACCGGAAAAGACAATTCTTCAGACGTGAACAAAAGCACCGGATATATAAAAAGGAAACTTCTGGGCGACTGCCCGGACGCCGGCAGAATGCCGGCTCGTTTTCAACGAAAGCAATCTTATGACTATGTTAATAAAATGTCAAGGGCAAAAATGCCCTTATTTTCATTATTTCCCCGTTGTATATGATTTTAAACAAATATACGACCTATGCGGTATAAAAATCTACCGGCGCCAAACCGGACAGGTACACCAATAAATATTTAATACTGTTTTTTATCCCGATTAGATTTCAGCACCTTCGATCAGCTCCTTAAATTGCGCTTCTGAAAGGGGAAGGGAATAGAAGAAGCCCTGCAGGAAGTCAACCTTGAGCTCAAGAAGCTCATTTCGCTGTTCATCCGTCTCCACGCCCTCGACGACCACCGTATATTTAAGTTCCCGGAGCATTCTGATAATATGTCTTAGGATAATATCCTTTTTCTCCTCTCTTCCGGCCTGCCACAGCATCTTTCTGTCTACCTTTATGAAGGTGAAGGGGTGCTTTATCAGATCTTCAAAATTCGTGTCTCCTTTTCCGAAATCGTCAAGGGAAATAAGGAAGCCATGCTGTCTGAGCCCCTTTACAGCCCTCTCCAGCATTTCTTCATTATAGGAAAAAATATCGCTCGATATTTCAAGATTGATCCTTCTGGTATTGGCTCCGTATTTTCCGGCTATATCCGAAAGCCTCCGGGCCAGATTCTCATCCATGCACTGTACTGCCGACAGATTTACGGAGATAAAATCCATACCGTGCTGCTCGGGATGTTCCTCCGCCACAAAGGCGCACACCTTTTCAAATACAATATCCCCGATTTTTCCTATTACTCCCATGTGCTCCGCGACACGGATGAATTCCTCAGGAGCAATGGCTCCCAGGACCTCATCCGTATACCTTACAAGTGCCTCGGCTGAGCGGAAGGTTCCTGTTCTGGTGTCGATTATGGGCTGGTAATAAACGGAGAGCTGTCTGTTCCTTAAGCCTCTTTTTATGGCTTCTTCTACGTTTTTCAGCCTTTTCTCGGTGTTTATTCCGTCCACAAGATGGATGTCTTCCTTTATCCGGGGATCATAATTTGATCCGGCAAAGGCCATGAGCTGCTCCACGTTCATTATCCTGTCGGGAATGGAGGTGACCCAGATCTGCACGGGAACAGCCACGTTCATTCCCGGAATATCCCACTTTTTATTAAAGCGCTGTCTTATGGCATTGCCCTTTTCCACAGCCTTCTCCTGGGACATATTGTAGAAGATGACGTCAAAGATACCGGTGGAGGGGTAATAAACATTGCAATTCCTGCCTCCGATAAAAGAAAGATAGGAGGAGACTGCCCTTATCAGCTTAAAGACGTTATTTCTACCGAAAATTGAGATATAGTAATCCATATTCGGTATTTTCACAGAGACCACAGCAGATTTAAAGGGCTCGGAATAAAGTATCTCCGCTTCCTTTATCAGGGCATAACCGGTCATGGCACCGCTTTCATTGTCAAATCCCGTATTGGCGTTTTCAATGGCGATAAAGATCCCCAGGGCGCAGAGAGACTGAATATAGAGCGTAGCCCTGAGATAGGGAAAAAGAGATGATATCACCACGCTTAAGCTGCTCCCGCCGAAGAATATCCAGGTGTAGACAAGGTTATCCTTCAGGGTTTTCCTGTATTTGATTATCACAAATAGTGTAATGATAAAGTATATGCCTACGATCACATAATAATAATTATAAAGGGGACCGTGGGAATAGACCCCGGTATTGCTAAGGGTGTAAAGCTTCTGACGCAAAGCCGGAACAAAAGAAAAAATGAGCAGGAGAGCCTCCGGGATAAAAAACAGTATCTTCTGGCGTTTCGTCATCAGATAATTGGTCCTGGTCATGTAAATTATATACAGGGAATACATACAGGCCAGGGAATTATGGAGGATATGCGCCAGAAAGATCCCGACGACACCTATATAATAATTAAACATCGAAGGATCATTTCGCATTATGACCTGGAAAAGGTCCATTATTGAGGTAATATTTAATATAAAAATGATCCAGGCAAAAAGCCTGCTGATATTCCGGCCCCGCTGTTTTGAGCGGAAATAGATAACCAGAAGAAAAAATGTCAGCAAAATGGCGCTTATATCAAAATTCAGGTTGTATCTTCCTGTCGGGTACATTTATCCTACCTCAGTATACTTTCTTTCGGTTCAGGTATAGCCTTTTCTTACTGTAACCATAGTACAACGTTTCTTAAATAACTGGACTAAATGCTTGCCTGCGTCCGATAGCACGCACCTGAAAGCCTCGACGTAGCCCGCAGTCTGCCCTCTTTATCAGTTGATTATAGCATAAAAAAATGTTAAAAACATTCTTATATTGTTGGTGATGTCACTGCTATGATATAATGAAAAACAGCTTTCCGCGGCAGAAATTGCTGCGGAAAACAGGAAAAAGCCAGGGATAATCTGACTTATAGCCCGGAAAAAGC
>CAMJPM010000056.1 GCA_946407725.1 uncultured Lachnospiraceae bacterium
TTCAAGGTGCTTATATGATAGTGTAAGTCTAAAAACTGTACGGAACTATGGTTTAATCTTGTATGTAACCCTGTCATATAATCCACCATGATTATTTATAAGCTTATCTACTATCCACGTTGTTGCACTGCCACATACAACAATCATAAGATTATCTCTATGACACGCCCATGTATTCCAAAATCCCTCAAATGCAGTTAAAAAACCGGACTTTTGAGTATCAAGCCAAGGAAGTTCATCCAAAAAAACGACCATTCTCTGACCTTTATCCTTCTTTTCCAGCAACTGCTCCAGCATCAAAAACGCTTCAAACCAATCCTTCGGACATTCATTCTTTTTCATACCCTGTCCAATAAGAGAAGTATAAAAGTGCTTCAATTGCTTTTGCATAGGACTTCTTCCAGACATTTCTTTCATCTCAATTGGTGACAAACCAGCATGCCTGAAGATAATCTTCCCTTTAAGTACCTGATCCACAAGATACGTTTTACCTACTCTTCTCCGACCATACACCAAAGTTTAGATCACTCCCGGAACCCTGAGGGTCTCTCTGATTCCGGCACTGTCCTTGATCACCTCTTCATCGGAAGCATCCTCATTCTTTTCCACACCTGGAGAGTTCAATAAGGATACTTCCCTTGATATCGACCTTATCATTCTCATACATGGAGATCGTCGATTTCTTTACGCAGAGTTCTTCTGCAAGTTTTTCCTGCATCATCTGCATCAGGATACCCTGTTCTCTTATCCTTTCTCCGAAATCTTTTCAAAAGCCAGCCTGGGATCATTATCCTCTTCAACAAAAACAGTACCACAATGCTTAAATCCCAGTTTCTTAAGCATTCCCTGCATTACTTTGTTATCACCGTGAGTATCAATGCGGATATGGCCGCACTGATCGAATGCCCAGTTAATACAGAATGACCCTGTCCCTTTCTCGGAACCGTCTGCAGCTATCCTGTGAACAACACCATAAGGGCTGTCATCAAGCCATTTACCGTCAAAAATTTCACGGTAACACGGTTCTATATCTTTCCCTGCGGTGAAGTAGAACGTCCCGATCACCTTACCGGAATCATTTATGCAGACGAAACTATTACCCTCTTTGATATCATTACGGATCACTTGCTCCGGAGGCCAGTTTGTCGCTCCCCACTGTTTCGGATTCCCATGTTCCGCCATAAATTTCCGGGCATAGGCATATATCTCCATTACACGATCTATATCCCGTTCTGTTGTCTTTCTGATCCTCATTCCATCACCGCTTTTTCAGGTTCATCATAGCAGGGTTTATGTGACAGTATCCCGTTGGATTCTTATCAAGATACTTCTGATGATAATCTTCTGCAGGATAAATATTCTTTAATCTCATGACCTCCACAGCCAACGGTTGAACATATTTAGCTGCTTCTTTCTCCACTGCCTCATCAATATCATCCCATGCACTGCTGCAACAGCCATCCGGTCTCTCCCATCCATTTGCTATGAATGTCTGTCCAAGGCTCATCTGGCAGGCATGTTCTATCGGATTCTCATACTATTCGATAAGATCATCATGGGTAACTATTTTCTTTACTGTGATCCCTACTTTCTTCAAACCTCAGATCTCCCTCTCATCCATTTATGTTCATCCCATTATCACATCTGAATCAAGAATGATCGTAAAGGGTCCTTCATTCACAAGGCTCACCTGCATCTCTGCTCCGAATTCACCTGTATCCACCTTCGGAATCTGTTTCCGGCATTCCGACACGATATACTCATAAAGCCGTTCAGCCTCATCCGGCGCACCTGCATTAATGAATGATGGCCGGTTTCCCTTACGGCAGTCAGCATATAACGTGAACTGGGAGATCAGAAGCAGTTCTCCATCTACATCCGATAGCGACAGGTTTGTTTTTCCGTTTTCATCCGGAAAGATACGGAGCCCAAGGAGCTTGCTGACCATCTTGTCCGCTATTTTTTTGTCATCTCCCTGTCCTACACCGATCAGAACCATAAAGCCTTTGCCTATACTGCCTCTGATCTGCCCTTCTATTTTGACGTTTGCTTCCGATACCACCTGTATTACAAAACGCATTGCTTTTCAAGACCCTTTCTTACGTTCTCTTGCAGTCTCTATGAGTCTTTGGGATTCGTCAAATGCATCCATCAAATACTCCTTATCATCAACCTTGCCAATCTTCTCCTGCTTCTTTATATCCTCCCAGTTCCTTAACACTTCCCCGGAATCTGAGGCTGTAACATCTCTAAATACATGGGGATGCCTTCTGATCATTTTCTCAGTAATACCCTTCACCACATCTTCAATGGCGAAAAGACCTTCTTCCTCTGCAATACAGGCATGCATCATCACCTGCAGAAGAAGGTCTCCCAGTTCTTCTTTCAGATTTTCTGCATTCCCGGTCTTATCCAATATGTTTATCCCGGCGATCACTTCAGCAGCTTCCTCAATGCAGGCAGCTTTCAGACTCAAATGTGTTTGCTCTCTGTCCCAGGGACATCCATCCTCAGCCCGTAGTCTTGCAATTACCGATTTTAATTCGTCAAAACATTCCATATTTTTCACCTGGTATACACCTTACCCGTTGTAGTCCTATCTCTTCAGCGCATCGTTCAGACTGTTAGGTATGCCTCTCGGTCCCCTGACAGCAAAAATACGGTACTCATCCTTGCAATAATACTCCGCTCCATCTTCATCCTCACCGCAGACATAGTATGCACAAAAATCACACTGCTCCATTTGATCACCCTGATATGATGGTATTGCTTACAACAGTTCCAGCATCTCCTGCGGATTATCCGCAGCCTTTACCTTATCCATGGCTTTTATAATGACTCCGTTTTCATCTATTAAATAGGTTGTCCTCACTACACCCATGGATACTTTTCCGTAGTTCTTCTTTTCTTTCCATACGTCATAAGCCTTGATCACAAGTGTTGTCCTTGGGATAGAAGTAAAGTATTACCTTTTTCCCCTTATAGTCTGACAGGCGTGCTCTATAGGGTTCTCATATATTTCGATAAGATCATTGTGGTTAACTATTTTCTTTACTGTGATCCTGTTATCCATTCAAGTTTTCCTTAAATCCTTTTATCCTGTTGTAATGCATTAATTCACCTTAGATCAAGGCTCTTCGAAATATAATACTTATATCCCAGCTCCCCAGAGCGTTCCTGAATCTTTTTCTTTAACTGTCTGCTCTTTGTATATTCCAGAAGATAGACTTCCCTGCCCCGCCTCTTTATAGTTTCTGTATAAGTAAGGTAATAATCCCTGTCTTCTTCGCTGCTTTCTTTGAATTTACCTCTGTTATAGTCCTTGATAGCGGTAAATACCGTCTCCTGATTCACTCCGTCAAGTATCAACTCGACAGCTCCGCCTTTATCAATATACTCCATAACGAAAGTATCCCCGCCATTAATGATCACATCACCCTTTTCCTTAAGACCCTTCAGAATAATCTCCACCCCATTATATATAGATTCTCTGTGATACTGATAATACACATCGATATTATCTACGAAATACCCATCAACACCCGTATCCTTAATCCTCTCTGATAGATCCTTCAAAATGAAATCCTGCCACTTTGCGCCGGAAACATCCACCCATCTTTCATCAGGCCAGTTATCGTACTTTCCAAGGGTAATGTCCAGACAATCGTTATAATAATCCCTGTAATTCTCGACAGCACCTACATTTATGTAACTGTAAACCCGGTGTCCCCGGTCTTTAAGCGTCTGTATGTCATCCTTATCAAAGCCGCTCTGCACATCAAGAACTATGGTCTTATATTTCCTGAACTTTCTCATAGCCTTTTTCCCAGCGTTCACACCAAGAAAAACCCCATAATCATATTTTATAGGATCTTTTCCAGTGCCAGGATTTGCGGATACGTAAACTCCTGCAAAAATAAGAGATAGAAATAATATGGTTACTGTCGCTATTGAACGGATTCTTTTCATCATAATCTCTCTCGCCTCTCCCGGAGGATCGTATTCCTTTTGGTCATTATCACATCATTATCAACCTTAACCTGCTTTCTGGAAACCACTTCTAACACTACAGTATTATAGCTGAAGCTTTTTCTGCATCCGTTCGTCAAACATAGGAAAGCCGTATATGTATCCCGCTGTATCCTTACTGCCGTAATGCGGGCATTTGATCTGAGATTTCTTAGAATACTGTTCACTCACTATCTTCGCCCTCCCTTTTACAGAGATCCATGCCGATGACAATACCTATCGCTTCTCTCGGGATCTCAAACGGATCTGAAAAGGCATTTATTACAATTCCGCTCACGTTCTTCTCATTGTTTACTGCCAGATTGGCGGCTTCAGGGAAATGCATCTGAACCTTGGAATGCATTTTTTAAACCCGGGGATAACCCGGCTCCGCTTTAATACTATTCTGATAAAATCTACCTCAAAATCCTCTCAATGATTGTCCTTCTCGACACCTCAAACCGTTCCGCAAGCTCCGGTGCCGTAGTTTTCTCTTCCTGCAGCAGCACGGACAGTATCCCGATCAGCCTGTCTATTTTCATTCCTCTCACTCTCCATATGTATCATACCAAATCCAACACGACAACTGCATGTCATGTTTATTATAGCAGTGATACTTTTTTTCGCCAAGAGAAAAGACCGCCGACAGACTAAAAAGTTCCATCAGCGGTCACCATCATGCATTCAGTTGCTTCAATCTTTCTTCTTCCCCGGAATCCAGATCGCACTGTGGTAATCCTTATCCGTCTTTTCACCATTTACACAGTCATCTACACCCTCATGGCAAACACATAATCCACTCCAACGGGTGCAGCCATTGGATGCTCAGGCGTGTTTCTGTTATAATCCGCAAAGTACCTTCCTGTCATATCTTCAGCTCCAAGATGCTCCACCACCGCAAAACCACATTCAGATAAAAGGACTTCCATTTCCACAAACGAATACTGCGCTTTCATCTGCTCCCCTGCGCCACTTGCCAGAGTCTTATTCACCTTTGTTTCTTTACTCTCATCTGTAGACGGGAAATCAAAGCATATCGTAGCGCCTGCCATCATAATACCTGCAACAAGACGGATCAGCTTTTTCCACTCATCCTTTTCCAGATAATAGCTGATACCCAAGAGGCTTCCGTATGATTTTTCAGAAGTCATAAATCCCTTTTCAAGCAGTTTTTCTACCCAGCCTTCATCAGCAAGATCACATGGCACATATTTTGCTGTCGTCTTTAGACCGGCATTATCAATCCGTTTTCTTTTATCATCCAGAAGATCCGGCAGATCCAACTCATATACCTGGACAGCTGCATTTTCATTTCTGAGCGAAAAGGTATCATAGCCCGAAGCAAAGATAATAACCGACTGCCTCCTATCCAAACAGCTTATCTGCTGCCTTCTCCAGTTCCCTGCGTTCCTGCGAATCATCGTATCCGCTTTCCTTGTCATCAATGCCCTTTACCGGATCGATTGAAAACAGGCCATCACGGTTACAGTAAAAGAAGATCCTTCTGACTCCCCTGATCTTAAATCTTGCTTCAGCGTTCCCTTCCGGATAGAGCTTCACCATCTGCATATCATCGGATGACGCCGCCGCCACAAACGAAATATAATGCTCTTTCGTCATTCTGTGGTCGATACTCACATAATACTCATCACAGGCACGCTCGATGAATATCATATGATGCTCATCTGTCTGTTCCGCCTCTAAAGGCATAAGCTGGATGCCGTGACAATGGATCGCCGCTTCGCCCATGCTGTGTATCACATTCCCACAGACCGGACAGACGTAAAATTTCGACCGCAGCATGTTTGCTGATACATTTGCATTATGAATGGTATTGCCGGATATCAGCTCCGTAACTGAAATCCTAAATACCTCAGCTATAGACTCCAGCAGGGTGATGTCCGGAAGCCCTCTCGAATTTTCCCATTTTGAGACACTTTTATCACTTACTGCCAACTTTTCCGCCAGCTGAAGCTGTGTCATCTTATTCTTTTCTCGCAGTTGCTTAATAACTGCGCCTGTAACATATTGGTTCATGTTCGTTCTCACCTCCATGCACAGATTGTAAATCAGTTTTTCTGATAGCGGTACCTACGGAAAGTAGAGTCAGATGGAATACCTTCCAGTTTTTCTTATTATCAGCCCGACAAATTTGAATTTTTGAAATTACACTCTCGGTTTTTGATTTAGTACGCGTTCGAGTGCTACCCAGCCCAGGTATTTTGGATGATCTCCGGTCAATGCCGTCAACTTTTCGATCCCCAAATAGTCATCGACTCGGACCGTGTCCCACGCATGGATCACTCGGCCGTCCCCAAAACTTATGCCGCTATGCCCCCAGTTGACCAGACCGTTTCCGCTTGGACACAGGCAGTCATAGAATACGAACGCACCTCGTTCCGGCACTCCGTCCCGCAAAGTGTCCTTGTATAGCTCGCAGGATTCCTTTGCGGAATCTCCGCCGAATACTTCGATATTATTGCTGATTTCAAGTGCGTCCTCGATAAACGCAAGACACCAGCCTGCATACTCTGTGCTGCCAAGTTTGCTTTCAGCCCAAGAACAGTGTTGTATTAAATAATGTTTCGGTCACTGCTGACAACAATAAGAAAAACAGTGATAAAGCTGACAATTACAAGGCTGTAATGATATATCAGTCCATGTCCGGGGATGCTGACAAGGGAAAGGCTGAATTCGCAATGAACGGCGGCAGCCTTACTAACATGAACGGTGACGTATTTTTCGTGAATAATACTGTCGCTGACATACATCTTAAGGATGCAGAGATCATAAATAATGGAGACGGCGCATTCTTAAGAGCTGCTGTTGCAGGCTGGGGAAATGAAGGGTCAAATGGCGGCAAAGTGAATCTTTATACAGAAGAACAGAAAATAAACGGCGATATTACAGTAGACGATATTTCGATCCTGAACCTATATCTTTCCGAATAATTCGGAATTCCGGGGTGCCATCAATGTGGATGGCGGATCGGGAGACGTATATGTGGAACTAAAAAACGGTTCCAAATGGGTTCTGACAGGCGATTCATATATCAGTTCCCTGACCTGTGAACAGGATTCAATTGATCTTAACGGGCACAAACTGTATGTCGACGGCACCGAATATACTGAAGGCACCCTGTACAGCGGTGAATCCATTGAGATC
The DNA here is from genome assembly GCA_946407725.1 of uncultured Lachnospiraceae bacterium. Taxonomy (GTDB): domain Bacteria; phylum Bacillota; class Clostridia; order Lachnospirales; family Lachnospiraceae; genus NK4A144. The sequence goes on from CAMJPM010000056.1 coordinate 7,174, forward strand.
AAGGTTGAGAGCAGCGGCATGGGTGGTCATGGAAAACACGGCACGCCTCCTGGCTTTAAGCCGGGAGAAAACGGAAATCCTCCGGAGGATAAAATCTGAAAACCTGCGACCTGTTCACCATTGCAGATATTGCACTTGATGACAGGTCGCTTATATTCACGTATCAGGAACACGAATATCCCGATGCTGCAAATGTGGAGTGGAAGAAACCCGACTCCAAAGTGGTGGACAAATATAAGGAACCCATCCTTGAGGGAATATCATCCTGTTCCTTCCAGAAATACTGCATCAGATCCGGTAGTCCAGGCAGCTGCGGATCTTTGTATATGGCCTCACCTTTCACTTCAGCCTTTTCCGTTTCAGACAGCTTCTACATATCCTATCCCGGTATAGATCATCCCGTTCTTCCCACGGTCTGACCGCATAAGAGAAATGCTTTCAACTTTCATTGCCTCATCCGGCAGGAATATCTTAAATGAATCGGGGTTCCCGGAAAAAGACGCCTTCCTGAGCACAGTAACATGCGGTGAAAAACGCTTCCTGTCAAAGGGGATCCCTTTATCCGAAAGAGAATGACGGATTTTCTTTACAAGATTCTTTAGCTCTTCGCTTTCCTTTATACCTGCCCAGTAAAGATCCCCGAAATTCCCGAAGCCTTCCAGTTCCATCATAAAAGGATCAAAGGATATCCCGTCAAGGGCATCCATCACATATTCCGGATCTTTATACTCACCTATGAAAGCAAGTGTCAGATGAAAGTTTTCCTCTTTTGTATAGTTCCCTTTCATCCCGCAGTCTTTCATATCCTGCTGCAGATAAGCAAGGGCATTCTTTATTCTCTCAGGAAATTGTATCGCAATAAACAGTCTCATAGATAATATTTTTCCTCGTCCTTAATACGCCCATTTTACTACATCGTTTATTCCATTTCATCCCATGCCTTTTTAATCTCTGTCCTTAGCCCGAAGAGTTCTTAAACTTTACCTTCCCCCTGAACACTTTGCCTCCGAAAGTAGCCTGTATGGTGGCAGTGCCGCTGTTACCCGTGGTTGTTATGGGAATATCGGACAACGTAAACTGCTTTCCGTTCGCTGCGGGCATTCCATCCCATTTCAGGATTCCCTTTTTATCTTTCTTTACAGACACTGCGAACTGAGCGTTCTTCACATCCGGCAGAAGCTCCTCTGCGTTCGTGAAGAGCTCCGATAAAGAAGCGTTCGGCTTACTGCGGCTTAACTTCACGTTCTTTTTCTTTATCTTCACTGCCTTCAGGGTTACTTTCTTCTCTGCATCCCCCTTCTTAAGGGTAAGGACCGAATCCTTCTTTACCTTAAGCCTGTGCTTCTTTTTGACAAGCTTCACAGCCTTCTTTACTTCGGGTATTACATTAAGCCCTTCTTCATAGAAGTACTTTCCACCCTTTAACAGATATAGTGTATCCCCGTCCTGAACGGAATCAAAGGTCAGAACATTATCCGGGAGATACTGTGTCACCGGTTTGCGGGTTTCACCCGATTTTTCCTGAGATTCACCCGTATCTCCGGTATCGAAAAATTCGATATTGAAATAGTATTCTTCCCGGGCATCATAAGTATTCTCCGCGCCGTCAGGCCGGGTTATGGTATAGGCATATTCCGAGTCAGGATCGTCAAATATGGCATCCGGGTTGAAGCAGTATGCTGTCACCACCTGCAGCCCGTCCTTATCCACAGGAATATCAAATTCACTGCCCCGTCCTCCCCATTTCAGGTTCAGCTTCTTCATATCATCCATCTCCAGATCGTAGGGCGATTCAGCAATATCAAGAACCGTATCCGCATCCCCTCCGACAACGATCACTTCTTCATAGGGGGCGTTATCCTCAATCTTCACCCGTATAAAGGAATTATCTCCCCTGATCAATTCCGCCCTCATCCATCGTCCCTGTGCATACAGTTCCTCTTCAGAAGGTCTTTCGATCTCTTCTCCATCCATGATCCGGGCAGCCCCGGTTTTATCTGCGGCAAAAACATCCTTCGCTCCCGCATTTTTCCATGCGGCAGAAGCAGCTTTTACCCCGGAATTTTTCAGTGTGGCACTGTCTTCATCTTTGAACCAGTCCACCTTCACATTCTGCACACAGTGGTTTCCTTTTTTATCCACGACATCAATGGTGAGATCACCGTTTCCGATGACATACAGATCCACAAAGGCCCAGTACTGGGATTTCTTTTCAACAGCAGCTGCTCCATAACAAATAACATCCTTCCACCAATTGCTGGTGGATCTGCTTCCGGTTATAGTCACACTTGAAAAACCGTTGACGGCAACTATATTAAGACATAACGTCCGGCTGACCCACGGATTGATACTGCCTTTCTCCGGGAATTTTTCTGCCCAGTATATTTTCGGCGCCTTATCGGGAGTTGTCGTGATATTCCCGGTCTCTTCATCACCGTAATGCTCTATGAAACTTTTGAAATACACATATTTGTCGCTTCGGGCCCAGTCGTAATAGCGAACAGTCACTTTGTGAACCCGGTGATCAGGGTTCGGACCGAAATAGACAAAGCAGGACGCCTCATGTGGCCATACAACACCGGTAAACTCCTCAAGGGTTCCCTTCATCTGTTTTTTCCTGAATCCGGGGAAAGTACTCTCAACCTCAATGGAACCATGCACGTAAAGATCTATGGATTCTGCAGTCGTTTCAAATGTTAAGCTGCAGCCCTTCACTCCTCTCATGCAGTCTGAAACATACATCCAGTCGGTACCCGGCGAATCCTTCATATTGGAGCCGTCTCTGTTATAAAAATTAAACCTGGTATTCTTCGGGCTTATGGAAGTTCCTCTTGTATTCGTGACCTGATAGGAAATGTCCCGGTAGGAGTTGGTATTCCTGTCCATGATGCGGATATAACCGGATCCCTCTTTTCCGGCCCGGACTACCATGTCCCCCTTACCCCTGCCCTTCGCATAGCTCCGGGATTCATAACTGATGAGGTCAAGATTCTGTTCCATCCGCGTAAAACGGGTATGCTCGCTGTCCTCTGTATCCTCCTTATCCGGATACTCGGCTATCTGGATATCCGGTGTCTGTGAGCCGGCGGCACTTAAATAATTCACGGGCAGACGCAGCGTATATCCCTTTGGAAGCATAAGCTGGTCTGTTAAGGCAAAGCTCACGACAGCCTCCACGGTTCCGGTAAATACATTATTCGCGCTGTTATATTCCCCATGCTCCGTTACCTTCAGTCCGTTTCCTTCCGCTGCAATACCTGTGTCCGCATCACTGAAAAGTTCCACCCTTAAACCGAGGGAATTATCGGGAGCTGTAAAGTACATATCGGGGGACAGGGTGATGGTACCGCTGATACGGCGTCTGTAACCCCTTCTCATGGATCCTATATAGAGGATACCGTTTTTCAGATCATTCCCCGTCTGACCTGCAGAAGCCTTCAAGAGCTCAAGCTTCTCCTCCTCACCGATATTAATTGTATTATCTGTGATATCAAGAGCCTTATAGACGGGGCTTCCGTCTTCACCTCTCTCACCCGTATCAAAACTGAAGACAGCATAGACATTTCCGGCGTCGGCGTTTCCACGGTTACTTACAAGGAAATCTATGTCGATCACAGCGTTTCCGTCTTTATCCAGTTTTAGTTCGCCGCCCTCAATCCCCGAGAGAGAAACAGCTACATTCTTTTCAAAACCCAGCTCCGGCTTTTCTTCAACGGTCAGTACTCCGCTGAGGGTTGCTGAATATGGCAGCCCTCCCTGCGATGCGTAATAATCGCCCTCACTGACGGTAATATTAAATTTCGTTCCCTCCGGGAGCGTCATCGGAAGAGTGAAGCTGCCGTCGAGAGACACTTTCTGCCCCGGAACGATATTCTCCGTTATTGTCCAGCTTAATAACCGCGTATCCGGCAGGTTATCACCTGCAGCACTGAGGGTTACGGTTATTGCCTGGTCTTTATCTCCGGATCCCCGGATACCCACATCTCCGGTGTTCTTAAATGACAGGTTCCCCCGAAGCTCCGCCCCTGCGGTAAAATCATAATTAATAAAGCTTAAGGCCGCCTCTCCGATCGTCTGATGTCCTACTCCGTAGCTGATGGCATATAGTCCGGTTCCCTTCGGGTAATCTCCTCTTTTATTCGGATCGATGGTAAGGAAATCTTCTCCTTTGGAGTCGACATGCTTCAAATAGCTGTAGTTTCCCTGTGTCAGAATAAGAAGTGTTGTATTTCTTCCCGAACCTCCCACAGAGCTTTCCCCGGTATCAGCTTCCCCCTTTACCCCCAGTGCGATCTTTGGCTCGGTAAAGGTAAATTGATCCATTCCGCCCTTTCCATAGTTTTCACGTTCACCGAGAAATGCTTTCCCGGTCTCCTCCGGCTCCCAGTTTTCATTAACAGAATCCTCATAAACATCCATATGGTTCATTGCAAGGATAGTACCTTTCCCCCAGGTTCCGGTCTTAGGATCGTACTTGCACATGAAAAGCGCGTTATTAGTGGTATTTGGAACCGTTGAAACATATACGGCCGCGAGCCCCCCTTCACCGTCTGTTCCAATGGTTACCTCAGACCTTCCGGTTGCACTTGTTACGCCGGATTCTAATGATCCCTTCAGGTCATCCTCTACCGCAAAGAAAGGAGTGACAGAGCCTTCATTACCGGAAGACATCGCATAAAGGTCATCCTCCCTTATCAGATAAGTACATCCGTTCATCTCGAAGAGCAGGAAATCCTCTTTATTCCCCGTATCACCTGTGTCCCCGACATCCTTTAGTAACTCCGGCTTTTCCGGTTCCGCTCTGTCGAGCTTATCCCCAAGGGCAGCGGTTAAGGACTTAAGATTCGCAAAATACGGTTCCTCGCAGGGTATGATCCTTCCACCGGACCAGATACCGTCTTTAAGTTCAGTATTATCCTCGTAGTCATAGAGAGTGCGAACGCAATAGCATTTTCCGGTTCCACCCGGTCTGCCGCCGGCAATATAGAACTCCGTAAGGCACAGCCTCCGGATGGTCAGGATATTTTTAGCCCTCTCTGCCGAATTAAGCCTTTCTCCGTTTTTATCGGTGAAAACCGTCTCACGAGTTGTATATGCAGCCACGTATTTACTGCTGTCCGCACCGGTGCTTTTGCCTGTGAAGACTATATTATCAACTGTCTGGCCTTCCGGCAGCACCTGCTCTGAAAAGCATCCGTTCATGCTGATCACGATGCTGTTTTGTTTACCGGCACCGTCCCAGAGCGTCTGCTGTGTTTTAAGGCGGTACTTTCCGATCTCACTTCTCGTCTTTTCATCATCAGTATTACCGCTGCTATCCGGATCGTAGCCAATGGAGGCCAGAACGGATTTATAATTCTTTATTGCGCTGTTTCTCTCTGCATCGGTCATCGGTACAGCATTAACCCATGCCACGAGGTTTTCACTTAAAGAGGCAGAAAACATTACCCTGTTATCTGATACTCCGCTTATATTTACAGCCTTAGTGAAGCCATCCTTACCTGAAGTATCATAGGACGCCGTCTTGACGACCGTATGCTTCGACGCTTCCCTCACTGCATCCCCGTTACCCGTATCAAATCCTGTCTTAGTATAGCTCACCCAGGAGACACGGATCTTACTGCCGTCAACACAGGCGCTGAAATCCAGGTCTCCTGTGCCATCGTCACTTCCGTTCGCCATGGTATCCACAGGGATGTAGGGTTTTTCTTTTTCATGTCCGGCTGAGTTTTCGGAGGGTGTAATGTCATCCAACGGGTTAACAAGGCCGACATTGCCGATGCCTCCGGTGGACACGATACGGGAGAGCACCAGCATCCTCCGGTCCATATCTCCATCCGTACCATCACGGTCAATAGTGTAGACGAGATAGTTCTCCCCGTTTACAGTCAGGACATCATAATCATGCCCCAGAGCCATACCGTCCGCCAGTCTGAATGAAGAAACACTGCTGTTAAATCCCGAAAGCTGGAAGGGTACAGAAGGATCATCGGAGTCATAAGCCCTCAGTATCTCCATATCCGAACCCCCGGACGATCTCTGAAAATCACTCTCATCCCCCGCCAGTATATAACTGTAATGCCATTCACCGTTTTTGTAAGAAACTGAGATTCCGGCGGCATCAAACTCCCAGGAAGCACCAAATAAAACCGCCCGCAGAGTGATGGTCAAGGCAATCCTCGCAGACTGGACCTCCATAACGGGTCCTCCCCCTTTCTGGTCCGTATGGGGCGCAACTATGATGTTTATTGATGCCACAAGCTTGAAACAGCCCTCAATCTTGGCAAAATCAACGCCGGCCCCGATTCCGAATTCAGCCTGGAGCTTTGGGGAAATCTTAACTCCGGACCAGCGAACTTCCTCCTTATCGCTCTCCACAACATTCATATAGTTTATGGTTGTGTCTTCCAGAGCCGTAATGCGTATATAATATGCGGAACCGAACTTCATTCCTTTTCCGCCGCCAAGGTTCACTACTCCCCTTTTCCCGCCGTCCGATCTCATAAAACCGGCATTTAAGTCTTTAACCGGTTTTCCGTCCTTTTTATCCAGAACCTCAACGTACAGCTTGCCCCTGAACTCGATATTGATGTTCCTACAGTCCGTGCTGAAACCGATGTTTCCGCCCTTTTTAATCTCCTTTGGACTGTCCTCCTTTATGAAAGGGATAGCGCGCTCAACTATCTTCCTCTCGACAGTTGCTCCGGTGGTCATAGTATTGCTTACAGTGACCATGGCATAAATATAAACTATAGGGCAGGTCGCAAAACGTTTGGTGTACTTAAATGAGAGGCTGCCGACAGTACCGGCGGCAAACTCATTAAAGTACCACTCGTTCTTCACTTTGTCATATTTCAGCGTATAAACCATCGTGACACTGACGGATACGGTGATCTTTGTGCTTTTTAAATCCCCGTTCTTCAGGCCTTTAAATCCATTATCCTTCCAAATGTCCTGCAGCTTTGAGGTATTTCCTTCCTTCATGCTCTGTCCCAGGCCCTTAAGTTCATTCCACTTCTTTTCCGTTGGAACTCCCACAGTGTCAGGAAAGGTGTTCTTCTTGAAATCCCCGCCTTTTTTGTCACCGGTCATGGAGAAAACCGGTACAGAAACAGATATCATGACCTCATTATCTTTTGTAAGGATCGTTACATATCCAAGCAGCCCGTTATTTACGTTAAAGGGAAGATCAATGCCAAAATCCGGCATCAGCTCCGTATACTCGTTACTCCCGGCATCAGAGGGATCCACATCTGCGTCTCCCATACCTGGGCTTTCCAGATATGAAAGACTTGAGGTATCCGGCACCGTACTGCGGCGTATCAGCTCCGTACTCTCGGGTAACAGTGTCCCGGCGCTCTCCGGGTCGGCCTTCAGCTCATCCGCCGTTTTTTGCTGCTCCGTTACACAAAGCGCGATTGTTGTGTCTCCGGTAAATGAACCGAGGTAGCCGTTAAGATTGGCTTTGCCCTTTTCGTCCGTTATGACGGTGTTATTATTAAAGGACACGTCAGCTAAGGGGATATTGTCCCCCGCAAGGCTGTGTTCGATATAGATAGGATCTGGATCGGTAAAAGGATAGATCAGATTTCCATGATATTCCGGCTCCCAGGAGAAGGTATAGCCCTTCTCTTTATCGCCCTCATATTCCAGGGGATGGCGGTCGCCGCCCAGGGGTACGTCCACAAACTGCACTGCCCCCGCCTTTTCACCGTACATAGGGTGGTTATCGGATGTCCGGATCCCATCTGCACCTATAGCCGGAAGCACATAACGATAGCTCTGCTGCTCCTCCGTCAGCCCGGAATAAACAGTCTGCTCTGTTATGCTGGTGGTGAAGGCCGGAAGTACCTGCGCCACGGCATTTTTCTTATCCTGGGGTACAGTAAGGCTCCGGGGAAGCATGGTGTAATAAACTTTTAAGAAGTATTCGCCGTATTTCCCGTTATCCAGGAGTTCCGGCGCAAAGCTCACCTCATTATAGCTCCCATTTTCGTCAAGCATCATGACAAACCTGTCTGCCGAACCGGGAGCAAGTTCAAAATAGCCGGTGTTTCTATTGAAATTCCCCGAGATCTTTCCGTCCCCATCCCCGTCAAAGTAAAGCTCCGTCCGCATTACAGAGGTGGTCATGGTATTTTCCGCGTCAACATATGCCTTGCTGTAATAATTAAATCTCAGCTTCCAGAAAGAAAGCTCAGATGTGGCAAGCCATATCCGCTCATTACCCTTGTATATCCTGTCATTGAAAAGTATCCTGTCCTCCGGATCACGGTTAAAATTAATATACTGGAGATTCTCGACAATACGGAGATCAACCATCTTATCGCTGTATTCCTCAATCCTGAGACGGGAAACCTCCAGCTGCTTTTCTTTGATATGCGTGGAAAAATACGGTGCTTCGGAGGTTGTCTCGCTGTATCCCAGGGTAATATAACCGCTTCCGCTTTTTTGGAAGTTTAACCAGGCTTCTTCAAAGCCGGCGGTATCTACTGCCCTGACAGGCTCACCCCGGGCATCGGCCCCCCTGGAAACAGAGGGGCTCAGATCCAGTAAAAGCCACTGGCTCCGTGTCATGACGATATTTATCGTATAGGTATCCATAAGATCTGCAGCCGTCATCCCGTTCCAGAGAAGTGTCACATAGAAATCCTTGCTGTTACTCTGTTCTACAAGAGTTCCCTTTACAATTTCACCATTACTCCGGGTCAGATAGACTGCAGCGTCCAGTTTGTCGCCTGTATAGGCCCTGTAACTGTCCAGATTCTGAAGGGATACCCGGAGCTTACTGCCGACATAGAGCCTTCCGTCCGAATTCACGCCTCCTGCGCCCGGAACGATACTGACATCAGGCTTCATGCTGGAATAGACTCCGGAGCTTTCCTCAAATTCAGCCGCTCCCTCCGGTGCGGTACGGATATTTCCGCCACCGCTTTCCCCGTCATTTGCAGTATGGATCCTGAGCCCCAGATTATTATCAAATGTCCGGCGGCGCAATTTCCCGCTGGTGATACGGCTGTATACATCTTCCTTTGCATCATGGGCATCGTAACGGCTAAGCCCCAGCCGAAGACCGGTTACGCCGGAGTCTATGTTCCAGTTATAATTGATCTGCCCTCCGGTGGTGTAACTGATGGAATAATCGGGCCAGCTGTCATCCGTATGCCGGGGATTACTGGAAGTCTTTGCGGCATAATAAGGCTCGGCATCCTGCATGATATCCGCCCACCCGTAAACATACTCCATTTCATACAAAAAGAGATCCATATCAGTCGCAAGATGAGCGTTATACTCGAATTTCCCGCTGAATCCCTCAAACATCTGCGCCATATATGGTATCTTCAGGCTGCAGAACCCGGGAGATTTACTCTTATACTGCCATCCGTTTCCATTGGCGGAGCCGCCGTCCCAGCTTGTGTAATCGTTATCCGATGAGCCTGCAATATAAGCGTAATCATCCCAGTAATTTTTGCTTTTCCCATGATTGCCGTCAAAGCCGATCTCACCGTAATTATAAGTTTTTAAAATAGGGACATCGTCAGATTCAATAATATCACTAACGTACCCGTCCTCCGCTGTTCCCGTCTGTTCCCCGGTAATAACCCTGTCATCCACAGGCGCAGCTATAGTATCCTCAACAGTAACACTTCCGGAGATATCCTCTTCTCCGTCACTGTACAGCATTGTCACTAGGTTCTCCGCGGTGCTGCCTCCGCTGTTTGTAACCCTGACCTCGATCTCATTCCTTGAAAGGGTGCAGAGATTACCACTGTCCCCCTTCAGCTCCCCCAGTCTCACCAGGAATGTGCGGGGCTCGTCACTTTTTATCCCGTCATTAATAAGCGGAACCTCGATCTCCGCCTCATCGATCCCCGCGAAAAACATGGCATTCCCGCTGACATACCTGTAGTCTTTTCCGGCTTCCGCTGTACCGTCCTCAGTTCTGTATTCAAGCGTAACCGGAGTCTCTTTGCCGCCGTACCGCTTTAACCGGATTTTTGCACTTCCCTCTGCCTTATCAGCAGAAACACTGTCTTCGGTAAAATCTATGCTGAAAGCCTCCGGATCATCATTATCATTTATGGTAAGGGCAAGTGTTCCCGCGGCACTTAATATGTCCGCTCCCAGATGATCCACCAGGGTGAAGGTGCCAAACTTCACCGGTTCTGAGACACTGTCCTCCGGAGATTTGATACGGATCTCCTTAACCCACTCCCCCTCAGCGAAGGTCACGGCAAAGACATAGCCGGAATAAGGATCGTCAGGATCCATTGTGAGCTTTGTAAATGTCTGTTTGGGATTTAAATCCAGATCTTCAGGTCTCTTTGGGAGCTTTTCCTCCGGCTCCTTTTCGTAGGATACGCCCTTCAGGGACTCTGTACAGAAACGTTTGTTGTCTTTCGTAAAAACGCAGCGGAAATCATATTCCTCGATACTGTTGGCGGAAACCACAAATTCAGCCTTTGTGGCATCCTCGATGATACGCCATTCATCCCCGGAAAGGACGTACCACTGCCAGGATTCAGCCTCACTTTCCAGAGTGAGGACACGGTCACCCTCTTCTGCGTCCTCACCGGTATAAGGATCATCTTTCAGCCTTATATCCGTCTTTTCCGGTTCAGCGGGTTTACCCACAGGCTGGTACTTTGCAACAGGCAGGGTGTCCTCCACCTCGATCTCGATATCACCATACCCCGCTGCGCTGTCGTAGCTCATCCTGTTTTCACTCAGTTGCATAACAGCCGGGTTATAATTCACATAGGCGGTGGCCCGTCCCTCTGTTCCCCCCAGGCGGTAGAGCTTTATTGTCTCTTCTCTTCCCCCCTCGGTTAAGCCTGTCTGTCCGTTAGCAAAGAGAAACACTCCGTATGGATATACAGTCTCCCAGTCATCCTCAACCTCCATTTCCTTCCCGTCTGTTGTGATGATCTCTGCAGGCTTCAACGTATCCTTCGGTTCCATTTTAGCAAATGCCGGATCCGGTATGGCAGTAATGAGCATTACTGCGCTTATTAAAGCGCTAAGCTGTCTTTTCCACATTTTCTTCATACCTCATCTCCTTATCTGTGAACGAACCTGAATCCAACTGCCTTAATTTGATCCTTGAATACTTGCCGGTATATGTTTGTCTTAGTCTCTTTTTACTCCAGAAAGCTCTGGATATCAAACTTCTTCCCTGTCCTGTCTTCGTATAGATTCCTGTAGGATTTGCCCTGATCCTTCGGATCAAAGTCAACATTCTTCACGGATTCCATCCATTTACTGTCCTCGGAGAGAAACGAATAGGCAATGTTATGCTGAACCCACTCATAAGCCATATCATCACAGGTTCTGTAAGAAACCATATCCTTACCATGTATGGGATGCTCGTTTATAAGAGCCTGGCATATTATGGCCATATCCATCGCATTTTTAATCTTGTAGGAATCCTTTATCTCCCAGTTGTCCGGGGTATACTGTGCGGAGTACGGCATCCCGTCATAAATGAAAGCGTAGTCCGTTCCGGCTCCTGTAAGATCTGTAAGGGCAACATCATCAACCCCTGACATTATTCCCAGTTCCGCGCTGCCATCCTGCTTGGCCATCACTTCCTTGATCTGATCCTTCACTTCCTGCTTGACCTTTTCCTGGGCGGTCTCGATATAGTTATTCAGTTTTTCACTTTTTTCCGTGACTTTTCCGTAATCTATTCCCGCAACGGGCTTGGAACCCGATTCCTCATATTCGGATTCCTTTTTCTCCAGGAAACTGTCGAAGCCCATGCAGACCACAGTCCAGCCTTCCAGGCCTCTGGAGGAATCGTACTGCAGAAGGCGTACTGCATCATTGTTGATGCTGTATGTCCGCCTGTTATAACTGTTTGTTCCGTCCCAAATGGTTATCCCGGCTTTTTCAAATTCATCTGCCAAAGAGAAGTGGCGGGAGCCATTCTCCTTTATCACAAGATCATGGGAAACGAGATAAAGCATGTCATATGCGGCATTTCCATTCTGTTTAAGCAGCGCCATTTCTCTTTCATGGATCCCGATGACCTTTTCATTGGTTGTTATGATCACTTTACCGCCATTCAGTTTCCCGTTACCAACTATCCTGGAAGCTCCCACATCTGATTTTACAGAATATGCGTTCAGGAAATCTATCAGGTTCTCCTTTTGCCTCAGGCTTTGAAAGATGCCAGAAATAAGCGTTCAGGGTATCAACATATACACAGCTCTCTTCAAACATATCCGGAAGCTCCGCCATGGCAAAGAGTCTCCTGATATCCAGCACAAGCGCCCTGTTGTATGTAAGTATCAGAACACGCATCTGCTTTTCATCCACGAGATGTATCGCTGTCTGTATAAGCCCTACAGTTTTTCCGGTACCGGCTCTGCCACGGTAAATTGAAACCTTGCCCTCCGTGTCTATAAGGGCATTCTCCATAAATGCTTTGTTCGATATCATCTCTATCCGTTTTCTGGTGAGTTCACCCATCTGTTCCTTTGATCCGGAAAACAGTGTAATGAATGGGGAAAATGCGACAGATGCCTCAAAGAAATCTTTTGCAGCCTGCTTCTGCTTATTTGACTGGTTCGTTACACAATGGGGTCTGTCATTGTATCTGACATAAATATCCGTTCCGTTTATGGATATTCCTGAGATATCGTGTCTTTTTACTTCTATTACCGTGGCAAAGCTTTGTATATCCACTTTACCGCGCACTTTTTCGGTTATACCGTCTTTTTTAGTATTGAATTTGGCATCCACAGAATAACCGCTGAGACTTCCCAGCATTAAAAGATCAATATCCTTTACAGACTGACCGTAAAGAGTTGCACTTGCAAATAATACGATCTCGCCTGAGACGGGATCCGGCACGGAATTATGTATAATCCCCTTCAGCTTAAGAGCGGCTTTGTACTCATCCGACTCTTTCTCTGCCCCGAAAACTGATACTTTAACGCTCATTTAATACCCCCTGACTCAGATGGTAAAGCCCTTCATCAAAAAACACAGTTCCCGGAATATCAAGCCCGAACTGTTTCAGATTATCTATTACTCCTTTAGATTCCCATTATGTATGTTTTCCCTGATGATCCTATCAGTCACCTCAAACAGTTTTTCTGATCCCAGCCTTGTCATTGACTGCCTCTTGTATACCGTCTCAGCGGAAACACCGTGTTCCTTCCAGTCGCTGCCATCGTTGCTGTTATTCAGAATGAGCGGCTGGAGATTATCCATAGCATGAGCAAACTTTGATTCAGCTGACTTGTATTCCTCAAATTCATCAAACAGAGAAATCAATTCTTCTTTCTGATCTTCCGGAAGCAGCGAATAGATCCTTTTCTTTGCCGCATCTTCTCTTGCTTTTTGAGTACTGAGCCCCTCTTCATCATAAGCATATGTATCACCCGCATCAATCTCTACGATATCATGAATAAGACACATCATCATAGCTTTGGCAATATCAATTTCTTCATTTGAATACTCACGGAGCAGATAGGCCATGATGGCCATATGCCAGGCGTGTTCTGCATCGTTTTCATTTCTTCCGTGTCCTGAGAGATGAGTCTGCCGAAAAACATTTTTTTCTTTATCAATCTCTAACGAAAAATCCAGTTGTTTCTTTAATCTATCATCCATAGGTGGTATTCCTGTCGTCGCTATTGTAAGTAATGATTGCATTTATTTCTGAATCTTAAAATGGATCAGAAACAGAATTATTCCCGGAATAATAAGTCCCGTTCCTAATCTGAAATAGAACGTATAAGCATTTCTGAATTTTTCAAAAATTGCCGAATCCCCATCCAAAACCGTAAGGAATAATTGACGGTTAACCGCTCCCTTTCACAGGCAATAAATTCCGACGGTAATAAGAATTATTGCGATTATCAAAAGTACT
>CAMJPM010000057.1 GCA_946407725.1 uncultured Lachnospiraceae bacterium
AAGATGCTTGAAGCTCTGGGTTATGACATTGAGCTGCACTATGTGAAGCGCGAAGCATGATTTTTGAGGTTCCATTTTGGAACCTCAAAGATGGAGGTGCAAATGGGAAATACCAAACAAGAACAAACGACTAATGAAATAGTACCTGTTATTACCGAGATAAAGGATATTGGGAGCCTTGTTTATGTTATTCGTGGAAAACAGGTCATGATAGACAGTGATTTAGCAATGCTTTATCAGGTTGAGACAAAGAATCTCAACAAAGCAGCAACGCGTAACGCTGACCGGTTTCCGGAGGATTTTCGTTTTAAGCTTACGAAAGAGGAATTTGATGGTTTGAGGTTCCAATCTGGAACCTCAAACGAAGAGCAAGGCGGTCGCGGTGGCCGCAGATATTATCCTTATGCCTATACGGAGCAGGGAATAAGCATGCTTGCAAGTGTTCTGCATAGCAAGGTTGCTGTTCAAGTGAGCATAAATATCATGCGCACTTTTGTTGAGATGCGTCGTTTTATTGCCAACAATGCACTTCTCTTCGAGAAGGTTAGTGATATAGAACTGAAACAGCTGGAATATCAGAAAAGCACGGATGAGAAGTTTGACAAGGTGTTTCAGTACATTGAGGATCACGCAGAATCGGAGCAGAAGATTTTTTTCGATGGTCAGATTTATGATGCGTTCAGTCTGATTACATCCATCATCCAGAAAGCGCAGAAGGAGATAATCCTGATTGATGGATATGTCGATGTGGATACGCTGAACATCCTGGCAAAGAAGAATGCCGGTGTTGATGTGAAGATTTATACATATGCGAGCGCACAGCTTACGAACAGGGATGCGGCGAATTTCAATGCACAATATCCGACATTGACGGTGAAGAAGACGCAGGTATTCCACGACAGGTTTATAATTTTGGACGGGAAGACGGCGTATCATATAGGGGCTTCCATTAAGGATGCTGGGAAGAAATGTTTTGGCATTTCCTTAATAGATGATCCGGGGGTTGTAGCAGAATTGTTGAACCGGCTGAAAACGGTTTGACACAAAAACCAGAAGGATTTAGGAAAATGATATATAAAAGACGAAGTGTACGAAAGTATAGGCAGGATAGAATACCGCAAGGTGATATTCTGAAAATGATAGAGGCGGCAAAGGTTGCACCATCAGCAAAAAACAGGCAACCGTGGAAGTTTATCATCTATTCAGGCAATGATAAGGAAGCGTTACTGAATATCATGGAAAGAGGGATAGAACGCGAGGTTAAGTACCCAAAACTTCCCGAATCTGCATCTGGAATCGAAGACGCAAAAAACACATTACGAATTATGCGGGAAGCACCTATTAATGCCGAGTAGCGTCCGATAGTATGACAACCCTTCGAAATACTCTTTTTCTGTCACATTGCCTTCCACAGCCAGAAAATATATTTTTTGTGGCGGGATTCGTTCCGCTTCGGTTTCCCGATCGAAGGAGTTGGAAGATAGTCGGAATTTATTCATCGGCATCATTTCCTTCCGTAAGAAGCATATCATTAAAGATTGGAATTGCACCATAGCGCCCTAAGAGATATTCTTTATCAATTTTCTTATCAAAGCGCTCTTTGAACTTGTTTAATGAGTAAAGCTGGGAAGCATGAGACTCATCTCGCTCCACAAACCATATTTCATCCTGACGAACAAGGTCAAGATCAAGTAGATTAGAATCATGCGTAGTTGCTATTAGCTGGCAGGTATTATCTTCATTATTCTCATAAAACATTTCCAAAAACTTTTGTGACAGCTTTGTGTGAAGGCTACGGTCTATTTCATCTATTAGTATTACACTGTCTTTGCCAACATCGTATAGTATTGGAACAAGGTCAAAGAGACGTTTTGTGCCATCTGACTCATCGGTGTACTCAAACATATCCTCTGGATTTCCATGGTTGAGTATCAGCTTGTTATAAACTACATTTCCACTATTATCCCGATGGAGCTTGACGAACTGGTCATTGATTCTTATGTTGATGGGGCCGTTCGCAGTCTGCTTATAGAAATTTGCCTTTATTTTCTCGGCTTGTGCATGAGGGAAATCTTCGAACAGCTTATCAAAATCAAATTCCTGTTCCTGACTTTCGATGGATTTGATGCCGGTATAGAAGTAGTTCATGATTCCTTGAAAAAATGATTTTCGCGAGAAATCCAGACCAAGTTCATTTATCATATTGTATTTGGTACCTGGATAAATGATAATAAGTCGTTCAAACCATAAATAAACAGAGTATATCTCCGCAAAGTAACCATCTGTAGCTTTACCCCTTGATGCAAGGTCGGAGAGGATGGATTTTTTTCGGAAAACATCTGATATTCCAATCCCAAAGTCGTCTAAATATATTGAAAGTCGCTGACTCTCTTTATTATTTGATGAAATAATGTCAGATTCTACTGTACTGTTGCCATTATCATCAACATTTCTATTGTATATGCAAAGCTCGCTGCCACTTTTTTCCACACGGTAAAGCCATTCGGATATGATTTCTTGTTTTGCATAAGAAATAGCGATTCCGTAGGAGTACTCGTGGTCATTAGTGTATATCCTGTACTCAAAAACCCCGGGTTTTTCAAAGTAGGAGTTATCTATCCTAAAGTGTGATTTTGATATATCTAGAGTGTCAAGCCCGTTTAGAACGATTTTCTTTGAAAAATTCACAGCACGGATCAAGTTGCTTTTGCCGCCGGCATTAGCACCAAAAACAAGACCACTCTTTAGAATCCTGCGTGCTCCGACCTCTATGACGTGGGATTTGTGCCGGACGATTTTTGATGCAGTAAGTGATATACGCTGTTCGTCCTTGAATGATTTGTAGTTTCTCACAGAAAATCTTATCAGCATAGAATCCCCTCTTTTCTATTCAAATGTAATCTTATTATATAGTGAAAAAATCACAAAGTCAAGATGTGATACGCGTAAAATCCGTGCATTTACGAAACGGAGTGTGAAATATTCACAAATGAATTGACAGAGGCGGAATATCTTGTTACAATATGTTCACAGAACCCAATATATAGAAAAAGTGGTCATGCTGACCACTTCTCCCGATGAATCTGCCAATATGCAAATTCGCTAAATGCAAGAGAATTTTAGCATGTGTTGGCACCATCTGGCAATGAGAACATGTATTCGGTTCGAGTATCTAGAAAGGAGCGGATATAGTATGAGCTTCGATGGTGCAGTAATCACTGAACAGAGAGTGACATTTGCCATTGTCGTTGTTAAGCCCAGTGTGTTGAACTCTGTCCATAAAGAAGAAATCCGTAGGGAATTTTCCGGATATCTTGGAAACATTCTTACGGTACTTATGGCACAGAACAACAGAGGAGTTCCAACGTATGACGGCCGCAGGGATATTGTGAAATTTCTGTCGCATGTTCATCCATCAAGAATCCCTTGGAAACATTATCATGTAGCTTAACAGGAGATGTGAAATGGCAAATCAACATGTAGTCCCCAAACAGGGACACTGGCAAGTTAAGGCAGCGAACAGCGGGCGTGCAACAAAAAATATCTACGCACACGCCACGAGAGAATCGAAGAAGTCTTCTGTAAGGTTTCTCGACAGGAAAAAGAGCTGATTTCCCTTACAGATTTTTCATAAGGGCAAAAACAAGGGAAAACAGCCCTCACAAGGACAAGGGAAAGCGTTGGGAATGCGCATAAAATAAGGAAAAGCGGGAATACGGTGAATAATATTCCAGTTTAATGTACAAAGAGGTATAGAGATTGCCAATACTTATAGATTTATTTCTGACCTTCGCCAAGATCGGATTGTTCACCTTTGGCGGTGGATATGCGATGATCTCTCTTATAGAGAATGATTGCGTAGAAAAGAAAAAATGGATAACACACGATGAAATGATGGATGTGACTGTTATTGCAGAATCAACTCCGGGTCCCATTGCAATCAACTGTGCTACCTATGTGGGATATAAAAAAGGCAGGCTTCTCGGGGCAATAATAGCTACGCTCGGGATGATCCTTCCTTCATTCATAATAATATTGTTGATAGCAAAGTTCTTTGACAAATTTCTTGAAATAACATGGATTGCAAATGCATTCCGCGGGATCAAGATAGCTGTTGGCATACTGATAGTGGACGCAGCTGTAAAAATGCTGATCAAAATGAAGAAAAAACCAATGCCAATAATTATGGTAGTTTGTTCAACGGTAGCTATGATACTTATCAGTATTTTTTTAGTAAACATTTCATCCATGGTGCTTATGCTTGCCGCAGCCTTCATTGGGATAATTGTGTTCTTTATAGGATCACATACTAAGAAGGGGGAGCAAAAGGAATGATATATCTTGATTTATTGATTGGATTCCTTGAAGTAGGGTTCTTTTCCTTTGGTGGTGCATATGCAGCCATTCCGCTTATCAGGGAAGTTGTACTGGCTCGCGGCTGGATGGATGAAGAAATGGTTGCCTATATGATCGCGATAAGTGAAAGCACACCGGGACCGATAATGGTAAATATGGCAACCTATGTGGGAAGCGTAAAGGGAGGAATTCCGGGGGCTTTGATAGCTACGACAGCAGTAGTTTTTCCTGCGTTTCTTATAATCCTGCTGATAATGGTTCTGCTAAAAAATGCTTTGCAGAATAAGTACGTGAAGGCAGCGCTTGGAGGCTTGAAACCGTGCATTATCGGTATTATCTTGTCGACAGGTATTTGGATGATAATCAGGAATTGCAATATCTCCTTAAAAGCGAAGCCGGATGTACTAACCATTGGTCTTACCTGTGTTCTTGCAACTGCATATTTTGGATCAAGAAAACTATTTAAAAAGGGAATATCACCGATAATACTTATTTGTATATCTGCTCTTGTTGGTGTTGTAGCCTACGGAATCAGATAGAGATATAATAACTTTCAGGATAACTGCTATGAATAATATAAAACTTATACCATTAGAGGATAGCGACATAGAACAATTTATATTGGATAATCAGGAAGCCTTCAACTACGGTGCGCTTGAGGAATTTGGCCTTCGCGATGACCATTTTGAAGAAGGCGATCAGATCATTTCCCGGGAGACGATTGAAAAATCAATAGATAATGGAGAAGCATATCGCATCATGCTTGATGGCATGCCGGTGGGTGGCGTGATCATCAGCGTGGATGGGGAGAAAGGTGATCTGGATATTCTTTTTACTTCTCCGAAAGAACACAGCAAGGGAGTGGGTTATGCGGCCTGGTGTGAGGTCGAGAAGTTGCATCCGGATCCCGATGATCCTGAAGGAAAACATATGGATCTAGACGATCAGTTCCCTGACGGGATGTTTAGATTTGAGAAGAGAATTTAGCTTTCAGTTTAACCTGCAATCTGTCTTGGAGGCTTTCCGTAATACTGCTTAAACGCTTTATAAAAATTGCTGTTATTGCTGTAATCAAGCATAGAGGTAATTTTTTCTATGGAAAGATCTGTATGATCAAGCAGAAGCTTAGCCCTGCGCATTCTTGCATCCAGGGGAAGTGCAGAAAAAGACTTGCCCGTCTTTTCTGGGAGCAGTCTTGAAAGATAGACATGGTGGTAGCCAAAGTGCTGCGCTACAGAATACAAGGTGGCACTGTCAGAATTGGATTCGATGTAGGCCATGATCTGATCTGCCAGAGTCTCTGCTTTGGGCTGATTCTGGCGTTTATATTCTGCTGAAAGATACATGGAAAGGGACATCACCATGGGCTTTAAGACTTTCTGGGTATCCGGAGTCTTATTGGCATATTCCAGAATCATGAGTCCAAGCAACCTCCATATAGTAGAGTGATCAGGGATGTTGATGATGGTAAATTCGTCAGCATATTTATTTTTCTGAGGTTCCAGAAAAAAGTTCAGCATGGCAATATCCGCGGACAGAGAACTTAAGAATTCCCTGATAAAGGTTTCTTTGCGGATGAGTACACCGATGATTATGCATTCTTCGTCGAATTCGCGCTTGGCTGCATAACTAAGCAGGTTATGGCAAATAATATTCAGAATCTGATGAAGAATCTTAAGCTTGAGGAATATGGCTATTCGACAGATGAAGACGATATCGGAGCTTTCGTTGGAGAAACTGCCGGTTACTGAGGATAAGAGCGGGAAAGAATGAGGGCGGTTCAGAAAAAAGTTGAAAAGTTTAACTTGCTGGTTAGGGCTGCATAGATCGGAGGTTATTGTTTATGGCAGAGAGTCAAAACATCGAATATAAGGAATCCTGGCGGGATGAATACCTGAAGTGGCTTTGCGGCTTTGCCAATGCTCAGGGCGGTACCATTTACATTGGCATTGATGATGCCGGTAATGTTGTCGGAGTGAAGGATGTCAAAAAGTTAATGGAAGATATTCCGAATAAGATCCAGTCGGGACTGGGTATTGTTGCGGACGTGAATAAACATACCAAGGACGGGAAAGACTATCTTGAAATAAAGGTTGATCCGAGTTCATTTCCCATCAGTTATCATGGTGAGTTTCATTATCGCAGCGGTGCAACCAAGCAGCAGCTGACAGGGATCGCTTTGACGGAATTCATCACGAAAAAGACCGGAGTCAGGTGGGAAGATGTAACGGTCGATGGAATTACCGTTGATGATCTGGATGCGGAAAGCTTTAAGATATTCAGGAGAGAGGCGCTTCGCAGCAAGCGGATGACCGAGGCTGAGCTTAATATTTCAAATGAGGAACTTCTGTCCAAGTTGAAGCTTTTATCAAACGGCAAGCTGAAACGTTCTGCCGTGCTGCTGTTCTACGGTGATCCGAATATTGTGCAGGTCGGAAGTTTCGTTAAAGTCGGCAAATTTGAGCACGGAACCGTGGAGTATCATGATGATCTTGAAGGATCACTTATATCTACGGCAGATAAGGTAGTAGATCTGATCTATCTCAAATACTTGAAGGCAAAAATCACATATGAACACGACCGGCGTGTAGAGACTTATCCTTTTGCACGGAACGCCATCCGCGAAGCAATATACAACGCCATAGCTCATAACTGTTACATGTATGGTACTCCGATACAGATACGGATCGAGGAAGAGCAGATTATTATAAGCAACCGCTGTATCCTTCCTGAGGGATGGACTGCGGAAACCTTGATGCAGCCACATGATTCCATCCCGTATAATCCTGACATAGCCAATGTTTTTTTCAGAGCGGGATATATAGAAACCTGGGGACAGGGGATTCAAAAGATCTGTGATGAGTGCATAGCGCTTGGTGCGGAGCTTCCAAGATATGAGATACTTGGAACCGGAATCAGAGTGTATTTCCCGGCGCTCAGGAGTGCCCTTATAGACCAGCCCAAAGCACCAAAGCACCAAAATACGGAAAAGCACGGTGCTTTGGACGATGCAATAGTGCTTAGGATCATTGAAATATTGAAGGAGCAGCCTGATATTTCACAGGAGGCTTTAGGCGAAAGCTTAGGAGTGACACGCCGGGTTGTACAGAAGTATATCAATGCTCTTAAAGAAGCCGGTCGTATAGAACGGGTTGGCGGAAAGCGATTTGGGCATTGGGAAATAAATGATTAATGATGTAGCGGCCTCCGGCGATGAACCGGGAGCCGCTATTTTGATGTCAGTCTTTTTTATAAAACATGGTTTCATAGCCTTCTTTAATTTTGCAAATGCCCGAAAAACATAGTAAAATAATGCTTTACGAGTAAATGGGAGGATATGCGGGATTATGGTAAAAGTGTTATTTATCTGCCACGGAAATATCTGCAGGTCGGTTTCTGCAGAGTATATCTTTAATATGATGGTCTCTGAGAGGGGGCTTGGGGACGCTTTCTTTTCGGATTCGGCGGCCACATCCACGGAGGAGATAGGAAATACTATTTATCCTCCGATGGAGAGAGCCTTAAGAAACCACAACGTGCCCATAGGCAGGCACAGGGCAAGACAGCTGAAAAACAGCGACTATGATAAATATGACCTCATCATCGGCATGGATGAGGAAAATATGTATTATATGCAGCGTATCCTTGGGGATGATCCGGAGGGAAAGATCAGCTATCTTATGGAATACACGGAGAGCCCGAATGCCAAAATAGAAGACCCCTGGTATACAAGGGATTTTGAGAAAGCCTATCAGGATATTTACAGGGGATGTAAAGGACTTTTGGAGTCTTTAACAAGATAATACCAACCTATTGTATTATAGGCGGGTTTTGGTTACAATATGTTGGTGACTGTTCAAATCAGTCGGATAGTTATTTATGGGAAAGAATATGGAAGAAGTGCGCTGCAAGGATGTGGAAGACTTCCTGCAGCCATATCTTGAATACAGGCTTGACAATAAGAGCACAAAGCTGCTGATCGAGCATCTGAAGGAGTGTCCTGAGTGCATGGATGAGCTGGAGATCCGTTATCTTCTGTATGAAGGCCTGAAGATGCTGGAATCCGGACGGGATTTTAATCTGAAGGCAGAGCTGGAGAAACGGCTGTATCAGTCGGAGCAGCATGTACTGATGATAGACAGGTTAAAGACCAGTGTGGTATTGCTGCTCTGTGCGCTGGGGATCCTTGGGATAGTACAGATGATCTTTGTTTTTATAGGTTAGGATATGTCGGAAAAACTGCTTTTGATCGATGGTCATTCCATTATAAACAGGGCCTTTTACGGGGTTCCTGATCTCACAAATTCCACCGGGGTGCATACCGGCGCGATCTACGGATTCATAAATATAATCCAGAAGATAATAGATAACGAGAAACCGGACTATCTTGCGGTGGCTTTTGATACTTCGGCACCAACCTTCAGACACGGGATATTTGAGGACTATAAGGGTACCAGAAAGCCTACGCCGCCTGAGCTTAAGGCACAGGTGCCCCTTATGCAGTCACTGCTTTCGGACATGGATGTACCGGTCGTCACCTGCGAGGGAATAGAAGCAGATGATATTCTTGGAACGATAGCTAAAAAATGGGAACAGAGGGGCTATGAAGTCTCAATAGTTTCCGGGGACAGGGATCTCTTGCAGCTGGTATCGGAGCATATCAAGCTGATACTGCCCCGTACCGTAAAGGGCGAGACCACCGTCTCTGAATTCTATCCGGAGGATGTGCTTAAGGAATATAAGGTTCTGCCCCTTGGTATCATTGAATTAAAGGCTCTTATGGGGGATTCCTCCGATAACATACCGGGTGTTCCGAAAATCGGGGAAAAGACGGCAACGGAGCTGTTACTTCAGTACGGGAACATAGAAAACCTGAAAGAGCATATCGATGAGATCAAAAAGAAGAGCATCCGGGAAACATTAAAAGAGAATTTTGAAATGGCAGAGCTTTCAAAGACCCTTGCCACCATAAAGACCGATGCGGATATAGATATTTCACCTGAGAAAGCATCTTTTAAGGGACTGTATACGCCAAAGGCCTTTGAGACCGTAAAAGAGCTGGAGCTTAAGTCCTTTTATTCACGTTTCGGAGAGAGCGCGGAAGCGGACAGTGCATCTGCTGTATCGGAATTTAAAGAGGAGACGGATCTCGGAGTTGTGGAAGAGATATTCGCTTCGGCTGCAAAGGCGGATAAAGCCGGGATTGCAGTGGAAATTGATACATCGACAGGGGAGATCACTTCAGTTGCCCTGAAGTACGGTGACAGCGCCTTTGAGATAAAGCTTAACGGGTTTATATCTCCCATGTATTTAAAAGCCCATATAAATGCCTTAACAGAGAAAAATAACGGCAGTATTTTTTCTGTAAGGCTGAAGGATCTGTATAAATATGTATTAAATAATTATTCTGAAAAGCTCTTTGATATCGAGGTCATGGAATACCTTACAGACCCCTTAAGGAGCAGCTATGACATCCCTGAAGACATAAGGCTTGCGGCGTCCCTTGCGTATGACAGGGGGGAAAAGCTCCTGTCTTCCGTGAAGGAAAACGGGATGGAAGAGCTTTTGTATAAGGTTGAGATGCCCTTAACCCACAGCCTTGCCCTTATGGAAAGGGAGGGGATAAGGGTCAAAGCCGAAGAGCTTGCAAGGTACAGTGAAGAGCTGGGAGTAAGGATACAGGAGCTTGAAAAGGGCATCCATGAGGCTGCGGGGGAGATCTTCAATATTAATTCCCCGAAACAGCTGGGGAGCATTCTTTTTGAAAAAATGGGTATCCCCGGAGGAAAAAAGACGAAGACCGGTTATTCCACTTCCGCGGAGGTGCTGGAAAAGCTGGCTCCGGCTGTACCCTTTGTCCGTGATGTGCTGGAGTACAGGACCTGCGCCAAGCTTAAGGCCACATACGCAGACGGTCTGCAGCCCTTTATAAAAGAGGACGGCAGGATACATTCCACCTTTAATCAGACTGTGACGGCTACGGGACGGATAAGCTCCGCTGATCCCAACCTGCAGAATATCCCGGTGAGGACGGAGGCGGGAAGGGCTTTCCGCAGGGTCTTTGTCCCCAGGGAAGGCTATACCTTTACGGATGCGGACTACAGCCAGATAGAGCTTCGTATACTTGCCTCGTTATCAGGGGATAAGAAGCTTATAGAGGCTTATAACGAGGGAAAGGACATCCACGCCATTACCGCCTCCCAGGTATTTAATGTTCCCCTTGAGGAGGTCACACCTGAACTGAGACGTAACGCCAAGGCAGTGAATTTCGGCATAGTATACGGTATAAGCTCCTTCGGGCTTTCCCAGGATCTCTCCATAACCAGGACAGAGGCCAAGGAATATATCGACCGATATTTTATTACATATCCCGATGTGAAAAAATATCTGGATTCCCTTATTTCCTTTGCAAAGGAGAAGGGATATGCCATGACATATTTCGGCAGGAAGAGACCGGTTCCGGAATTAAAGAGCTCGAATTTCGCCCAGAGATCCTTTGGCGAAAGGGTGGCGATGAACGCCCCGATACAGGGGACCGCTGCAGATATTATAAAGATCGCAATGACAAGGGTAATAAAGGCACTTGCCGGTAACGGCCTGAAGTCCAGGCTCATTCTGCAGATACATGATGAGCTGTTAATTGAAACCGCTCCGGGGGAAGAGGCGGCCGTTAAGGAGATACTGGAAAAAGAAATGACCGGAGCTGCGGATCTTCCGGTACCGCTGATCACGGATATCAGCTGCGGTCTGAACTGGGACGAGGCACACTGATAAGGACATGGATTTATGTTGATAATAGGCATCACCGGTGGCGTAGGTGCGGGAAAATCAGAGATCTTAAAGCATTTGATGAAAAACGAACGTTATCTTGTTCGCAAGGCAGATGAGATAAGCCATAACCTGATGGAAAGGGGAGAGCCTCTTTTTGATGAAATAACAGACGTTCTTGGAAAGGACGTTATAGGCCGGGACGGCAGCATAGACCGTGGGAAAATGGCCGGGAGGATCTTTAACGACCCGGTACTTAAAGACAGGATAAATGATCTCATACATCCTGCGGTTAATGCATTTATTGAGAAAGATATTAAGGAAGCCGCTTCCTCCGGAAAATATGACATATATTTTCTGGAAGCCGCTCTTTTAATTGAGTGCGGATATGGTAAAATATGCGATGAACTGTGGTATATTTATGCTGATGAGGATGTTCGGCGGCAGAGGCTGAAACGGGACAGGGGCTACAGCGACGAAAAGACGGACGCCATCATGAAGAGCCAGCTTCCGGACATGGTATTCAGGGAAAACTGCCGCAGAATTATCGATAATTCCGGAGATATAGAAAAAAGCATTCAGGATCTGGACAGGTTATTAAGTGGATATACGGGTTGAAGGACGGCGGGCCGGTAAGCAGTTCGCCAAAATGAACAGAAAAGTAACAGGGAAGGGCAGACGAAGCATGCAGAGTGTTAAAAAGACAAATGAACCGCTGGTTTTCGGGCTTGACATCGGAACAAGATCCATAGTGGGCACGGTGGGGTATTATCAGGCAAAACAGTTTCACGTGATTGCTCTGGAAAAGGTAGAGCATGAAGACCGGGTGATGCTGGACGGTCAGATCCACGATATCGCAGGAGTGGCCCAGGAGATAAGAACCGTTAAAAAGTGGCTGGAGGACGATATAGGACAGCCCCTTACCGATGTGTGCATAGCGGCGGCTGGAAGAGTGCTGCGCACCGTTACCACCCATGTGGAGCAGGATCTGGGTGATGACAGGGACGTGACTGCCGAGGATATCTATTCCCTGGAGGTTCAGGGAGCACAGCAGGCCTACGCTGATTTCGTAAAAAACAATGACCTTCGGATCCATTTTTACTGCGTGGGATATACAGTTGAAAGGTATTACCTAAACCAGTATCCCATGAGCAATCTTGAGAGCCATAAGGGTCATAATATAGGAGCCGACATGATCGCCACCTTCCTTCCGGATGAGGTTGTGGACGGTCTGTATAAAGCGGTGGAAGCAGCCGGCCTCAGGGTTGCGAACCTTACCCTGGAGCCTATCGCTGCTATGGAGGTGGCCATTCCCAAGTCCTACCGCATGCTGAATATTGCCCTGGTGGATGTGGGAGCCGGCACCAGTGATATCTGTATCACAAGAGACGAGGCCATAATCGCCTACGGCATGATACCCAGCGCCGGTGATGAGATAACGGAGTGCATCGCCAAGGCACTGCTTACCGACTTCAACGAGGCTGAGGATATCAAGAAGCAGATAGGTGAGAAGGGCTCCATTAAATACCATGATATCATGGGAATAGAATCGAAGATCGACCAGGACAAGGCAGACCTTATTGTCCGTCCCACCATTGAGATAATGACCAGGGAGATCTCCGACAAGATAAAGAAATTAAACGGCGGAAAGCCTGTCAGCGCTGTGTTTGTGGTGGGCGGAGGCGGAAGAGTGCCGCTGTTCTGCAAGCTTCTGGCAAATGAAATGGGGCTTATGGAGGAAAGAGTTGCCGTAAGAGGTGAGGAGGTCTTAAAAGCCGTTGATTTCCAGGTTAAGGACATCAATGTGGATTCGCTTTTGGTTACACCCATAGGCATCTGCCTCAATTTCTATTCCTCCAAGAATAATTTTGTATTTGTGACCTTTAACGGCGAGCAGATAAAGCTTTATGACAATACTAACCTTAGGGTTTCAGATGCCGCCATGCAGTCGGGCTTCAATAACTCCGATCTTTTCCCGAAGCATGGTCCGGACATCACCTTCACCGTAAACGGAAGAGCCCAGATGAGGCGCGGTGACATGGGTGAGCCTGCGGAGATAAAGCTTAACGGCACTGTGGTCTCCTTAAGTGAGAAGATAAAGGGAGGGGATCTTATCGAGGTCACTCCTTCAACTGCCGGAAAGGCCGCATCCCTTCAGATAGACAAGCTGCCGGAATTCTCGGAAAAAATAACAGTCAATGTGAACGGCACTCCTGTGGTGCTTCCGAAATTTGCTTCGGTCAACGGTGAACTGCAGAGCGGTTATTACGAGATACAGGACGGTGACGCCATAGAGATGCTGAAATTCTATACTGTTCAGCAGATACTTGAATTTATGGATGTCAATCTGGAGAGCGGAACGGAGATATACGTAAACCGTGAGATCGCATCTCCCATTACTGAGGTCTATGACAATTTTAATGTGGACTGGACCTTTGCGGAAGAGGAGTTCCATGACGGCAGTCTGGCTGATATCAAGGCCCAGGCCGCAAAGAATAAAGATGGAGAAAACCCGGCACAGGCAGGAGATTCTGGCAGCATAGAGGATCTGAAGCGGCGTCTTTCGGGACAGAATGAACAGGAGGGTCCGGTCCTGGATGATGACGGCAATCCCATACCCGAAGCCAGTGCAAATCCCATTTTCGGATCCCTTGGAACCGGTAATTTTAACAGCGCCGCGGTGGATATAATAGGAAATCCCATTCACGGGGCTAAGGTTAACGGCGGTACCATCGGAAGCGGCCCCGGTATTACAAAGGATACTGTGGCTGAAAACAGCGAAAGCAACGGGAACATCAGTATAACTGTTTTCTATAACGGAGCCCCCTTAATCCTCAAGGGTAAGAAGAGCTATATATACGTGGACATCTTTAATTTCGTGGATTTTGATCTTTCGAGACAGAAGGGCAAGACTGTGGAAACCCTGCTTAACGGCAGGCCGGCCCAGTATACGGAACCCATTAAGGAAGGCGACCGGATCGAGGTCCATTGGAAGGAAATGGGCGTATGAGGTTTATGAGCATCGCTTCCGGAAGCTCCGGAAACTGTATATATGCAGGCTGCGGAGATACGGATATCCTTATAGACGCGGGTATACCGGCTAAAAGGATAGAAGCTAGATAAAATACAATAGGGCGCAGTCTTTCGGATATGGATGGCATCCTTATCACCCACGAGCACTCGGATCACATAAGCGCCCTGAAGGTCATTTCAAAGAAGCATCACCTGCCCTTGTATGCTACGGTTGGCACCATTAACGAGATACTTAATGTAAAGGGTATGGAGATAAACCCGGATCTTTTTAACGAGGTACGATACGACAGGGAATTTACCTTAAAGGATATGGTCATCGATCCCATAAGGATCTCCCACGACGCTGCAGAACCGGTGTGTTACAGGTTCTATGGCTGCGAGAAGGGGGAAGGGGTATCTCCGGGGAAAAGAAGATCCGCAGCAGTCTGTACGGATCTCGGGAAATATGATGATTATATAGTGGATAAGCTTTCCGGCGTCTCCACACTTCTTCTGGAAGCAAACCATGACGTCAAAATGCTGGAGGTGGGTTCCTATCCATATTATCTTAAAAAAAGGATATTGTCGGAAAAAGGACATCTGAGCAATGACAGCGCAGGGGAGCTTTTATCTTATCTTATGGGGGAGAAAAGCTTAAAGCATGTGTTTCTCGGGCATTTAAGCAAAGAGAATAATTATGCGGCCCTTGCCTATGAGACGGTGAGAATGCAGTTAAACATGCTTTGCGGAAATTTCGAGGAGAGCGGAGTAAGCCTTGGCATCGCTCCCCGGGATGTGCCGGGGGCTGCGCTTATGGCAGTGTGATATTTCGCAAAGCGAATTTTAATGGCGCGGCTCTCCATACATGAAAGGAAGATCTCTGAAATGAAAAAGATAATAATCACAGTGGTGGGACAGGATACAGTGGGGATCATCGCGAAGGTCTGCACATATCTTGCGGGAAACGAAGTAAATATCCTGGATATTTCCCAGACCATCGTCAGCGGCTATTTTAATATGATGATGATAGTGGACATAGGGGGTTCCAAAAAGCCCTTTGAGGACATACAGCATGAGCTGAACCAGATCGGTGACGAGATCGGGGTTCAGATACGTTGTCAGCGCGAAGAGATTTTTGAAATGATGCACAGGATCTGAGGAAGCGCAGTCAGTGCTGGAGCTGACCCGTAAATGACAGCTCACTTCAGGATTTATAAAGGTATATCATGATCAGCATAAATGAAGTAATCGAAACAAATGAAATGATAGACAAGGAGAATCTGGATGTCAGGACCATAACCCTGGGCATCAGTCTTCTTGACTGTATATCGCCGGATCTCGGTGAGCTTAATAAAAACATCCGGGAGAAGATCCTGAATGTGGCGAAAAATCTGGTTTCCGTGGGAAGGGAGATTGAGAAGGAGTTCGGAATACCCATAGTGAACAAGCGTATTTCCGTAACACCTGTTGCCCTTATCGGAGGAGCGGCCTGCCATAGCCCGGAGGATTTTGTAAGCATAGCTAAAACCCTGGACAGCACAGCAGGAGAGGTAGGCGTAAATATCATCGGAGGTTTTTCCGCCCTTGCGGCAAAGGGAATGACAAAGGCGGATGAGTTACTGATCCGTGCCATTCCGGAAGCGCTTTCCGTGACAAACAGGGTGTGTTCCAGCGTGGTGGTGGGATCTACAAAGACCGGCATCGACATGGATGCGGTACGTCTTATGGGCAGCATAATAAAGGAGACGGCGGAGAAGACCGCAGACAGGGATTCTTGCGGCTGTTCAAAGCTTGTGGTGCTTTGTAACGCTCCGGATGACAATCCTTTTATGGCCGGGGCTTTTCACGGCGTAACAGAGGCGGATGCCATAATCAATGTAGGTGTCAGCGGACCCGGTGTGGTAAAGACCGCTCTGGAAAAGGTGAGAGGGAAGGACTTTGAGATCCTTTGCAAGACCATCAAGGACACTGCGTTTAAGGTTACAAGAGTGGGACAGCTGGTGGCGGGAGAGGCTTCCAGACGCTTAAACATCCCCTTCGGAATAGTGGATCTTTCCCTTGCCCCGACTCCGGCAATAGGAGATTCCGTTGCCGATATACTAAAGGAGATAGGAGTGGAATACCCGGGTGCTCCGGGAACCACTGCGGCTCTTGCACTCCTTAATGACCAGGTGAAAAAGGGCGGGGTAATGGCCGCAAATTATGTGGGCGGCCTGTCAGGTGCATTTATTCCGGTGTCTGAAGACCAGGGCATGATAGAGGCTGTGGAGAAGGGAGCTCTTACTCTTGAAAAGCTGGAAGCCATGACCTGTGTGTGCTCTGTGGGACTGGACATGATAGCAATCCCCGGGAATACAAGTGACACCACTATAGCCGGGATCATAGCGGATGAAATGGCTCTCGGTATGGTCAATCAAAAGACCACTGCTGTCAGGATAATTCCTGTTATCGGAAAAGATGTGGGTGATACCGTGGAATTCGGCGGGCTTTTCGGATATGCGCCGGTAATGAGGGTTAATCCCTTCGGCTGCGGTGATTTTGTAAACCGCAAGGGACGCATACCGGCGCCTATACATTCATTTAAAAATTGAAGTCAGGGGAGTCAGTGGGGACTCCTAAGAACCGTCCCCACTGACTCCTTTCATGCCAATGCATGTGTCAGTATCTTTTTGAAGTTGCCCTTTACTCCCATAGCTTTCATGAGATCCTTTGACTTGACTTTCTTCAGCTTATCCTCAGTGTAATTCTTGTTATTCAGAAGAGTGACAGCAATCTTGGATCCCACTTTCTTCTCTGCATCGGTTTTTGCATTCTGCATAAAAACATGGGTGTTTATGGCCATGAAGATCTTTGCGAGATCCGGGAGATAATCTGCAGACACGATACCGGCTTCACGCTTTAATACCTTGCTTAAAACCGATCTGTTCACATCCTTATATTTCTTGCCCAGCATCTTTTCCACATTCAGGGTAACACTTGTACTATGCTGATACATCTCCACACCCGTTTCCGCAACGGAAGTGATTATTGTCCAGGCGCCGTCAATTATTAAAAGGGGCGGGAACATCTTATCCAGCTTTGCTGCCTTTAAGGCTGATATGATACTTTTTCCATAAAATTTTACGGTTTTTACGCCATTTGTTGCAACGTCATCCTTGCTTTTTTTCTTTGCAAGGGACATACCGTACTGAAGCTGGGAATTCTGCTGCAGCACCTGCAGCATGGCCTCATCATCCGGAGTCTTATTATCATTTGTGGCAAGGGTCTTGAAATCCTTCTCCGCATTGGTGATCTTCATTGTCTGATTAGCAGACATGTCCATCTCCAATTTGCTCATAACGGCAGACAACGAATTCTTAATCGTGTTGCAGATATTCTTTGCCAGCGAGTCGCCGACAAACTTTGCACATTCTGTACCCATGGTTGCCGCAAGGGTCATAAGATTGAGCATTATTTCCGTGTACTTATCCTGGGTAGAAGCAAAGTCCAGCTTGGGATCATAATCAGGCTCTTTCTCCGCTTTAAGCTTCGTTTCCTTATCACTCTTATCCTTCCATTTATTTACAGCCTTTATCAGGGATGCGAGGTTTTTTACCATTGTAAAGAACATGCCTATGGAAAACTTCGTGCTGTCTGCGGTGTGCATCACATTTCCCTTATCATCCAGGTATTCCTCATCCCCGGCTAATTCACTTAAGCCGTAGGCTGTTCCCTGGGTTATGGCTCCGAGATTCATGCAGGAGGTGACAGCTCCCATATAGATGTTGGTTAAAAACATCTGCCTGTCGGTAACTTTATCAAAAAGCTCCATGCCATGCTGTACGGAGTAAACTGCGTCAAAAATATCGCCTATAAATTTAAGGAAGGTTCCGTCCACGGCTTTCAGCTTCAACATGTTTCCCCAACCCCTCTTTGCCTCAAGATCATCCACATACTGCTTATATTTGGTGGGCATCAAGGCTCCGAAGAAGTTTGTGAGGTCAAAGTTTTTTCTCTGGGTATTCAGCTCATCAATAAGAGCCATGCGCATCATCTGTCCCTTTTCGGCGCGGCCGTAATTTACCGCCCTCTTCATCGTGTCATTATCCTTTATCTCATTAACCCGGAGACCATATTTATATGGCATGTGGTTAGTACAGATATCCTTCGCCATATCCCAGAATTCCGGATGGCTGTCATCGCTTAAAAGGAGAAGCGAAAGATCTATCACCGACTTCTGGTCTTTTGATACAAGTTCAAAGGCCTTGCCGATACGGGTGTTCTTCTTAACGATGTTCTTTAAATTTTTCTTATCCGCATTTATCTCCTTGCGGATCACATCATAGGCCACCTTTATCTTTACCGCATCCGGCAGGGCTTTCTTCTTCTTTTCATCATTGCCGAAAAGAATATTTTCCCATTCCGCTTCCTTACCGGTAAGCCTCGTGGTCTGTTTATTAAAGATATTATCCTCAAAGCCCTGGTCGAATAACTCATTGATCTCATTCTCGGAGAGCCCGCATTTCGCAGCGATAGTCTCCTTCATCTTTTCCTGGATATCTGATGCGCGTGAGGCTTTATTTGCTTCATATCCCGCAGCCACCTGAATGGTTTTTGCATTTATGAGCCGGAATGCATCCGCCTTTAGTACCGCCTTCCTGACCTTTTCTTTTTGAGCGGTATATTTCCAGGTGTTTAATTTTCCAATGGTGTAGGAATCCTTGTCGCCCTTTATCACGCTTCTGTCCGCAGACAGGAATTCGCCATTTAAATAAACTCCGTTAACCTTCTTCCCGGTGAACAGGAATTTAGTCTTTGCCTGGATTATCTCCAGATTGTCCTCTGAATTAATAAATTTATCTCCGGCATCAAGCTTATCCACCTTCAGCCTTACGGCGAACAGGTCAGCACTCACTGACTCTTTATTCAAAACCCTGCTCCGCTCTGTAAGGGCAGTAGGGTCATCTTCCTTAAACTGCCTCGCAGCCTTGTAGCCCTTAAAATTTTCATTCAGCTTATAGCGGATATGCATGCCCCGGTCATCTTTTTCCGAGAGGAGAGTGATCTTATGATGGGATTTCATAAGATCCTCGTCAGTGATGCCCCTTCCCGCCTTCTTGTTTTTTATCTCAACATTTGCATTTAGATAGGGGTTATAGGTCAGTTTTTCAAGGGTGGCATCAAGCTTTTCTAAGTCGAATTCCCCTACATATTCCTTTATGTCCTTCGCAGGTAAAGGGGTAAGGTCAGAGCCCCTCCTGTTCAGGGCTCTGTAGCTTGATATCGCTTTGTCATAATCGTCATAATATTTTCTGAAGGAACCGCTTTCATAGTCCTTCTTTCTCTTTTCGTTCCATGCCCTGGTCTTTTCACGGAGAGCGCGCTGCTGCTCTCTTATGATCTCTTCCTGGGCAGCAATATCCTTCTGGATGCGGTTCCTTTCCATCTTATTGTCTATGGCCCGGAAAAGCCCGGCTATCTTTCCGCTGTGATCAAGACCGATATTCCGGGCAGAGTAATCATGCAGGTTATGGAGATAATTGAGATCCACCGCTCTCTGCCGGATATCGTTTTCCGAAACATCCTCTGCGGTTTTCCGGACAGCCTGTCTCTGTGCGTTTCCCTGCCTCTGTGCGTTTCCCTGTCTCTGAGCGTTTCCCTGTCTCTGTACGTTTCCGGCTCCGGGTATACGTTCCTGCATCCTTAGAGGAGCTCCGGGCATACGCATCTGTCCCTGGCCCTGGAGTGCTGCTCCCTGCACACGTCCCTGGCCTCTTCTCTGTTGAGAAGCGCGGGTTTGTTCCGGCTGCGCCCTTAAAAGCTCCAGGTCTTCTGAAAGTGCTGCGTTTTCATTATCTACAATATCAGACAGCAGCCTTTCCGAATTTTCCGCATTGTTTTTTGACTGAAGGCTTTTCTCCGCAAGGAGCCTTGCTTCCAGAAGCTTTTTCTGTCTTGTGGCATCCTTTACCTTCTGCAGGGCCTCCTGCATCCTTATCCGGAGATTCTTGTGCTCCTGCATCATCCTGACCGCATCAGCCGAAGAAGCGGTATTATTTTCCTGCATCCTCTGACGGAGGCCGGCACGTATGTCCCTCATTACATCCGAGCGCGTTTTCTGAGTGCCGGTCTGGTATATATTGTCCTTTAAGGCGCTTTCCCCGTCTGTAATATATGATTTGAATTTTGAAGAAAAAGCACCCTGTCCGCCCTTATTTATATTTTCTTCTGTAAAATAGTTTTTCTGGAATTGCATTTTGTTCCCGGCGTCTGACATATGGCATCCTCCAATTACTGACTTTTAATTATAGGAAATGAATTAAATGTTTGCACGTAACTGTTCAGAACAGTCACTTGCGGAACCGCAAGTGGAAAGATGTCCAGTGG
>CAMJPM010000058.1 GCA_946407725.1 uncultured Lachnospiraceae bacterium
ACGAATATTTATTGTAAAAACCCGTGCTTATAAAATGCAATCGGGAAATTAAGTTAAGAGAGTCAAGGATGACGACTCACGGGGACAGGATTAATATCCATGTTTTCCGGCTTCTAAAAATGAAGAAAAGAGGAATGGAAATGAAAAAGGAAAAATTAAGATTTGGTATCGAGTTTCAGCTTATCTTGCAGGCTTTCCTGCCGGTGCTCATCGTAGGTCTGGCAATTCTCATCACAATGTCGGTCTATATGAAGAACATCCTTGAGGACAGGGCAGTGAGCACACTCCTGGGCTGCTGTTACCTCTACAGCGATTATGCGGATACGATAGAGTCCGAAGAGGGCGACAACCAGGTGGAGGACTGGCTTAAATCACAGACGGGCTTTGATTATACCTGGTTTGTTGACGGAAAGAGATATTCCACATCTGTTGTAAAGGATGACGGCTCCAGACCCATAGGAACATCTGCTGCTGATGAGGTTATTGATGCCGTTATGAATAAAAAGCAGGTATTTACCTCAAAGAGCATGGACGTGGCCGGAAAGAAGTATTTTGTGGCCTATGTTCCCAAGCCCCAGGCCGACGGCAGCATAGATATGGCATTTGCCGGAGAGCCCAGGGAAGAGGTTGAAAGTGCTATCACCTCCGCTATCATGAAGGTTGTTGTGGTCTTTGTGATCCTTACACTGATCTCCCTTGTGGTGGTTTATATCGTTGCAAAGAGACTGACGGCTGTGGTTGAGGAGAACTTAAACTCCATCGAACACCTGTCCCATGGAGAATTCATCAAGGCTGAGAGATTTACGGACAGAAACGACGAGCTTGGCGACATGATCAGGGATACAAATGATCTCATTGACAAGCTGTCGGAGATAGTGGGAGACATAAAGGACGGCTCCGCCCAAGTGGAGAGCTCCAGTTCCACCCTGGCTGACGCTGCATCCCAGATGTCCCTTACCACGGACGGTGTTTCCACGGCAGTTAACGAAATGGCCAACGGAGCTACACAGCAGGCTCAGGATATACAGTCCGCTACAGAGAACGTTGGCAGTATGGGAGAAAGCATTGCCTCTGTTACAGACAGTGCAGGCAACCTTTCAAAGACGGTGGATTCTATGAACCAGACCTCCAAAGAGTCTGCGGCGGCTCTTGAAACACTGGTTAAGGCTTCCGATGAAATGGCAGAATCCGTACAGGCCATTGCCGAGAAGATACAGGCCACAAGATCTGCGGTAGACGAGATCAACAGCAAGGTTGACGCAATCAATAATATTGCGGCCCAGACCAACCTCCTTTCCCTCAATGCTTCCATAGAGGCAGCAAGAGCAGGAGAAGCAGGCCGCGGCTTTGCGGTTGTGGCTGACGAGATCAGACAGCTGGCCGATGACTCCGCTAATTCCGCAAAGGAGATCCGTGAGACCATGGAGAAGCTTATCACAGACTCCGGCGCCGCTGTTGAAGAGGCTGCTATAGTAGAGGAATCAGTGAAGAACCAGAAGGAGATCATGGAGAAGACCACAATTGCCATCGACGATCTCCTGAAGGGTATCACCACCACAGTCCAGGAAGTACAGGGTATTTCCAATTATGCCCAGGCCTGTGACGCTTCCAAGGCCGGTGTCATCGATGCCATGAGCGGACTTTCCGCAGTATCGGAACAGAACGCGGCAAGCTCCCAGGAGACATCTGCTTCTGTTCAGGAGCTGAACGCTACGGTTATAACACTGGCAGAATCAGCTGAGGATCTGAAGACAATAGCTGAAAGGCTTAATAAGGATATCAGTTTCTTTAAGTGATGAGGAAATATGGCATATAATTTCTTTGCGGCCATATCCAGGATGAAATATATTGAGCGTTGGGCTTTGATGCGTAATTCCAGGGAGGAGACTCTTTCGGAGCACTCCCTGGAGGTAGCGATGATAGCCCACGCTCTTTGTATTATAGGGAATGTGCGGTATGGTCATAAAATGCATGCGGAAAAGGCGGCTCTTATAGGCATATATCACGATGCCTCCGAAATCATCACAGGAGACATGCCCACTCCGGTAAAATACTATAATTCCAATATACGCAGTGCATATAAGGATGTGGAGAATATAGCGGATGAAAAGCTCTTAAACAAGCTTCCGGATGATCTGAAACCTGAATTTACAGGGATATTTAAGGGCGACGGTGATGACAGCGAGGATAAATATATGCGCCGTCTCGTCAAGGCTGCGGACAAGCTTTCCGCCCTTATAAAATGCATGGAAGAGAGACAGGCGGGCAATTCTGAATTCCGCACCGCTGAGAACAGTATAAGGAAAAAGGTGGATGAAATGAGCAGGGTATTTCCGGAGGTACGGGATTTTATGGATGAATTCCTGCCATCCTACGGAAAGACCCTGGATGAGCTCAATAATGACGCATAGTTAGGATGTTGGTAACTGTTCAGAACAGTCACTGTTTCGCAGGATTTAACGAAACTTACTTCATTTAACAGCAGAAAGGAGGTGTCGATAATGAGTGATGCCGGTACCGGTACCGGCGCTGCTCCCGGGCAATTAAATGTCCAGCAGCCCGTTAATGTCAATCCGGTTCAGGTCAATACGACCCAGATTAACCAGACTCAGGTAAACCAGCCCCAGATTCAGCTGAATACTTTTATGCAATCCGTGCTGGACTGGGAAAATGATGTGGTCAATGACACAAGGGAAAAAGGTGCGTTTAAACGTTCCGAAAGTGTGGTAAAGGGTATTTTCGGCGAAGACAGGAGCCTTTCCTGGAAAAACCGGACCGAGAGGAAGATAGCAGAGAGTAAAAAGAGGGATCTGTATAAATCCGCCAAAAATATAATGGGTCAGGATCTCTATACACAGCCCCCGGCCGCTTCTGCCGGAGTATTGAGTGTGGAGGAGATCAAATCCTTTCTTGATACCCAGGTGCTTTTCATGAGTTTTACCGATGATACGGCCTTTATGAAATTTTTTAATGAAAATTACGCCGAGCTTAAAAGGCTGCATCCCATCTGTGAAAAGATAAAGAATATAAGTGAAGCTGAGTATGAAGAAATGCAGAAATCAGAGGGGTTTCTTAAGGATTATATGCCGGAAAGGATTTCAAAAGCATTAGGACCTCTGCCGTCGTTTGAAAAAATACAGGAGATGGCGCAGGAGTGTCAGGACCAGAAGCTCTATTACGAAAAAAAGCTGGAGCTCATATCAAATCCTTTTTATACCATCCTTATGAAAGATGACCTGAAAGGTATGAAGGCTGATGACCTGCAGGCCAAGGAAAATGAATTCCGGCAGCAGAACAGGGACAGTGTGGCTGATTATTTTAAGATTTCCAGGGAATTGATGGAGCTTGAAAAATCAGGGACAAAAAAAGAAACAGAACGTTTTAACTGGGATTCTTATAAAATTGTATGCCATGGGGGCACAAACAAGAGAAACCAGTCTTACTTTAAGGCCGGGTCCCGTTCCGTCGATCTGGATTTTGCCGCAGGCATAGGAGGCACCGGGCTTTCACTGGCATATAAGTCAAAATCCGACAAGGATCAGAATGCCATGCCTGAGGGTGCATATTTAGGCGGTGAAGCAAATGTTGAGGTTAAGGCTAAGGCAGCCAAGGCCAGCGCAAAATATCAGAGAAGGTTCTGGGATGTCGGCGCAAACGCCAGCGTAGGTGCTGTCAGAGCCCATGGAGGGGTAGGAGCCGGAGTTGGCTATAATACGTCAGAAGGCGTTAAGGCACAGCTTGGAGCTTCAGGAGGAGTCGGCGTTGATACCCTGAAAGGCCGTATAAAGGCTTCCCTCCATTTCGATAAATGGATAAACTGGTTTGGATTGGACTTTAAGATGGCAGGCCGGGGACCAAGCGCAGACATAGGAGGTTTTGTAGGATTTGCAAAGAAGGATATAGATACCTTTAATACTTCAGAGCATAAATCCAAAGGCTTTGGCTTCGGGGGCAGGTTTGACGCATCCCTGGCTTCAGGATCCATCGGAGCTGGAATTACTGTTCTTGGTATGCGTCTGGGATTTACCGCTACCGGCCAGGTAGGAGCCTTCGGCGGAGCCCTGGGGGGTCATGTAAGCACCGGAGATATAGGCTGTGAGATAGGACTGCTGGCGGGACTTGGCCTTAATATCAAGCTTGAACTTGACTGGAATGATCTGTTAGGCGCATTAAAGAAAGCCGGAAGAAAAGGTATTTCATATCTTTATCATAAGATTAAGGATTAATGATTTATTATAAGGAGGAAACACAATGTATCAGGATTTACTGCCCATAGGTTCAGTTGTCGTCCTGCAAGGCGGAAAAAGGAAGCTCATGATTACCGGGCGTATCTTAAGTAATGACAAAATGGAAGAGATATTTGATTATTGTGGCTGCATATACCCCATAGGCATGACCAGCAGTGACGAACTCTTTTTCTTTAACAGGGAGGATATTGACCAGTTATTCTTTATCGGTTTCCAGGACGTAGAAGAGCTTTCATTTAAGGAAGAGGTATTATCAGAGCTTGGTGAGCTTACTATCAAAGACGGAAAGATAGTTCCCGTGGAGGAGTGATATGGAGATAGTAGCTGTCACAAAGGAAAATCAGGCTGATTTTAATGACATACTTTCAGAGCCCATAGATAATCCCATAGGACAGCGTTTTTCCGTGGGCTTAACTGATGACGGAAAGGTGGTGGGAGCTGCCGTCATGGACGACAGCGGTTACAATATCGAAGTGGAGTATCTTTATATCCTGCCGGAATTCCGCAGGAAGGGATACGCCGGGGCTTTTATCACAGAGCTTATTCTTGCGGGAGCAAAGAGGGGAGGCCTTTTTGTTACTGCTGAATTTCCCCAGGACAGGGAGGGTGTGGAAGAGCTGTTTTTGTCTCTGGGATTTATAGTCACCGGAAGAGGAAACATCTATTACTTCCCCCAGAAAGGGATGATCGGAAACAAGACCGCCAAGGATATATTATTTAAGAATATCAAAGGCACGGTGCGCCCTGTGAGCTCCTTAAGGGGCAGGGATTTAAATTCCCTTAAGGAGTATATCAGTTCCCTTGGATATAACGGTGATGTAGTCACAAAGTCAGGTTTCAACCCCTATTTAAGCTCCTGTGTTTTTAATGAAAAGGGAGACCTTCTGTCCTTCATGCTGTGCTCGGAATACGGGAATGATATTATTGTTGAGCTCTTATCCGTGAGGGGAAAGAACAGCACGGTACAGCTTTTGACCTTCCGTTTTCTCTTTGAACGTTTAAGTGAGAGGGAAGAGAAGGGGAAGCTTTCCGAAGATGGCAGGGTAGTATTCCTGCCAAGAAATGATGACATGGTCTCCTCTATGATAAAGGTTTTTGAAGCGGTTAACTTAAAGTCTGATGATTTTTATATATTTGCGGCCAGGGAGTGTTTTTAATTATGATTTCACTGATTATTTCTTTTTTGGTACTTATAGCCGGTTATGTTTTTTACGGCAGGCTGGCAGATAAGGTGTTTTCTCCGGATGACCGGAAGACACCTGCCTATACTAAACAGGACGGTGTGGACTTTATCCCGCTTCCCACCTGGAAAGCGTTTCTGGTGCAGTTATTGAATATTGCGGGAACAGGTCCGATCTTCGGAGCCCTCATGGGAGCATGTTTCGGCCCGGTGGTATTCTTATGGATCATATTCGGGTCAGTGCTGGCGGGAGGTATTCACGATTACATGTCGGGAATGATCTCCGAAAGGCATGACGGAGCCTCAATTGCAGAGCTGAGCGGCATATATCTTGGAAATGGGGCTATGTGGTTCATGAGGGTGTTCTCTGTTTTGCTGCTTTTACTTACGGGAACCGTATTTGTCACTTCTCCGGCAGCGCTTCTGGCAAGGCTTACTCCGGAAACCTTCGGCAATTCCTTCTGGATCATAGTGATCCTCGTTTACTATGTCCTGGCCACCCTTTTGCCTATCGATAAGATAATAGGGAAGCTTTATCCTGTGTTTGGCGCAGTTCTTATAATGATGGCGGCGGGAATAATATTCGGAATAGTAGCCGGCGGATATACGATCCCGGAGATCCATTTTGAAAACCAGCATCCTTCGGGACTTCCTATCTGGCCCTTCATGTTCATAACCGTGGCCTGCGGTGCCATTTCCGGATTTCACTCCACCCAGTCACCCATGGTGGCAAAGTGCATTGAGTCCGAAAAACTCGGACGAAAGATATTCTATGGCGCAATGCTTTCGGAGTCCGTTATAGCCCTTATCTGGGCTGCAGGAGGAGTGGCATTTTACGGCGCTACGGAAGCCTTAAGCAGCGCCATTGGAGAGATGGGACAGTCGGGAGTGGTATATGATGTTTCCACGGGTCTGCTTGGAAAGGTGGGCGGAGTACTGGCTATAGTAGGTGTTGTAGCCTGCCCCATAACCTCAGGCGATACCGCTTTCCGCTCGGCAAGGCTCATACTGGCGGAGATCACGAAGCTTGAACAGAAACATATCCGTAACAGGCTTGTGATAACCGTTCCCCTTCTCGGGCTTGGAGCTGTTTTAACACAGCTGGACTTTAACGTACTCTGGAGATATTTCTCCTGGAGCAATCAGACCCTTGCCATGATAGCCCTCTGGGTTGCCACCGCATATCTTTTGAAAACATCGGAGAAAAAGATAGCAAGCCTTATTACGGCACTTCCGGCGTCCTTTATGACGGCAGTAAGTGTTACCTATATTTTAATGGCGGATGAGGGCCTGAAGATGAGTGCCATGGTTTCTTATCCGGCGGGGATCATTGCGGCATGCGCGCTGCTCATTGTTTATCTCATAAAGCTTTCCGCTTACAACCGCTCTTAGTAAATTATGAAAGTAATACTTCCAAAATTCCATCGGTGCCGCATAAACACGTCACCGATGGGCTTTTCCTGCCTGCGGCAACAAGGAATGAATAAAACACTTAAAAATGCAAAAAAACCTGCATGTATCCTGCTCACAGTTCTGCTGGTGACTGTTTTTACACTGTTTCTTGCAGTGTCTTCCTATGGAGGAGAGGAAAACAGTGAAGATCAGCTTGCATTTTTGTCGGAACCCGGAGTGAGAATTGGGGTTTCCAACGGCTCCATCCAGGAGTACCTTGTAAGCAAAATGTTCCCGGAGGCAGAATTATTCTATATGGAGAAGTTTTCCGGATACGAGGCCTTATCCCAGGGAAAGATCGATGCCTATGTCTACGATAAAAAACAGATGGAGCTTGCCATAAAGAACGGGCTTAAAGGGGTTAAGCTGCTGGATCAGACCCTGGGCGATCCTACAAAGATTGCCCTGGGCATATCAGATATTTCCATGATCCCTGATCTGGAGGGAGAGGTTAACAGATTTATCGGTGAGCTTAAGGCGGATGGCACCCTGGATGACATGTACGAGCGCTGGGTTATCAATCATGATTTTGAAATGCCGGAGATAGAAGAGCCGGTGTCAGTGCGCTGCCATCTTATGGTGGGTACCACCGGGGATGTGGAGCCCTACAGCTTTTACGAAAGCAACGCCCTTACTGGATATGATATTGAGCTTATGCACCGCCTGGCAGCATATCTTGAAGCAGATCTTGAGTTTATGACCTTTGACTGGGACTCCATAGTGAATGGCCTGAAGTCCGGAAAAATCGATATCATCGCCTCCAATCTGCAAATGTCACCGGAAAGGGCAGAAGAGAT
Source organism: uncultured Lachnospiraceae bacterium (assembly GCA_946407725.1). Taxonomy (GTDB): domain Bacteria; phylum Bacillota; class Clostridia; order Lachnospirales; family Lachnospiraceae; genus NK4A144. The sequence goes on from CAMJPM010000058.1 coordinate 7,677, forward strand.
CACATTCTCCGATATCCTGTACCTGGAGAGTAACGGCGTGATGGTGCGTGATACGGAGAGCGACGGTGCAGGTGATAATACTGTTTCAAAGCTGCTCTCATCCGTAAAGGACAGCTTTGAAAAGACCTTTATAAAAGAGGACAGATATAAACTGTTTCTGTCCGGTATCTTAACAACCATTTTCATTACGGTTCTTTCAATAATCTTAGGAACGTTTTTCGGATTCCTCATATTCATGGCCTGCCGGAAGGGTAACAGGATCGCAAACGCTTTTGCGCGGATCTTTGACTGGTTTGTGCAGGGCATTCCCACCGTAGTCCTTCTTATGATCCTTTACTATATTGTATTTGCCGGGATCCGGATAAGAGGGGATTATGTGGCGGTCATGGGCTTTACCATGTTCTATGCTTCCATTGTTTATAATATGCTGAAAACCGGCGTTGGAGCAGTTGAAAAGGGACAGACGGAAGCGGCCTATGCCCTGGGATACGGGGATATCCATGCTTTCTTCCGGATGATTCTTCCCCAGGCGCTTCCACATTTTCTTCCTGCCTATAAAGCTCAGGTAGTGGCGCTGATCAAGGCTACTGCAGTAGTGGGCTATATAGCGGTACTGGATCTTACAAAAATAGGTGACATAGTGAGAGGGCGGACCTATGATGCATTTTTTCCGCTGATCTCCGTAGCTGTCATCTATTTTATTTTAGAGTGGATACTTACAACCGTTGTAAAAAGGATCGAAAGATCCACGGATCCTAAAATGCGCTCTCCTGAGGATATCCTGAAGAGGATCATGGCAGATGATTGAAATAAAGCACTTAAGAAAAGAATACGGAACCCTTACGCCCCTTGAGGATGTCAACGTTACGATAAATGACGGGGACGTGATATCGGTGATCGGTCCTTCGGGAACCGGGAAATCAACCTTTATAAGGTGCATTAACCTGCTGGAGAAACCAAGCTCCGGACAAATCATCTTTAACGGGGTGGATATCACTTCAAAGGGCTATGATATCAGGAAGGCCAGGAGAAGGATCGGCATGGTGTTCCAGTCCTTCAATCTTTTCGGACATATGACCGTCATTGAAAACATTATGGCGGCGCCTGTGGATCTGTTAGGATCAGGTAAAAAGGACGCATATAACAAGGGAATGGAACTCTTAAGCCGGGTCGGGCTCTCCGATAAGGCTTTAAGCTACCCCGATGAGCTCTCCGGAGGCCAGAAACAGCGGGTCGCCATAGCAAGAACCCTATGTATGGATCCGGAGGTAATACTGATGGACGAGCCCACCAGTGCCCTGGATCCCACCATGGTATCGGAGGTGCAGAATGTGATCCGGGAACTCTCAAAGAGCGGACGGACCATGCTTATCGTTACCCATGAGATGAATTTCGCCCGTTCCATATCAAACAGGGTTTTCTATATGGATAAGGGCGGCATCTATGAAGAGGGAACACCGGACGAAATATTTTTATATCCGTCAAAAGAGCTGACCCGCAGGTTCATACACAGGCTCAAGGTCTTTGAGACGGAGATCACCTCTGAAAGCACAAGCCACAGTGCTTTTGAAGAGGGACTTAACCATTACCTTTTAATAAACGATATCTTACCCTCTATGCAATACCGTATACAGCTTGCCCTGGAGGAGCTGGTGTGGGGAATCCTGCTTCCACGGTACAGGGATCCGGATATCAACATCTCGGTGGAATACTCTGTGGATGATGCTTTATGCAGGATTGCCGTCATTTATAAGGGAGAGGCCTTTGACTTCAGGGAAAGTGATAACCGTCTGTCCCTGTCACTTTTATCCAGTATTGCAAATAATATTGAGTACAGCTGCAATAAGGAGATTGAAGAAAACAGAGTGGTGTTTACGGTGAGCTGAAAACCATCCCTTTAAATCCCTCTGAGAGTTCCACAGTGGGGAAGCTGATCTCTATACTTTCTCTGGCGCTTCTTATGATGTTGTCGTGTTTGTAGATAAAATCCGCGCTATAGTCCTGGGTCCATTCCATGGGCCTTCTGATGATCTCTTTCCCGTCCGCTTTTATCACTATTTCCCCGCTTGAAGGGCAGAAGAGATGATATAGCCCGATAACGCCGTTTACAGGGGATTTAAGTGAAAGCTCGTATGTCAGGGGATCCTTTCTCACAAACTCCCCGGCGGGAAAATATCTGAAGCTCTCATATACGGAGGATTCAGGATTCGCCGGCTTTCTTGCAATGCAGTCCACTCCGGAATCGTTCTTTACTTCACTTTCAATTACCTTTTTTACTGTTTCAAAATAGAGCCTGTAGCCCTCGTCATTCGGATGCTTCACGTCCACAGTCAGCTCATTATATTCCCTGCCGCTTTCATTAAAGGCTGCAATGGTATCGGCGGTGGGAATATCGTAGTATTCACAGAGCTCCTCAATGGCTTCTATCTTTTTTGTATAATCCCGTTGGGAGCTTTCAAGGATGGAGATCATATTACAGGAAGGATATTTCCTCATTGCACCCCTTATCAGTGCTTCATACTCTGCGGGGACTGCCTTTGTGTCGTCATTTTCCCCGTAGCAGATGACCATCAGGTCGTAGGCAGTATCGTCATCAAGTATGCTTTCCCTCACATACCCGGCATAGCTTTGGTTTCCGCCCATGGAGATATTGGTCATGTTGCAGCTCACCTGATACTCGGTTTCTATGTATTCCTTCAGAAGGTCTGTCCAGGAATTACCTGCTGTTGAGCCTCCGCCGGCTCCTATGGAGTCCCCGTTTATAAGAACATTCACATTCTCCCCGGAGGAAAGCTTCCGGTAAAATCCGGACTTTTCCCCGAACTGTTCCCCGTAGTCCTCCCGCGATCCCTCAGGAGACCAGGAGGAAACAGGGGTGTCGTCGTTACGGACCGTAGAGAACTTCACTTTGCCGTTCTTTTTAGTATCATTTTCTGAGGATATTTTACTATCCTCCGGGTTATCTGCCGTTTCAGTTTCCGTATCATCTGAAAACTCATCATCACCCGGGTAGTCAGTGGTTTCTGACCCAGGTTTTCCGTCCTTCTTTTTGGAATCCTGCTTATCTTTGCCGCTTTTCTTTTTAACATCCTGCTTATCTTTACCGCTTTTCTTTTTGGAAGAGGAGGCTTCCTCAGCTGCTTTTTTTGCATAATATCTTTCACGGTAGGTCATGCCTTCTCCGCCGCCGCAGCCGTTCAGCATTATTATCAGGCAAATAAAAATCAGTGTAATTGTAAAAAGCAATTTTTCTTTCATGATAATCTGATTTTAAATGTAAAACCTCATAAGGTCAAATTTGTTATCACAGCCCATTCGTCGTCCGTATGACTCTTGGACGGTGTGCCGGTATTTCGTAAGCGGTATATCTTAGCTGCAGTTCCGAAAAGGGATATCTTCAGGTATGCGACCGATACGATTTCAAGAGGGATTGTGCTTGATGTATTTTGTTTACTATAATATAGCTTTATGGTAAGATTTTTATATGCTGAATGAAATAATCAATACAGGAAAAATTAAAATATTTATAGTTACAGGCATCATTCTGGCGCTTGTTTTATCCGGATGTGTTTTTATTCCGGGATCTTCCGGGGGAAACGGAGCTTCTTTCGGGATAGAGGCTTTTCCCGAAAACTGGGATTCTTTCGGAACAGAGGCTTCCTACGGGACAGAGACCGCACCTGGGAGCGGAACAAAGACCCTTCGTATCATCGGAACCAGCGATCTTCACGGAAAGTTTATGCCCTGGGATTATGCCACTGATTCTGAAAGCTATTCCGGCAGCCTGTGCCAGCTTTCTACTGCATTGTCAGAGTACCGTAATGATGAAACCCTGCTCCTTGACGGCGGAGATCTCATTCAGGATAACAACGCAGATATCTTTATTTCAGAAGATGATGTCCACCCCATGGTTCAGGGATTAAATGCCATTAAATATGATGTTTTTGTGCCGGGAAACCATGAATACAACTACGGCATGGAGGTTTTTTATAAGACCGTTTCCGACCTTGACTGCAAGGTACTTACCGGAAATTTATATGACGAAAGCGGGAAGTCCGTTGCGGATGGCTATACGATAATAGAAAAAAACGGACTCCGGGTTGCGGTCATCGGAATGGTCACTCCGGGGATCATGAGATGGGATAAGGAAAATCTCAAAGGATATACTGCTACGGATGCCCTTGAAGAAACCCGCAGCATCATAGACAGTATAAATGGAAAGTATGATGTGCTGATCGGAGTTTACCACATGGGGCTTGGCCGGGATTTCAATATTGAAAATTCCAGTGTATCCGATATCCTGAGATCCTGTCCGGAATTTGATCTCATGATATCCGCCCATTCACATGGAGAGATAGAGGGAGAATTTATTAACGGGATCCTTACCGTACAGAATAAAAACATGGCCCAGACAATGGCAGTTGTTGATCTTTCGCTTGAAAACAAGGACGGCAGCTGGAAGGTGATGGACAGGGATTTTCAGATTGTAGATATTAAAGACTATAAAGAAGATCCCGAAATCGTTAAGCTTCTTTCAGAATATCATGAATATGCAAGAGCTGATGCAGAACAGGTTATAGGAGAGCTTACAGGCGGGCCGCTGGCTCCGAAAAATGAGGTAAAGGGGATCCCGGAAGCCCAGCTCAGGGATACGGCGCTTATAGATCTGATAAACAGGGTACAGCTTTACTATACGGGCGCAGATGTTTCGGCTGCGGCTCTGTTTTCCGCCAATGCCAACCTCTATCCCGGCGATATAAGGAAAAAAGACACTTCCCGTATTTATAAATATGCAAATACTCTTTATACACTCCGTATGACAGGGGCGCAGCTGAAGAAATACATGGAATCCTCGGCGGAATATTACAATACCTTCCATCCGGGAGACCTTACCATTTCATTTAATGATAAAATGAGGGTATATCTCTACGATATGTTCGAGGGCGTAAATTATGAGATAGATATTTCCGAACCGGAGGGTAAGAGGATAAAGAACCTTACCTGGCCTGACGGAAGACCTGTTAAAGCCGATGATGAATTTATCCTGGCTGTAAATGATTACAGGGCAAATTCCTCATTACTTACACCCGGGATAGTCTACAGTGAAAAAGAGGAGCTTCCGGTTCTCCTTGAAAAGGATGTACACGGTGAAATTGGAGGCATCAGGGAGCTTATCGGCGATTATATTAAAAATGTAAAGAAAGGCACCATAAGTCCGGAATGCAATGATAACTGGCGTCTTACGGGTGTAAGCTATGATCCCAAAATGCGGCAGAAGGCTGTAAACATGATAAACAGCGGTGAACTGTCCTTACCGGCATCCAATGACGGAAGAACCGTAAACGTCAGATCCATTACGGCTGAAGATCTTCACTGACAGGTAGGAAGTGCTGATACCGGCCATAAGAGGCAAAAGGCGCTTAGGTAAAGGGAAGGCAGTCATCGGCCGGGACCGTTGTAGCGGATCCCAAGCATTGTTATGTCATCAAAGGGGTCGGCTCCTGAAACGAAGGAGTCGATCTCTTTTTTTACATTTTTAAGGCTCTCTTCGGGATCGGCTCCTGGATCCAGGTTTAAGCCGGCAAGGAGACGATCTTCACCGAACAATTCGTTTTCGTTGTTTTCAGCCTCGGTGACACCGTCGGTATATACGAAAACACTGTCTCCGGGAAGAAGCTTGAATTCATGGGATTTGTAGCTGATACCATCCACTGCCGCAAGAGGTATCAGGTGTTTATATTTCACAAATTCGTAATTGCCGTCTGCATGCCTGAGAACCGGGTGTTCGTGTCCGGCATTTACGGCATATCCTTCACCGGTTGAGAGCGTTATGATTGCAAACCAGCAGGTCACAAAGAGCTCCATGGGGTTCCTTTCACACAGCGTTCCGCTGACATCTGACAACATATCTCCGGGATCCCCTCCGGAATAGGCCCGAAGCTTGATTAAAAGCTTTGCGATCATCATGAAGAGGGCGGCGGGTACACCTTTGCCGGAGACATCGGCGATCACCAGTCCCAGATGATCTTCATCAATCAGGAAGAAATCATAGAAATCACCCCCCACCTCTTTTGCAGGCGTCATTGATGCATAGATGTCAAAATCATGCCTTCCGGGAAAAGGAGGGAATTCATTGGGGAGTATGGCTGCCTGGATCCGTCTGGCGATGGAAAGCTCGGTGCTGATGCGCTTGTTCTCTGCAGTCATCTTTGTGAGCTTTTCTACAAAGAGAAGAGTGTCCAGCTCCATTCGGTCTATAGACTCCGCAAGGGTTTCAATTTCACTTATTTTACTGATATTTTTAAGAAGATCTTCCTTTGCTGCGGTGTTTTCCTTTGCAAATCTCTGGGCTTCACGGGTAACCGTCTGCATTGGATGTACAAAGTGCTTCTTTAAGAAGAAATAGGTGGAGATTGATGCCAGCAGCGAGAGCAGCAGTGTTGCGAAAAGTACCCTTATAAGGAAGCCGCGCCGCGCTTCCTTAAGTTCTTCCATGGGGCGCTGCACACAAAGTATTGCGGTTACTTCATCTTTACTGTTCTTTATTGGTATCAGAGATGTTATATGAGGCTCTTTGCCGCTTAAATCCTCAGTGCGGAGTACGGTTCCTCTTTCAAGTCCGTTTTCATATATGTCCGCATAGATCCCGCGGTATTCTTCGTTTGTGGTCTTGCGCCTGTAGCCGATGGGCCAGGGATCATAATCACTTTTTTCGTTCTTTACGCTTACCACCAGAGTAAATTCATCGTAGGTTCCGGGATCCGGACAGATAGCGTAGATAAGCGTCACATTCTGCTTTTGACAGAGTGTGTACAGCCTTTTTGCCATCAGCTGGTATTCGTCACTGCTGCCTTCCGAGTCCAGATAGTCCTGTATGTGGTCCCCGTCCATAAGGGTTGCAGCGGTTTCTGCAGTCCTGAAGGCAGATTCGTTATATTCCTTTGTAAGGGATTTCGTAAACTGGGCATATCCGGTAAGGCTCTGAAGTATACCGAATATAAGAAGCAGGAATACGGTACCGAATATGATCCTTGAGGAAAGTCCCCTAGTTTTTATTACGATGTTTGACATGTAGTAATAATACAACGAATAAAGCATATCCGCAATAAGTAAGCCATGAGCCCCGGGGACGGGGTTTATGGATCATTTTTTGGACCACTAACTCCGTCCCCGGGGTTTATATTTCGGCAAGCCTGTTGTAAAATATCGGTAACTGTTCAGTAATTTATTTCGGAGGACATTATGGATACAAAGCCTGTATTGGAAAAACTGCTCCGGTCTTTCCTTGATAACGGTATGGAGGAAGCGGATCTCATTGAAAAAGAGAAAAGCGGACTTGGTACGGATATGCTTGTCGTATGGTTAAAGGGATTCGGGAGCATTTCAAATGAAGCAGTGGGGGAGTTCTATTTTATCGGGGACGGGCCCCGGATCTTTACTGCAAGGATCAGTGTCCTTGATGAAATAGAAGATGATAAGCTCCCCGCACTCTCCGCGGAGATCGCCGACATTAATTCCAGGATCCCCCTTGGCGGATTCTCCTATGATCCCGTGGAAAATGTGATCTTTTACAGCTTAAGGGTGCCTGTAAGAGACAGCTTCAGTGAAAAAGAGATTACGGAGGAGGCAGACTCTGCGGCTGCGCTGTCGCTTTCAGTTGCCGGGAGCTATGTCTCTGTCCTGTTAAAGATCTGTGGGAGGTAGCATATGAATTTTTATCACGTGCTTCCTGATAATCGGGTGCTTGCTTCCACGGCGCCGCCATATGTCAGGTATTGTCTTGAAAACAGAGGACTGGAAAGCTGTATCCTTGCGGCAGTGGAGGACGGGAAGCTTTTAAGCTATGCCGTTTTTTCAAGACCTGTCGGAGCCTCAAGGGATATCTGGCTGGAATACATTTTCACTATGGAGGAATACCGGGAAACAGGCGCTGCCTCAGCCCTCCTTAAATACAGCAGGGATTATATGAAGAAAAAAGGGATGATAAATATCCTTTGCAAGATATATTCCAAATTCAGGGAAGCAAAGGACATGATGGAATTTCTTGTCAGGAGACAATTCGTTCCCCTTACCTCCGACGGGAAGCTTCTGGTATACCGTTATCCGGATCTGATGAATTCTTTCATGTCTGAGCTTTTTCGGAAAAACAGAAGCAAAAACCTGAAGACACTGAAGGCTTCGGAGCTGGAGGAGCGGACCCTTGCCGCGTTCCGTGCCAGAGAAAAGGAGACCGGTTTTTACTTTGACCTTAATGGCATTAATGATGGTTTTTCCCGGTTTATTGTTAGAAATAAGGAGATCGCTGCCGCGGTAATAGCGAAAAAGGCCGGTGAAAGAGATGTCTACATACCGGCGCCTTATCTATCGAATGAAATAAACAATATGGGGCTTTTCCCCATACTTTTACTGGATGTGGTTGAAGATGCGGGAGACATCATGGGGGATGATATCCTGGTGATTTTGGAGCTTTGCAGCGAAAAAACATCTTATATCATGTCCCAGGCCTTCAATCCTCCGGAAAGGGAGATGATTGTACAGGAATATATGCTGTTCCTGGGGAGCTGAAAACTTTCATCGGTGCCGCGCAGGCACGTCACCGATGCATGTAACAGGTCTCTGACCTGTTACTGGTAACACATCAAAGATGTGTTACATAGCACATTTGCCTGCAGCAAGGTACAAGGTACAAGTTATGAGCGACGCAAATGATTCGGTTTTTCAGAAAAGAAGTATTACGGTCCAGCAGGCGCTGATGCAGTCGATTACCAAAAGGGAAGAACCTGTTGGCGCGGAAAATGACCAAAAGTTCCAGGAGCAGAAAGAGAAGGACGAGGAACGTTCCTTTTTCACCCATGATGATGCCGTAATGCTGAAGGCTGTACTTGAGGATGACCTTGAAATACGGGAAAACGGTCTGGAGAACGAGGAGCTTAATAAAGCTCAGAAAGAGAAATTAGATACTTATTCTGACCTCATGGATATGGAAGTCCTTATCATGAAGCCTGCGGTAATGGAAAACCGTACAGAAGATGAGGAGGAGCATGCTGCACAGATACGGCAGATGAAGGAAGACCATGTCCTTTCCCCCAGGGCAAGGATTGAAAGGGACCGTGTGGTCCGCTCCTTAAAGATCGATTCCATAACACGGGAAGCCATTTTAAAGAGCAATAAATCCCTGATGGAGATCCTTAATACCTATACCGTAAAGGAGCAGAGGGATGAGACTGCTAAAAAGGGCAGGGAATTCCTCATGACCTTCCGGGATCTCAAGGGAAAGCTTATAGATGACCCCTTTCTTTCTGCTCTTGCCAAGGCTAAACGGCTTTACAGGATAGCGAAGCCCTTTTCACCCGTGATAGCAGAATACAAGGAGCTGTATCTGTCGGAGCTGGGGGAAAATGCCAGGACAGACGAGATAGACCTTCTTCTCGAGAGGTTCACTATCCTCATGGATTTCTTTGAATCCGACAACAGCGACATGGACACCGAAGAGTTCTTTATCTTAATGGGACTAAAAGGGGACACAGAGGAGAGCAAAACTGCCTATCAGAAGAGATTCGGGGATGAGGAGGACGAAAGTGTCCTGCAGAAGATAAGGGAGAATGCGTTCAGGATCGATAAGAAAGAGGAAAAGCCCAGGGAGCAGCTTAGGGATGATGACTTAAGCACCGAGCAGCTCCGGGGGATCTATGACGTAGACCGTTTCCTTATAAGCAATTATGATGAATCCGGCGGAAATCCGGCTTTCCTGGATAAGATCCTTTCCCTTCCCGCCAGGGAAAGGCTCATGATGTATTACCTTATCCAGAAGGATCATCTGGAGAACCCTGATGCGGTAGATATAACCATTTCCCAGCTGGGATACGTTCCCAATGTGGAAATCTTCATGGATAAGATCCAGACCGGACACTTCAAGGGAAAGCGGCGCGCACTTTCATCCATAAGCAAACGCTTCCGTCCCGGCATTTCCTGGGAAAAGGTGGAAGCCGCCATGGAGATCATTGAGGACAATGATATCGCCGAAACTGTCCGTTCCCTCGCCAGCTTTTCAAGGAAAAGCAAAGTGGCGGATGAAAGGGTGGAGGCATTCAGGGAAGCGGAAGACAAGGATGAAATAAAGGATGATGATATCAAGGAGATTGCCCGAAAAGAAAATGAGCTTATCCGGCTTGAGTCGAAAAGAAATGAGGCCTTAACGGATTATCTGAAGTCCCTGGTGGAATGCCGTTATGCCATTACTGAAAGGGACAGCGCCTGGGTACATAAGAAAGAGAAAAGGAAAAAGGCGGATGATACCGCAAAAGAGGCTGCCTTCAGGCTTAATGAGCTGAAAAGAGCTGATTTCGAGCTGAGCGAGAGCCTGGATTCCATCAGGGAGATGGCGCTTTCACCGGATGTACCTGAGCTAATTAGCGATGAGGACAGCGGAAAGATAATAGAAAAAGCAGCTTCAAATTACGCGAAGGGATTCAAGAAAAAAGATCCGGAGACCGGTGAATTCCTTTATAACCAGACCCTTTCTCTTTTTTCAAAAGCCGATAAGATCCCTGCAATGTGGGGAGCCGGAAAAAATGACACGAACCTGGTCACGGTTGTAGGACTGTCTGAACTTAATTTCTTCTCGGGGGGTGTCGCAACACTGCAGAGTGTCATGGGCGCCATAGCCGGAATTACCGGCATAGTTGACCTTATCCGGCACATGAATTCCGGCCTGGGAAAAACTGATATGCTCTCTGATGTGGCAAAAATAGGGTCAACCGCCATATCAACTGCCTGGGCACCGGTTTCCGGTATTGCCAACATGCTTCTTGCGGTTCCTAAAGAATTAAAGAACGCAGGCATAGCTAGTGAAGGCCTTAAAACCGCGACAAATATAGGCACCAAAGCTGTTTCTGCCGGAGGCGCTGCGGTTGCTGCGATTAAGCTCGGTGTTGATGCCGTTGATTATGGAGTGGAGGTAAAGCATATTTACCATCTCACCAAGGCAGACTATAAGTTTTCAAAGCTTATGAAAAAAGGCGAACTGAAAGGCGATGATGCGGCATATGCGGATAATATACTGAAGCTCAGGACCCGCTATGAGGCACAGCAATACACTAATAAGGGAGTAAATGTCCTTATGGACGTTGGCTCCCTCGGGGTGTCCTTATGCGCCCTGTTCGCACTTCCCGCTGCTCCCATAATTGCGGTTGCATGGGGGGCAGTAGCCGTCGGCGTTGCCATAGGCACAAAGATCGCCAATTACTGCGCTGATAAATACAGAAAAAAAGCCGCAACGGACGATTACCTGCAGCTTGACAAGACCATGGGGGATGTTTACGGGGAAAAGCTTAATGAAATGAATAAGGATGAGATTTCTTCCTCTAAGAAGATATTAAAGGAGCATATGGCGGCAGAGCTTGGGTTCACCTCCTATGAAAGTCTGTATAAGCATATGATGAAGAACTATGCGGCGTTTATTCATGACAACCTGTTTTATGAAAACGGTGATAAGGAAAAGCCAATAATAAAAAAGGATAAAAAGGCCAAAAAGAAGGAAACACTGTATGACTATGATGAAAAAACTGAGCAGCTGATACCGGTTCCCGATGACGAAGAAGAAGATAATATCACTGAGCTCTCAAAAGCCTGCTATGACCTTGTCAAGAGCCTTGGACTTAAGGTACGTTATCCGAAGAAGTCGGGAGACCCCGGAAAACCCAGTATTTCACAGATTGCAGCCAAGCTGGCGCTATAATAAGAGGTAAAATGCTATGGCAGATACGGTTAATAATGAAAAGAAGGCTCTTTCAGCCCTTTGCGGCAGCCTTAATGAAAAAAAGATCGCGGCAGAGCTTAATGAGGAGAATACAGCCCTTTCCATTTATCTTGGACAGATGCCGGGAGGAGAGGAAATCTTCCTGGACGCGGCTTTCATGCCCCAGGGTGAGGGAATGGACGGCATTTCCTTTTTCGTCCTTCAGGGGAGGATCATGGATCTGGGCGGCCTGTCAATGGATAAGCTGTTTAATGTTTTCGTTTCCATGAATGTACTGGATTCAACTCTTGAGGGCGGGCATTACAGCATAGAAATGAGGGAGGGTGAGGATGACAGCCTGACAGCGGGAGACCTTATATACCGCTATACACTGCCGGCAGTGCCGGAGCTTGACAGTGCATCCTTTTCGGCGCTCCTTGAGGATGCGGTGCGGCTTGCTTTTTTTGACATAAAAGAAACACTGCCGGATCTCATTTCCCTTATCAAAGGAGAGATCTCCGAAGAGGAGTTCATGAAATCCGTTTTAGGTTAAAGCGGTAACTGCGCTAATAATGTCATTTTAGCCTTCCCCAGAGGGGAAGGCTTATGATTGAATGGAAAGCCAGTCGGCAAGGGCTGCCTTTATGTTGCCTATAAGCTACAACCACTTGAAGTATTTTCCAGAACGGATATAATACTTCTTAAAAGGTTTACATGAGATACGAGGGGTATGATTTTTATGCATACAGAGTCAATAGGGAAGGGGTTTCCTTATTCTTCAGATTATTAACAGCATTCCTTTGATGTGTATATTCATCAGGGGAATGTTGTTCACAACTATCAGGTCATTTAGGTAGATACCGGGTTTTCAGGCAGGTACTTTGG
>CAMJPM010000059.1 GCA_946407725.1 uncultured Lachnospiraceae bacterium
GCGCCTTTAGGCGCAACTCTAATGACCGAATGCGTGTATCTATTCAGAATCCGAAGGATTCTGAATAGATACTATTATTTTTGAAAGGAGGTGATACCATGAGCGAAAACGGAGTATTTGATAACCGGCGGATGTATGCGGTAGAGGATTATACTTCTCCGGAGGTACTCTATAACAACCTGATAGAGATCGTGAAACGGTATCACCCCTCGGATGATATAAGTCTTATAGAAAAGGCCTATAATATCGCGGATGAAGCCCATAAGGACCAGCGGAGAAAGAGCGGAGAACCCTATATCATCCATCCCTTAAGCACCGCCACCATCCTTGCGGATCTGGAAATGGACAAGGAAACCATAGTGGCAGGGCTCTTACATGACGTGGTGGAAGATACCATCATGACAAAGGAAGACCTGGAGCGGGAATTTGGCAGTGACGTGGCTGAGCTGGTGGACGGCGTCACAAAATTAAACAAGCTGACCTACCACGGGAACAGGGCGGAGTTCCAGGCAGACAACTTAAGAAAAATGTTCCTTGCCATGGCAAAGGACATAAGGGTGATAATCATAAAGCTGGCGGACAGGCTGCATAATATGAGGACCCTGCAGTTCCAGCCCCCGGAAAAACAGCAGGAGATAGCAAGGGAAACCCTGGACATCTATTCCCCCATAGCCCAGAGGCTGGGAATAAGCAGGATAAAGGTGGAGCTTGACGACCTGTCCTTAAAGGTGCTGAAGCCCGAGGTCTATCAGGAGCTGAAAAGCCAGATAGCGCAGAGAAAGAGCGAAAGAGAAGAATTCGTGGAAGACATAGTCCACGAAGTATCCGAAAGAATGAAGGAAGCGGGAATAGAGGCCACCATAAGCGGCAGGGTAAAGCACTTTTTCTCAATATATAAGAAGATGGTGAACCAGCATAAAAACCTGGACCAGATCTATGACCTCTTTGCAGTCAGGATAATAGTTAATGACGTGAAGGACTGTTATGCGGCTCTCGGTATGATACATGAGATGTATAAGCCCATACCCGGAAGGTTCAAGGACTATATAGCCATGCCAAAGGCCAATAATTACCAGTCGCTGCATACATCACTCATCGGCTCCAACGGGACACCCTTCGAGATACAGATAAGAACCTACGACATGCACAGGACCGCGGAATTCGGTATAGCGGCCCATTGGAAATATAAGGAGACATCAAACGGGCTCAAGCCTGATGAGAGCGAAGAAGAAAAGCTCTCCTGGCTCAGGCAGATACTGGAGTGGCAGAAGAACCTGTCGGATAACAGAGAGTTTATGAGCCTCTTAAAGAGCGATCTGAACCTGTTCTCCGACTTTGTCTATGCCTTTACCCCCACAGGTGAGGTAAAGAACCTTCCCTCCGGTTCCACCACGGTTGACTTTGCTTATGCAATTCACAGCGCAGTGGGCAACAGAATGGTGGGAGCAAGGGTAAACGGCAAACTGGTAAACATCGACTATGTGATACAGAACGGGGACCAGGTGGAGATAATCACCAGCCAGAACTCCCACGGCCCCAGCAGGGACTGGCTGCAGATAGTAAGATCGACCCAGGCCAGATCAAAAATCAACCAGTGGTTCAAAAATGAACTTAAGGAAGACAACATCATAAAAGGCAAGGCACAGTTTGCTGAGTATTGCAAGTCTCATGCCATAAGGCAGGAAGACATAATGAAGCCGGAATACCAGCAGGCAGTGATAGACAAATACCGTTTCAGGGATTTTGATTCCGTCTATGCAGCCATAGGCCACGGCGGCTTAAAAGAGGGCCAGGTGGTAAACCGTATGGTGGAAAGATATGAGATGGATCATCAGCGCCACCTTACGGATGAAGAGGCTCTGTCCAATATGGGAGAGGGCGTTAGAAAAAACGTTTTCCATAAGAGCGAGGGCGGAATTATTGTAAGAGGCGTAACAGATGTTTCGGTCCATTTCAGCAAGTGCTGCAACCCTCTTCCGGGAGATGAGATAGTGGGATATATCACCCGGGGCAGGGGTATCTCCATCCACCGTACTGACTGTATAAACGTGATGAACATGCAGGAGCCTGACAGGGAACGGCTGATAGAAGCGGACTGGCAGAAGGATGCGGGAAACGCCGATGAGGAATACATGGCGGATATCAATATCTTTGCCAATAACAGGAACGGACTTCTGGTGGATGTGTCCAGGATATTTACTGAGGACAATATCAGCATCATGGGCGTAAACAGCCGTGTGAACAAGCAGAATGTAGTCACCTTATCCGTTTCATTTAACATTCACAGCACAAAGGAGCTGGATAATATCGTAAACAAGCTGAGAGCTGTCCAGGGCGTATTGGATATAGAGAGGACAACGGGAGCCTGAATTATGGAAATAAAGATTAAAAGAATGGTTTTGGGACCGGCAGGCACCAACTGCTTCATTTTCTGCAATGAAGATACGAAGGAAGCTGTTGTATTTGACCCGGGAGATGACGGGGAAAGGGTATTCGCCTTTATTAAGGAAAGCGGACTGAAGCTTTCATCCATAATACTTACCCACGGGCATTTTGATCATATTACCGGAGCACCGGAGCTCATAAGGCTTTCCCGGGACGAGGGCTGGGAGAGTGTTCTCTATGCATCGGAGGATGAAGAGGCGCTCCTTTCAAACGCTATACTGAACTGCTCCGGAACGGAAATGGCATACGGAGACGAGGAAGTGACCTTAAAAGCGGATCACTGGCTTAAGGACAACGAGATTCTTGAGACAGGGGGATTAAAGATCAAATGCATCAAGACTCCCGGACATACGGAGGGCAGCATGTCCTTTTATATAGAGGATAAAAGATTGCTTATCTGCGGAGATACGGTATTTGAGGGTTCTGTCGGAAGAACTGATCTGCCCACCGGGTCGGATGCCGCTCTTCAGAGATCCATAGATGAAAAGATCGCCACGCTGCCGGAATTTACCTATATTCTGCCGGGGCATGGAGATGAGACCACTGTAAGGGATGAGAAAATGTACAATCCCTGGTTCAGGGTGTGAGGAGGAATAGAGATGGCGCTGCCCAGAAAGCCGGTTACAGGCATGAAAGATATTCTCCCCCGGGAGATGGAGATAAGGAATTATCTGCAGGGAAAGGTAAGGGAGATATACGGAAGATACGGTTTCACGGAAATAGAAACACCGGTTGTTGAACATATAGAAAACCTCTGCAGCAATCAGGGGGGAGAGAACGAAAAGCTGATATTCAGGATCCTGAAAAGGGGTGAAAAGCTGGATATTGATGGGGCAAAGGATCAGTCGGATCTTACGGATTCAGGACTGCGGTATGATCTGACGCTGCCGCTCTCCAGATATTATGCCGCCCATATGAATGAGCTGCCTTCTCCCTTTAAGGCACTGCAGATGGGAAGTGTATTCAGGGCTGACAGACCCCAGAAGGGCAGGTTCCGTCAGTTCATGCAGTGTGACATAGATATTCTGGGAGATGCGACAAATCTTGCGGAAATAGAATTAATTCTTGCAACGACGTCCCTATTGGCTGAAACCGGTTTCCACGGTTTCTCCGTGAAGATCTCAGACCGCAGGTTTCTGAAGGCCATGGCCGCTTATTCCGGGTTCAGGGAGGAGGAATATGACCGGGTTTTCATAATCCTGGACAAGATGGATAAGATCGGGATGGAGGGTGTGAGGCAGGAGCTTCAGGATGCCGGCTTTGAAGAGAAAAGCATAGAGAAATATCTTTCATTATTCAATAGCGGTAAAACCGGAACAGAAAGCATTTCCTTATTAAAGGAAACCTTAGGGGAGCATCTTCCGGAAGGAGCTGCGGATTCCCTTATGGAGATAATAGACTGTGTTAACACAGTAAAAAACGGGGATTTTGAAATAGTGTTTGATCCCACCCTTGTACGGGGCATGTCCTATTATACAGGCACCATTTTTGAGATAACCATGGATGAATTCGGATCCTCCGTGGCAGGAGGGGGGAGATACGACGGCATGGTGGAACGCTTTACCGGAAATAAGGTGCCGGCCTGCGGCTTCAGCATCGGTTTTGAGAGGATAATAACAATTCTCCTGGACAGGGATTACAGGATCCCTTCCAAAAAGGGTAAGGAAGCTTTCCTTATAGATAAAAAGATAAGAGGAGCCCGGCTTTCGGAAATAATGCAGGAGGCCAGGGACAGGAGAGAAAACGGGAGCACCGTTCTGGTTACCAAAATGATGAAGAATAAGAAATTCCAGAAGGACAGTCTGATGGAAGCAGGATATACAGAAATCAGGGAATTTTTCGAGTGAAAGGAGCAGTATCAGGACATGATACAGTCAAGGACACATAAATGCAATGAACTGAGGTTAAGTGATGCAGGGAGCAGGGTTACCCTTTGTGGCTATTATGAGAATATGAGGAAGGTGGCAAAGAACCTGGGCTTTCTGATCTTAAGGGATTTTTACGGGAAGACCCAGATAGTTGTGGAAACTGAGGAGATGATGGAGAAGCTTTCCGATGTCAATACGGAATCCACCCTTCAGATAACAGGGACTGTCAGGGAACGTTCTTCAAAGAACCCGGACATGGAGACCGGCGAGATAGAGGTGGTGCCGGAGGATATCACGGTTCTCGGTAAATGCCGCTATAATGAGCTTCCCTTTGAAATAACGAGATCCAGGGAGGCGGATGAGAATACAAGGCTTAAATACAGGTATCTGGATCTCCGCAACCCCATAGTAAAGGAAAAGATGGTCTTAAGGAGCAGGATAATCTCCGAACTCAGACAGGCTATGACGGAGGAGGGATTTATGGAGATCACAACCCCCATTCTCACCTGCTCAAGCCCTGAGGGAGCCCGGGACTACCTGGTGCCATCAAGACTCCACGAGGGTAAGTTTTACGCACTACCACAGGCACCCCAGCAATTTAAGCAGATACTGATGGCATCGGGCATTGACAGGTATTTCCAGATAGCGCCCTGTTTCAGGGACGAGGATGCGAGAGCCGACCGTTCACCGGGAGAATTCTACCAGCTGGATATGGAGATGGCCTTTGCCACCCAGGAGGACGTATTTGCGGTGCTGGAAAAGGTGCTGCCTCCCGTGTTTTCACGCCACGGTATATATAAAACCGCATCAGAGGCGCCTTTTAAGAGGATAAGCTTTGAGGAAGCCATGGAGAAATACGGAACGGACAAGCCGGATCTCAGGATAGACCTGACATGCGATGATGTTACGGATGTCCTTTCCGACTGTGGTTTTAATCCCTTTGCGGCAGGAAATACCATAAAGGCCGTAAAGGTCACCGATTTTACCCTTTCCAGAAAGGCCATCGACAAGATCCTGGCGGATACAGAGGTTATTTCGGGCTTTAAGGCCTGTTACGTCAAGGTAGATGAAAATATGGAGCTTACCGGAGGCATAGCAAAGTTCTTAAGCGGGAGAAAGGACGCTCTCATTTCAGCTCTCGGCTTAAAGAGCGGTGACTGCGTGTTCTTTGCGGCGGGAAAGAAGGAATATGCCAGAAAGACTGCCGGTGTTCTCATAAAGCTCATAGGCCCCCAGGCTGAAGGGCATATGAATAAGGAATCCTATGAATTCTGCTGGATAGTTGATTTCCCGATGTATGAGATCGGGGAAGAGTCCGGGGAGCTGGAATTCTGCCACAATCCTTTTTCCATGCCCCAGGGGGGAATGGAGGCGCTTAAGGAACAGGATCCCTTAAAGATCATGGCCTATCAGTACGATCTGGTATGCAACGGAGTGGAGCTTTCAAGCGGTGCAGTCAGAAACCACGATCCCGAAATAATGATAGAGGCTTTCAGGATAGTTGGTCTGGGAGAAGAGGACGTTAAGAAGAAGTTCCCCGCCATGTACAATGCTTTCTGCTACGGCGCACCGCCTCATGCGGGTATCGCTCCCGGAGTTGACAGGATGATAATGCTCATAGCCGGTGAGGATTCCATAAGGGAGATCATTCCTTTCCCCATGAATAAAAATGCCCAGGATCTTATGATGGGAGCTCCCTCGGAGGTGGAAGAAAAGCAGCTTGATGATGTCCATATTCAGATAAAGCGCGGGGAAGCATGAAATATCTGGTAGGTGATTCCGATATTTACGGTTTCAGCCATTATCTTTACGGCGAAGCCTATCTGGGTTCCTTCAGGGGGAAGAGATTCCGCCTGGGACGGGAACCCTTAAAAAATGTGTTTTACGGACCGAAAGACCAGTGGGCTAAGGATGGGGAGAATGAGGCATATCTTCTGGCCTCCATCTGGGATGAACCCTGGTGTTATGAGAAGAAGGATCCGGCCACTCTTAAGGAAATGAAATTTGAGTTTTCGGAGGAGGGGCTCTCTCTTGCTGTAAACTGGTTAAATGAAGAGCTGGGAGCAAAACCTCCGGTAAATACTGGAGAAAAATAAGGAGAAATTGTTTTGGGAAGCGATCTGTCAAATGAAATAATGCGGAGGCGCACTTTTGCCATAATATCCCATCCGGATGCGGGAAAGACTACACTTACCGAGAAATTCCTGCTTTACGGCGGCCAGATCAATCTGGCGGGAAGTGTTAAGGGAAAGGCTACAGCAAGACATGCGGTTTCAGACTGGATGGATATTGAAAAGGAGAGGGGAATCTCCGTTACATCTTCGGTTCTGCAGTTTGAGTACGACGGAAAATGTATCAATATACTGGATACCCCCGGGCATCAGGATTTCTCTGAGGATACATACCGGACGCTGATGGCGGCGGATTCCGCGGTGATGGTCATAGACGGGGCAAAGGGCGTGGAGCCTCAGACCAGAAAACTCTTTAAGGTCTGCGGACGCAGGGGTATCCCGGTATTTACTTTTATCAATAAAATGGACAGAGAGGCCCTGGACAGCTTTGATCTTATCGATGAGATAGAAAAGGAGCTGGGCATCGCCACCTGCCCCGTAAACTGGCCCATAGGCTCTGGTAAGGATTTTAAGGGTGTTTATGACAGGGAGAGCGGCAATATAGTAGGCTTTTCCGGTACAGAAAAGGGCACCAAAGGGGGAGAGGAGATCCGCATCCCTCTTTCGGATGAGGAAGCATCCCTTAAGGCCATAGGCGAAGAAGCAAGGGAAAAGCTTGTAAATGAGATAGAGCTTTTGGACGGGGCTTCAGAGCCCTTTGACCAGGAAATGGTAAATAAGGGAAAGCTTTCGCCTGTATTCTTTGGATCCGCCCTAACAAACTTCGGAGTAGAGATCTTTCTGCAGAATTTCCTTAAAATGACCATGAGTCCTTTGCCAAGGGTTTCGGATGCGGGGGTTATTGATCCTGTGGAAAGAGGCTTTTCCGCCTTTGTTTTCAAGATCCAGGCAAATATGAACAAGGCTCACAGGGACAGGATAGCCTTTATGAGGATCTGTTCCGGGAAATTTGAGGCCGGCATGGATGTTTACCATGTACAGGGAGAAAAAGAGGTCAGGCTGATCCAGCCCCAGCAGATGATGGCAGATGACCGACATGTGGTGGATAAGGCCTATGCCGGGGATATCATCGGCGTTTTTGACCCGGGTATTTATTCCATAGGGGACAGTATCTGTGCTCCGGGTGACAGGTTTAAGTTTTCAGGCATACCAACCTTTGCACCGGAACATTTTTCCAGGGTGCGGCAGGTGGACACCATGAAGCGGAAACAGTTCGTGAAAGGTATCATGCAGATAGCTGAAGAGGGTGCCATACAGATCTTCCAGGAAGAGAATTACGGAATGGAGGAGATCATTGTGGGGGTTGTAGGTGTGCTGCAGTTTGAGGTGCTGCAGTACAGACTGAAAAACGAGTACAATGTGGAGATCATTCTGGAACGGCTTCCCTATGAGCACATCCGGTGGATAAGAAACAGGGATACAGATCCTGCCACCATAACCGGCACCAGCGATATGAAGAGGGTCAGGGATCTGAAGGGAAATCCGCTGCTGCTCTTTGTTAACAGCTGGTCTATAGGAATGACCCTGGAACGGAATGAAGGGCTTGAACTTGATGAATTCAGCGAAAATTAAGTTCATTAAGAGAATTTCGCTGCTTTTTCTGACCCTTTTTCTGTCCCTTTGCCTTACCGCCTGTTCCCCGGATGCCGTTGCGGAACGGATAGCGGGCAGGATAATAAGGGAGATCATCGCGCGGGACTACGATCTTATCTACGGTACGGAGAGCATTGCTGAAGAAGCCTACGAGGATACGGAAAAAAAACAGCCCCAAAAGGACAGGTCTTCTGAAACCGGAGAGGATGACACCGGAGATGATACCGATGAAGAAGAGGATGACGACGAAGAACCGTCAGAACCGGAGGATACAGAAGATCTGGGTGGGATGACCCTGAATGATGATGAGAAGAAAGGGGACACGGACAGCCCGGATCAACCGGAGGACGAAGGGGCCGACGCGGTTTCGGATAACGGGACGGCGGTGGCGGAGCAGGACTTAGGTGAGGATGAAGAGGAAAATGAAAAGGCATATTATTTCTCAGTCCTCGACAATGATAAAAAAAAGCTGTATCTGGAGATTTATAACGCCATAGTCAATATGGATGAAAAGGTCACCCTGTCTTCAAAGGAGCCTGAAGAGGTGGACAGGATATTCAATATCTGTTTAATGGACCATCCGGAAATCTTTTACTGTGACGGTTATTCCACCAATGTTCTGAACAGCGGGGAGGATATCCTGAGCATAGGCTTCACGGGAAGATACAATACGGAGAAAAAGGACAGGAAAGAAAAAGAGGACAGGATAAAGTCCGCAGCGGATGATATACTTAAAAAGGTGCCGGAAGATGACAGCGAATATGAAAAGGTCAAATATATATATGACTGGATTATAGACAACACAGAGTACAATCTGGAAGCCCCGGATAATCAGAATATAACATCTGTTTTCTTAAACCACAGCAGTGTCTGCCAGGGTTATACCATGGCCACAAAATACCTGCTGGACAGGCTCGGGATCTTTTGTACCGTGGTTTACGGGAGTGCATCGGACGAATCCCATTCCTGGAATCTTGTAAAGATTGACGGAACCTACTGTTACGTAGACACTACCTGGGGGGATTCTTCCTACAGGGATATTAATAACGGACAGGCCAACAGAAAAAGCTATAATTATTTCGGGTGCAATTCGGAGATACTCCTTCGGACCCATACCATTGCGGAAAAGGAGAAGCTGCCGGAGTGTACATCCTTAGATGAGTATTACTATGTCAAAGAGGCAAAGTATTTTACCAAAGTGGATAACAGCAGGCTTAAGGCAGTCTTTGACCATGAGCTTGAGATAAATGAAAAGGTATTTACCATAAGGGCTTCAGATGAAGAGGTCTATAACGGGCTTTATGAAAGCCTGTTCACCAATCAGGAGATATTCAATCTGGTGCCTGAGGCCGACAAAGTCACTTATATTGAGGACAAGACAGAGTATACCCTGACCTTTAACTTATAAGTTGTTGGAAAACAGCTTATACAGCAGTTCCTTAAGGGGGTACTGTTTTAAGGAATGCTTTTATCTGTTATAATTAAGTAATACTCAAAACTCTTTTCGTTTTGGAGGACAATATATCATGGCAAATGAGAAAAATAACAACAGGACCCTTCTTTCCACTGATGTACAGGGTGAAGTAAAGATTGCTGATGATGTTGTGGCAGCCATAGCAGCTATAGCAGCCGGTGAAGTGGACGGGGTGGGACAGAGCTCCGGAAATCTGGGCACGGCAATCATGGCTTATGTGGGCATGAAGAAGAACGACAAGAGCGTAAAGGTGGATGTGGCAGAAGGCATAGTCCATGTGGAAATGACCATAACAGTGCAATACGGCTACAGTATTCCCGACGTCAGCAAAAAGGTACAGGAAAAGGTAAAGAGCTCCATAGAGGGCATGACCGGCCTGTCTGTTGCAGACATAAATGTCAGGATCTCGGGTATAGAGATTGAAAAGGAAGACGAGGAATGAAAAGAAGCCTTATAAGGGAACATATTTTTATTCTTGTTTTCATGTCGGAGTTCAATCCTTCAGATGAAATGCCTGAAGAGATCCGGCTTTATATGGATTCTCCCGAAGTGGCTGCCGATGCTGCAGCAAAGGAAGAGATAGAAGAGAAGTATTCGCATATAGAGCCCCTTATTCCGGAGATAGACGGGATCATAGAGAAACATTCGGAGAAATGGACCGTGAAACGAATGGGAAAGGTGGAGCTTTCCATCTTAAGGCTTGCAGTATATGAGCTTCTGTATGATGAGAGTATCCCGGAAAAGGTAGCGATAAATGAAGCGGTGGAGCTGGCCAAGAAGTATGGCCAGGAAAATGCCGGAAGCTTTGTCAACGGCATTCTTGCCGGAATTATAAAGGACCGGTAATGGCGGAAGAAAATATCTGGAGCGTAACCCGGTTAAACGGATATATTAAGGGGCTTTTTACGGATGATATGCTTCTTTGCGATATCAGCGTAAAAGGAGAGCTTTCAAATGTAAAATATCATTCCTCCGGCCATATCTACTTTACCCTGAAGGATGAGGGAGCGTGCATATCCGGTGTTATGTTTGCTTCTGACAGCTTTAGTCTGGGATTCAGGCCGGAAGCCGGGGACAAGGTCGTGATCCGGGGAAGGGTATCCGTATATGAGAAAGCCGGAACCTATCAGCTTTATGCCAAAACCATAAAGGCGGCGGGAACCGGAGAGCTGTACCGGAAGTTTACGGAATTAAAGAAGGAATTAGAGGAAATGGGCATGTTTGACGAGATGTATAAAAAGCCCGTTCCCTTTTTGGTACAGAGACTTGGAGTTGTTACTGCCTCTACGGGAGCTGCCGTCAGGGACATTATCAATGTTTCGAAGCGGAGAAACCCCTATGTGGAGATCATTTTATATCCCGCAAAGGTGCAGGGCGAGGGGGCAGCTGATTCTATAGCATACGGTATTAAAATACTGGAAAATTATAAACCGAATGTTATTATAGTTGGCAGAGGCGGCGGATCCATTGAGGATCTGTGGGCTTTTAATGAGAGAACAGTTGCGAAGGCCATATTCGAGTGCAGTATACCTGTCATTTCCGGCACGGGGCATGAGACTGACTTTACTATAGCGGATTTTGTGGCCGACGTCAGGGCCTCCACTCCTTCGGCGGCCGCAGAACTGGCGGTTCTGGACTACAGGGCCTTTATGGCTTCAATTGAGGGCTATTACGGGAAATTAAGCCTTTTAATGAGAAAAAGGATCTCTTCTCTTAAGGAGGAAGCCGCAAACAGGAGAATGTTATTGGAACGGAGCTCTCCTAAGGCCAGGCTTGCCATTCAGAAGGAAAGGGCGAAGAGGACGGAAGAACAGATAAAGACCTCTTTTAACAGGATACTTTCGGAGAGCCGCAGTAGAACAGCACTCTATGCAGGTGCGCTGTCGGCCCTTTCCCCCTTAAATACCTTAAGCAGGGGCTACAGCTTTACAGAGAACGGGGAGGGCAGGCCGGTGAAAAGCATAGATGACGTTGAGACAGAAGACAGATTAAGGGTTTATACAAAAGACGGAAGGATATTTGCGCAGGTCTATGGCAAGGAAAGCATCAAATTCGGTGAATGATCAGGAATTAACGATAGATTCCGTGGAAGAGGGCTTTAAGCTTCTGGATGAGACTACGAAAAAGCTCTCCGAAGAGGATATTTCCCTTGAAGACTCTTTTAAGGAGTTTGAAAAGGGCATGAAGATATTAAAGCTCGTCAATGAAAAGATCGACAGGGTTGAAAAACAGGTTATGATGATCACAGATGAGGGGACAGATGGGTTTCAGTGAAGAATTAAGTAAAAAAGCGGCATTTGCGGAGGAAGTCCTGAAAAAATACACTCCCTCCCCATCGGGATTTGAGGGAAGGGTACTGGAGGCCGTGGAATATTCAGTATCTGCCGGCGGAAAGCATTTAAGGCCTGTCATTATGAAGGCCGTATTTGATATGTACGGTGGAGAAGGGGAATACATTGAACCTTTTATGGCAGCTATCGAGTTCATTCACAATTATTCCCTTATACATGATGATCTTCCGGCCATGGATAACGATATGTACAGGAGAGGTAAAAAGACTACCCATGTGGTATACGGAGACGGTATAGCCACTCTTGCGGGGGACTGTCTTCTTAACCTCTCTTTTGAAACTGCCATGAAGGCCTTTGACCTTATTCCCGGGGATAACGGTGAGACTGGCAGGAATGCCCTTAAGGACAGGGTAATAAAGGCTCTTCGTATCCTTTTTGACAAGGCGGGCATCAACGGGATGCTGGGAGGCCAGTCGGCAGATGTGGACGCGGAAAAAAGAGGCCTTGAAATGGATAAGGACAGGCTTATGTATATACATGAGAATAAGACTGCGGCTCTTATAGAAGCGGCGCTCATGACCGGTGCAGTACTGGCAGGGGCTCCCGACGGGGATGTAAAGGTGCTGGAGGAAACCGGCTCTGACACAGGAATAGCCTTTCAGATCAAGGATGACATACTGGATGTAACAGGAGATGAGGAGAAGCTGGGGAAGCATGTGGGATCCGACTCCGAAAACGGTAAAGTAACTTACGTTACTTTATTTGGGCTGGAAAAGGCTGAGGAGGATCAGAGAAAGCTGTCCCTTTCAGCCGTCAATAGGCTTACTTCTCTTAATAAAGACAGTGAATTTCTGAAGGATCTGATCTCATCATTAACAGACAGGGAAAGCTGAAATCCGGTAAAGATGATATTAAACAAGATAAACAAACCAAATGATATTAAAAGCGTAAACCCCGATGAATACGCCCTTCTTGCCCAGGAGATCAGGGATTTCCTCATTCGGAAGATCAGTGAGAACGGCGGTCATCTGGGGTCGAATCTGGGTGCGGTGGAGCTCACCATGGCGCTGCACATCTCTTTAAATCTGCCGGAAGACAAGATAATCTTTGATGTGGGACACCAGTCCTATACCCATAAGATCCTGACAGGCCGGAAGGATGCCTTTGATGAACTGAGGAAGTTTAAGGGGCTTGCAGGGTTTCCAAAGAGAAGCGAGAGCGACTGCGATTCCTTTGATACGGGTCATAGCTCCACATCGGTCTCAGCCGGGCTGGGTCTGGTCAAAGCCAGGGATTTAAGGCAGCTAAAGCATACTGTGGTTTCGGTCATCGGTGACGGGGCCCTTACCGGAGGGATGGTCTATGAGGCCTTAAATAACGCTGCAAGACTGACCACAAATTTCATCATTATCCTGAATGATAACAATATGTCCATTTCGGAAAATGTGGGAGGAATATCCAGATATCTTCAGAGTATAAGGACTTTTGAAGGTTATCAGGATTTTAAGGTCACCCTGCAGAAACAGCTTCTGAAGGTTCCCATGGGGGACAGGATTGTTGACAGGCTTAAAAGGTATAAGAATTCCATAAAACAGCTCTTTGTGCCCGGGATGTTCTTTGAGGACCTGGGTATCACATATCTCGGACCCATAGACGGACACGACGTCAACAATATGGTCAGGACCATTAAGGAAGCAAAGAAGATAAACCATGCAGTTTTGATACATATATGCACTAAAAAGGGCAGGGGTTATGCTCCGGCTGAGCGTCATCCCGCCCGTTTTCACGGTACGGAACCCTTTGATATCGAGACCGGGCTTCCTCTTAAAAATAAGAAAAAACCGGCCTGGACAAATATTTTTTCCACTGTTGTGCTGAAGGCTGCTGCAAGAAATGACAGGGTATGCGCAATAACAGCCGCTATGCCGGATGGAGTAGGCTTAAAAAGGTTTATGGATCTCTATCCTGACAGGTTTTTTGACGTGGGAATAGCAGAAGAGCATGCGGTCACCTTTGCGGCCGGACTGGCGGCAGGAGGAATGATCCCCATAGTTGCTATTTATTCCTCGTTCCTTCAAAGGGCCTATGACCAGATACTTCATGATGTTTGCATACAGAACCTTCATGTGGTCTTCTGCATAGACAGGGCCGGGATCGTGGGGGCAGACGGAGAAACCCACCAGGGTATCTTTGATCTTTCATATCTGTCCTCGATACCGAATATGCATATCATGGCTCCAAAAAACAAGTGGGAGCTTTCGGACATGCTGAAGTTTGCCATAGCTTTTGAGGGTCCGGTATCCATAAGATATCCCAGAGGTACGGCCTGTGACAGCATGGAGGAATACAGGCAGGAGATAGAACTGGGAAAGGCCGAAAAGCTCTTTGACGGAAAGGATGTTGCCCTCTTTGCCATAGGATCCATGGTGGAGGTGGCATGTAAGGTAAGAGAGCTGCTTAAAGAGAAAAATATCGGATGTTCACTTATCAATGCCAGGTTCGCGAAACCCATTGATGAGGAAATGGTTTTATCCGAAGCCTCCGGAGTAAAATTATTTGTCACCATGGAAGAAAATGTTTTTAGCGGTGGTCTGGGTGAAAAAGTTCTGGATCTGATCAATAAAAAAACAAGAGCTGATTCATCCGGTAAAGCAAAAATAATATGCGTTTCTATTCCTGACAAATATGTGGAGCATGGAAACCCGGATATACTGAAAAAAGAAATCGGAATTGACGCAAACTCAGTAGCAGAGCGGATATATCGGGAGTTATCATTGCTGTCCCAAGATAGATAGTCAATGTTATAATAACGACAGGTTTGCAAAATACAGGTGTTCTTGTTTATGGGAGAAAAGAAAAGGCTGGACCTTCTGCTGGTGGAAAAAGGAATCGCCCCCTCAAGGGAGAAAGCTAAGAGTTTTATAATGGCAGGCGATATTTTTGTCAACGGACAGAGGGAGGATAAAGCGGGTTCACTTTTCCACAATGATGTGGATATCTCATACAGGGGAAACCGTCTGAAGTACGTAAGTCGCGGGGGTTTCAAGCTTGAGAAGGCACTGGAAGTTTTCCACATTTTACCTCAGGGACTTATCTGTATGGATATAGGAGCATCCACGGGAGGGTTTACAGACTGTATGCTGCATAACGGAGCTGCAAAGGTCTATGCCATAGATGTGGGATATGGCCAGCTGTCATGGGATCTGAGGAATGATAACAGGGTAGTATGTATGGAAAAGACTAATTTCCGATATCTGAAGCCGGAAGACATAACAGATGTTCCGGATTTTGCGTCCTGTGATGTATCATTTATTTCACTGTCGAAGATACTGCCTCCGGCCTATGATATCCTGAAAGAGGACGGGGAAATGGTTTGTCTCATCAAGCCCCAGTTTGAGGCCGGCAGGGAAAAGGTGGGAAAGAAGGGAGTCGTCAGGGATCCCGGGGTACATACAGAAGTGATAACGAATGTTTTAAAATATGCGACAGATTCAGGTTTTTATATTAAAGGACTTAGCTGGTCCCCCATAAGAGGACCGGAGGGGAATATTGAATACCTGCTCTATCTGGGCAAGGTTTCAATAACAGATGATTTATGCGTTGATGACGATTTGGTTGAACTTACGGTGAGAGAAGCAAATGCAGAATTTTTACATAATAACGAACAAGAACAGGGATAAGGATCTGTCTGTCACCAAGAGGACTAAGAGATTTCTTTTGCAAAACGGATGTAATGTCTGTATGGCAGCTGCGGGTCCCTTTGAAGACGGGCGTTATACACACAAGGATGAGGTTCCGCCGGATACGGAATGTGTCATTACCATAGGAGGAGACGGAACCCTTATTGCCGCTGCCGGAGATATTGCAGATCTTAAACTGCCTATCCTTGGGATCAATCATGGTACCCTGGGGTATCTCACCGATATAGAGGTGGATGATATTGAGGGAGCCTTAAGGAATGTTCTTAAGGGACATTATTCGGTGGAAGAGAGGATGATGCTCTGCGGCAAGGTCATCGACCCCGAAGGAAATATTAAGACGGAGTCCAGAGCACTTAATGATATAGTGATATGTAATACAAGACTGAAGGTCTCAGATTATTCACTTTTTGTAAATTCTGAATTTTTGGGTAGCTTTAAAGCCGATGGTATGATAGTATGTACACCGACAGGCTCCACAGCCTATTCCATGTCTGCGGGAGGACCTATCATCGAGCCCATGGCGAGAATGATGGTCATCACTCCCATATGTCCCCACAAGCTCAATACCAGAAGCATAGTGATCTCGGCAGATGACAGGGTAGAGATGTCGGTATCGGATGACAATTCATCGGTTGTTTTCGACGGACGCTTTCCCTATGATCTGAAAGTGGGTGACATAGTAAACGTCAGACCTTCCGGCTGTGTGACGCGCATAATAAAGACTGCCAGTGACAGCTTTTTGAAGGTACTGCAGGTAAAATTCAGTTCATAAGGAACTGCAGCGGAATGATAATTATAAAGCGGGAGTTATGAAGAAGAAAAGGCAGGAAAAACTGATATCTCTTATTAGGGAGAATGTCATTGAAACCCAGGAGGAGCTCTGCGAGGCTCTGAAGGCAGCAGGCTTTGACGTGACCCAGGCCACTGTTTCCAGGGATATTAAGGAGCTCTCCGTAACTAAGGTTCCGGGAGATAACGGAAGGCAGAGATATGCTCCGGGAAGGACTGTCCTGGGCGGTGAGGACAAAAATGTCACAATATTCCGTGAAGGAGTGGTTTCTCTGGACAATGCCGGAAATATCCTTGTGATAAAGACCTCCGCCGGTATGGCCATGGCAGTGGCCGCAGCGGTTGACAGCATGGAGCTTCCCGAGATAGTGGGATCCATTGCCGGAGATGACACTATTATGTGCGCCGTAAAGACAGAGGAAGAAACCGAGGCAATAAAAAAGAGGCTTCTGGCAATAAAAAGATAAAAAGGCAGGTGTTATACTATTGTTATTAAGTCTCAGTGTTAAAAATCTCGCATTGATAGAAAATGCAGAAGTGGATTTCGGGGAAGGACTGAATGTCTTCACCGGAGAGACCGGCGCCGGAAAGTCGCTGGTCATCGGTTCGGTAAATCTGGCTTTGGGCGGCAGGGCAAAGGGAAATGTTTTAAGAGATGAAGATACCCCTGCGGAGACAGAGCTGGTTTTTGACCTTAAGGATCCGGAAAAGCTGAAGGTACTGGAAGAAATGGATATTCCGGTGGAGGATGACGGCATTATAATCATCCACCGTAAGATAACAACCGGTAGGAATACAGCAAAGGTTAACGGCAAAACAGTCACAAACGCAGAGCTTAAGGAGGTTGGAAGCCTTCTTCTGGATGTTCATGCCCAGTCTGAACACCAGTCTCTTCTCTACGAAAAGAACCATCTCCTGTTCCTTGATAAATATGCCGGTGAAGAGGCAGAAAAAGCAGGAGAGGATTACAGGAGGAAATACGGAACCTGGCGGAAGCTTTCGGAGGAGCTTAGCGGAATGGAAGGCGACGAAGGCTTAAGGCAGAGGGAAGCAGAGCTTATTGAATTTGAGATAAAGGAGATAGAAGAGGCCGGAATAAGAGCCGGTGAGGATCATGAGCTTGAGGACCGGTTCATGATGATGAATAATTCAAAAAAGATGGCTGTCTCTGCGGATGAAGCCTATAACTTCATATTCGGTGAGAATGAAAGCGCTTCAGCCTTGGTGGAAAGGGCGCTTCGGGCAATGACTGCCGTAAGCGGGTTTGATAAAGGTTCGGAAAAGCTTTACAACGAATTAAACGACATAGATTCTCTCTTTAGTGATCTGAAGAGGGATCTTGACCTGTATATTTCATCCCTTGATTATTCACCGGAGGAATATAACACGGTGGTGGAGAGGCTGGACCTCTACAACAAACTCAAGATGAAATACGGGAATACCACGGAGCTCATTCTTTCTTCCCTGAAGGACAGGCAGGACAGGCTGGAGATGCTTCAGAATTTCGACGAGCACAGGGAAATGCTTAAAAAAGAGGTTGATAACGCCTGGAATGAAATGGATGAGGCGGCAAAAAAGCTTTCGGATATCAGAAAGAATGCGGCTGTCTCCCTAGGAAGGGATATGGAAGGCGCACTTTCGGATCTGAATTTTCTGGAAGCGGTTTTCAGTGTATCGGTTGAAAAAGAGGATTCATATACTGTTACGGGCTGTGACAGAGTATTTTTCATGATCTCCACAAATCCGGGGGAGGATATGAGACCCTTAAAGGATGTGGCCAGCGGAGGAGAACTTTCCAGAATCATGCTGGCATTAAAAACAGTACTTGCAGATATGGATGATATTGGTACAATGATATTTGACGAGATCGATACAGGGATAAGCGGACGGACCGCCCAGAAGGTTTCCGAGAGCCTGCTGAAGCTCTCAAAAGGGCACCAGGTCATCCTTATTACCCATCTGCCACAGATCGCGGCCATGGCCGACAGTCATTTCCTTATCGACAAGGGCGTCGAAGGGGGCAGGACAAGGACACAGATACATACCCTTAACAGGGAGGACATGATCAAAGAGCTGGGACGTATGTTGTCCGGCGCTTATCTTACTGATACGGTTCTCGATAATGCCAGGGAAATGAAGGACCTGGCGGATAAAAATAAAAAGTAAAATATTAGGGAGGCAGGAAAAAGTATGAAAAACGTATTGTTTGCAGCATCAGAAGCGGTTCCGTTCATAAAAACAGGAGGACTTGCAGATGTGGTGGGATCACTTCCTGCCTGCTTTCAGAAGGAATACTTTGATGTAAGGGTAATGATCCCCAAATATAACTGCATGGCTCAGAAATATAAAGACATGCTCCAGTATATCACCAACTTCTACATGGAGTATAACGGACAGAATACCTACGTGGGCATTTTCAAGGCAGAGTGGGACGGAGTTACATATTATTTCATAGATAACGAATATTATTTTTCCGGAAACAGTCCTTATACTTCCGATGTTAAATGGGATCTGGAGAGATTTATCTTCTTTTCAAGAGCTGTGCTCTCTGCTCTTCCGCTTATTGATTTCCATCCGGACATCATTCACTGTCATGACTGGCAGACCGGGCTTATTCCAGTATATCTCCACGATTCATTCAGCGCAGGTGAATTTTTCAGGAACATGAAGTCTGTGATCACCATACACAACCTGAAATTCCAGGGCACCTGGGACGTTAAGACCGTTAAGCGTTTCAGCGGCCTTTCCTCCTATTATTTTGCTCCGGACAAGCTTGAAGCCTATAAGGATGCCAATGTCCTTAAGGGAGGTCTGGTGTATGCTGACGCCATCACCACCGTAAGCCGCACCTATGCCGAGGAGATCAAGACCCCCTTCTACGGGGAAAAGCTGGACGGACTTCTCCGGGCCCGTGATCATGATCTCAGGGGTATAGTAAACGGTATTGATTACGACAGCTACAATCCCGAGACAGATACAATGCTGGAGAAGACCTATAACCAGAAGAATTTCCGGAAGGAAAAGATCAAGAATAAAAGAGCGCTTCAGAACCAGCTGGGACTTGAGAGAAGAGACGATGCGTTTATGATAGGTGTCGTGTCCCGTCTCACTGACCAGAAGGGCTTTGACCTTATAGCCTATGTAATGGACGAGCTGGCCCAGGACGACATACAGCTGGTTGTTCTCGGCACCGGAGAAGAGAAGTACGAAAATATGTTCCGTCACTTTGACTGGAAATATAATAGCAAGATCAGGGCAAATATCTATTATTCCGAGGAATTATCCCACAGGATCTACGGTTCCTGTGATGCGTTCCTTATGCCCTCCCTCTTTGAGCCCTGTGGGCTGTCACAGCTTATGGCACTCCGTTACGGTACGGTTCCCATTGTGCGTGAGACCGGCGGACTTAAGGATACGGTAGAGCCCTATAACGAGTTTGAGGGCACGGGAACAGGCTTCTCCTTCACGAACTACAATGCCCATGAAATGCTGGGAGCAATACATTACGCCCACAACGTATACGTGAATCACCGCAGGGAGTGGAACAAGATCATCGACCGTGCCATGCAGGCAGACTTCTCATGGAACGTCTCCGCCCTTCAGTATCAGGAAATGTATGACTGGCTCATGGGGTGGTAAAAGGTCCGGTGGACCTTTTACGCCCCCGTACACGAGCGCCGAGCGCGAGTGGGGGCCGGATGAACCGTCCGGGGGCCGGATGAACCGTCCGGGGGCCGGATGAACCGTCCGGGGGCCGGATGAACCGTCCGGGGGCCGGATGAAC
>CAMJPM010000060.1 GCA_946407725.1 uncultured Lachnospiraceae bacterium
GGGGACGCACCATGACGGGATAGCCTATGGTATGTGCAAGCTCCACTGCCTCTTCCACTGTAGTGGCCATGCCTGATTCGGGCATGGGGATACCCAGCTTGTCCATTACTATCCTGAACTGGTCCCGGTCCTCCGCAAGGTCGATCACCGCCGGAGATGTCCCCAGTATCCTTACCCCCTCTTTTTCCAGCTCTGAAGCAAGATTCAAAGGAGTCTGTCCGCCGAACTGGGCAATGACGCCCAGAGGCTTTTCCGCCTTGTATATGCTTAATACATCTTCAAGGGTCAGGGGTTCAAAATACAGCCTGTCGGAGGTATCGTAATCGGTGGAGACCGTTTCGGGATTGCAATTTACTATTATGGTCTCAAAGCCCAGCTTCTTTAAGGACTTTGCCGCATGTACGCAGCAGTAGTCGAATTCTATGCCCTGTCCTATCCTGTTGGGACCGCCACCGAGGATCATTATCTTTCCCCTGTTTAATGCGGTACCGGAAACCTCTGAAGAATTGTCTCCCCCGGAAACCCCGTTTTCTGAAAGGGCTGTTCCGGACGCAAATTCTCCCTCATGGTAAGTGGAATAATAGTAAGCGCTGTCTTCAGTACCGCTTACATGGACCTTATCCCAGCTCTCCATGTAACCGTATTCCTCTCTTTTATGCCTGATGGAGCTCTCAGGGACATTCAGGATCTCTGAAAGATATTTATCAGAAAATCCGTCTCTCTTGGCTTTAAGAAGTGCTTCCCTGCCGGGAACCCTGCCTGAAAACTCTTTTACAAGGGCTTCCTCCTCTTCCACCAGTTCCTTCATTTCCTTTATGAAATACTCTTTTACCGCAGTGGCTTCAAAGACCTCCTGAACCGAGGCTCCCTTCCGCAGTGCCTCATACATAATGAAATGCCTCTCCGAGGAAGCATCCCGAAGGAGCTTTAACAGCTCTTCCCTGGATTTTTTGTCATAATCCTTCACATGTCCCAGGCCGTATCTGCCCTTTTCAAGAGAGCGGACAGCCTTCTGGAAAGCCTCCTTATAGGTCTTTCCTATGCTCATGACTTCTCCCACAGCCCTCATCTGCGTGCCGAGCCTGTCATCCACACCTTTGAACTTCTCAAAAGCCCAGCGTGCAAACTTTACGACCACATAGTCGCCGTCTGGCTTATATTTATCAAGGGTACCGTATTTGCCGCAGGGCAGCTCGTCAAGTGTCAGACCGCTGGCGAGTTTTGCCGAAACAAGGGCGATGGGGAAACCCGTAGCCTTGCTGGCAAGGGCAGAGGATCTGGAGGTCCTGGGATTTATCTCTATGACTATAATCCTTCCGCTTACAGGGTCATGGGCAAACTGTACATTTGTTCCGCCGATAACGCCTATATGTTCAACGATGCTGTAGGCCTGTCTCTCCAGTTCCTTTTGCAGATCTTCCGGGATCGTGAGCATAGGTGCAGTACAGAAGGAATCCCCGGTATGTACTCCTACAGCGTCCACATTTTCTATAAAGCACACCGTGATCATGTTGTTTTTACTGTCACGGACCACTTCCAGTTCCAGCTCCTCCCAGCCCAGGATCGACTCCTCCACCAGAACCTGATGGATAAGGGAAGCCTGAAGTCCCCTGGCGCATACCGTCCGGAGTTCTTCCTTATTGTAGACAAAGCCTCCTCCGGCGCCGCCCATGGTGTAGGCGGGACGGAGCACCACGGGATATCCCAGCTCATCCGCTATTTCCAGGGCTTCCTCAACGGAGTAGCAGGCCTTTGACCTGGCCATGCCAATACCCAGCTCATTCATGGTCTTCTTAAACTCTATACGATCCTCTCCACGCTCTATGGCGTCCACCTGCACGCCTATTACCTGTACGCCGTACTTTTCAAGGATGCCCTTTTTATAGAGTTCGGAGCAGAGATTGAGTCCCGACTGTCCTCCGAGATTGGGCAGCAGGGCATCAGGCCTTTCCTTTTCGATTATCTTTTCAACCCTCTCCACATTAAGCGGCTCGATATAGGTCTCATCAGCCATTTCAGGGTCAGTCATGATTGTAGCCGGGTTAGAGTTGACCAGCACCACCTCATAGCCAAGGCTCCGGAGGGCCTTGCATGCCTGGGTTCCCGAATAGTCAAACTCGCAGGCCTGTCCTATAACTATGGGACCCGATCCTATTATCATTACCTTCTTTATATCTTCTCTCTTTGGCATTTTAACTCCCTTGCCGCTCCTTTCTACAGCCACTCCGGTATAACCTGGTTTTCCATTATCTGTTCATAGCTCTGGGGTTTGATGAGCCATGCGGACTTTCCGTCCTTAAGGAGCACTGCTCCGGGTATGGGATTGTTGTTGTAATTTGATGCCATGGAATATCCGTAAGCTCCCGTGGAATAGATGGCAATTATATCACCTGCTTTAATGCTTTCCGGAACGGGAAGGTCCTCTGCCACCACATCTCCGGATTCACAGCATTTACCGCAGACCGTAACAACCTCCGTACAGGGCTCGTCGGCTTTATTCGCAACTATTCCGGTGTATTTCGCATCATACAGCGGAACCCTGATATTGTCTCCCATGCCTCCGTCTATGGAAACATATTTCCTGACATCCTTTATATTCTTTATCTGTCCTGCCCTGTACAATGTGATGCCCGCCTCGGCGATGATGCTCCGTCCCGGCTCCACCGCTATAAGAGGCCTCTCTATCCCCTGCTCTTTGGACCATGCTGTTATCCTCTCCATCATTGGATCCAGGAAAAATGAGACCGGCTTTCTCTCCTCATCAATATAGGTAACACCGAAGCCGCCGCCGAGATTGAGCTCGCTTACCGCAGCTCCAAACCTCTTCTTTATCTCTGAAGCCACCGAGAGCATTACCTCCAGGGATTCCATATATTCCCTGTTGGTAAAGAGCTGCGAGCCGATGTGCATGTGGAGACCCTTAAATTCAGTATAGGGGGAATCCATCACATTTTTTATCACGGGATATAAAACATCATCCTCCAGGGGTATCCCGAACTTGGAATCCAGCTTTCCCGTAACGATATGGTCATGGGTTGACGCCGCTACCCCGGGAGTGATCCTGACCAGTACATTCACCTTTTTATCATATTTTTTGCAGGCCGACTCAATAAGGGGAAGCTCATTTGTGCCGTCCAGTATAAATCTCTTTACCCCGTAGGACACAGCCTGTTCTATTTCCGGAAGAAGCTTGTTGTTCCCGTTAAACTCTATCCTGTCAGCCGGAAAGCCCGCTGCCGCCGCAACCGCGATCTCTCCCCCGGAGACCACGTCTATGGACGCCCCGCACTTTTCGACTATCTTAAGCATTCCCTTTACACAGAAAGCCTTGGCGGCATAAGCCACCCGGCAGTTTCCGTATTTATCTGAAAAATCCCTTTTCAGTTCATCAAAACGGCTTACTATGTCATTTTCCGAAAACACATAAAGGGGTGTACCGTACTCCTCAGCGATCTTTACCATATCGCAGCCGTCAAAATAAAGTCTTCCGTTTTTTTTCTCTCTTAACATATTACCTCCGGTCATCTAAAAGCCTGTACTAAATTTCCGTATATTGTAAAAACTATTCAACCCCCTCAGCACTTAATATCACCTCAGCCTTAAGAGCTGCTGTCTTTTTCTCCGCCTCTTTTTTATCACTGCCCTGTGAATAGAAATAAAACTTGATCTTAGGTTCGGTGCCGGAAGGCCGCATCGCAAACCAGGTCCCGGGATCCGAGTAAAATATCAGCACGTCCGAAGGAGGTATATCCCCCAAACCGTTGATAAAATCTTTCCTTTCCCTTATCTCAAACCCTCCGAAGGAATCCGCATCCTCATTCCTGAAGAAATCCATGATCCGCTTTATCCTGTCCTGTCCCTCTTTCCCCTTTAATACAAAGGACACCTGATCTTCGGAGAAATAACCGTATTTTTCATATAATTCCTGTAAATGCCTGTAAACCGAGGATCCTTTATTTTTATAAAAAGCGGCCATTTCGGAAAACAGCATTCCGGCCGCCACCCCGTCCTTATCCCTGACCTTTTCTCCGGGAGCGCAGCCTATGCTCTCTTCATAGCCGAAAAAGTATGAGTACCCCCGCTCTTCAAGCTCCGGTATCCTTCCGCAGATATTCTTAAACCCGGTGAGGGCTTCGAATACTTCTATTCCGTATTCCCTGCATATTTCCCTGCCGAAATCCCCTGTGACTATGGATTTTATCATAGCACCCTTTTCCGGAAGCTTCCCCTTTTGCCTTGCGCTCTCTGCCATATATTCTATTATGAGGGCGCCGGACTGGTTTCCGTTAAGGGCTGTATAATTCCCATCCTCATCCATCACCTCAACCGCCATCCTGTCGCCGTCGGGGTCAGTGGCGATAATGAGGGACGCTTTACTTTCATGTCCCAGCTTTTCAGCGAGCTCAAAGGCTCTCCTGTCCTCAGGATTTGGAAACGGCACCGTTGTAAAATCAGGGTCCGGATCCTTCTGCTCAGGAACCACCCTGAAATTCTCAAATCCCCTCTCCTTCATTATCAGGGAAAGGGGTTCGGATCCCGCTCCGTTTAAGGGTGTGTAAACAACTGATACGCTTTTATCCAGCTCCTCATCGTCCCTCTGCCCCAGGGATCTTACATAGTCAAGATATTTCCTGTCAATCTCATCTGAAAGGATGATGAGCATTCCCTTTTCCAGGGCCGTATCCTCATCCATTGTTTCAAATTCATCAAAAAGGCTGTATTTTTCAATTTCCTTCAGTATCCCGTCGGATACAGATCCGGAGATCTGGGCCCCATCCTCCCAGTAAACCTTGTAACCGTTATATTCTTTGGGATTATGGCTTGCCGTCATATTCACACCTGATACGGCATTAAGCTCCCTTATGGCAAATGAGAGCTCCGGTGTGGGACGGAGGGATGGAAAGATAAAGACCTTTATCCCCATGGCATTTAAGACAGATGCCGCAAGATATGAAAATTCCCTTGAATGATATCTGCAGTCATAGGCAAAGACCACGCCCCTGCTCCTGTCATCGTTTTTTAAAATATAGTCACCCAGGCCTCTGGTGGCCCTTGATACGGTGAGGCGGTTCATACGGTTGCTGCCCGCTGCACAGACCCCCCTTAAGCCCGCGGTTCCGAATACAATATCCGTATAAAACCTGTCCAGTATCTCTTTTTCATCATCCTTTACGGAAAGCAGCTCCTCATAAAGGGGATCCTCTTTATCAAGGTTTCTGACCCACTGGTCATATTTTTCGAAGGCGTCCATTTCTGCCCTCCCATTTTTTCGTAACCCTTCCGGACTCTCCGGTTTTCCGGGCTATTCCTTATCCTCTGACGCAAGATTGAGTGTCCAGCTGTTAAGCCTCTTCCTGAGGCACTTTGTTTCCTTATCTTCCATCCATATTTCCGGAAGATCCCTTGAAAGGAAGGACAGAGCCCCTTCGGATACGGAATAGGCCCCGCAGCGGTCAAATTCCAGCACATCACCTATCCTTAAGGCCGGGAGGGAAACATCCCGCACCAGTACATCCGCCACAGTACAGAGGCTGCCGCAGACTGTATAACCTTCAGCGGCACTATCCTTTGTATTAAGGACATTTCCGTCACGTATCACCCTTAATGGCGGTATCTTCATAGCCATATTCTGGCCGTAATATTTAAGCTGATGTACTCCCCCGTCCACTATCACATATTTTACCCCGTCATTTTCCTTTATATCCATGACGGAGGTGAAGTATTTTCCGGAAGGAGCAGCCATAAACCGTCCCATTTCGATCCCCAGCGGATATTCCTTCCCAAAGGAAGTGAGAAGGGGAAGGATCTCATTAAAAAGCCCCTCATCCGCTTCATCAAAGGGGGGTGTATAGTATTCCGCGGAAAGACCCGGACCGTATTCCACAAGATCGGGCACAAAGCCCTCCCTGCTCTTTGCTTCCTCCAGAAGATCCCTTAACCTCTTAAGGTCCTTTTCTATCCTGCTGACCTTTGTCTTTGCGGTTCCCGAATAGAAATGAATACCGGTGATATCCGTATTATGCTCTTTTCTTACGGAAAGTATATCAAGAATATCCTCTTCGGACATGCCAAACTGATTTCCTCCCGTAAGGCGCAGTATAACCCGTGGCCGTACCCCTGCCTTTTCTGCTTCATCGCATATCAGTTCATAATGCTTTCTGCTCTCTGCAGTAAGGATTCCCGCGCCGTAATCCATTGCCTCGCGGATATCCTTATTCTCCTTCATCACACCGGAATAGATGATCATGCTGCCGTCTACTCCCAGGCTTTTGCATATCATAAGTTCCCCTGGGCTGCACACCTCCACATGGCTTATAAGCTCTCTGTCCGGAAGAACAGTGAGGAGAAAGGGATTTGCCTTTACAGAAAAGGTGAGGTTAACACCCTTAAGTCCGTTTTTTATAAATGATATCCTTTTTTTGAACTCTTCAGCGCTGAAAAGATAATAGGGAGTTTTCATCTCCTTACTCATCCTGCAGCCTTTCGATAAGATCCTCAAGAGCTTCCAGGGAATTGAAATTTTCGGCTACAAGATCCTTGGGCGAGATCTCTATATCGAATTCGTCATCCAGTTCGGCAACGATCTGTACTATGTCAAAGGACTCAAGTATATTGCCGCTGACCAGCTCTGTCTCGTTTTCAAAATCAATATCCGGCCTTACTTCAGTTAAAATCTCCAGAATCTTTTCCCTCATGACTGTGAGTTTACCTCCATGCTATTAAAAGTTATTCAGACCACCGGAGCATAAATATTCTCCGGTCATTGTAACTATTCATTTACAGTTTATCATACTTCTCAGGTATCGTATATCTGTTTTTCCGTTTGGAAGCTTTGGCATTTCCGGCAGGTTTTTTATCTTTCTTGGAACCATGAACCCGGGCAGTATTTTTCTAAGCCCTATGGAAAGCTCCCTGACAGTCGTCTCCCCGGAGTAAAAGAGCCATAACAGCTCCTTTTCCTCATCATAGAGCGCCGCGCTCCCGATGATGCCAAGAGACGCCGCAGCGCTCTCGATCTCGTCAAGCTCCACCCTGTGTCCCATATACTTTATCTGCCGGTCCCGTCTGCCGTGGTACATTAAAATACCGTCTTCCCTTATGACCCCTATATCCCCGGTCTTGTAGATCCTCTCCTCAAAGGAGTTATTCAGGGGATTTTGCATAAATGCCGCCTTTGTACGCTCCGGATCATTGATATAGCCGTTCGTCACACCGACTCCGGATACCGCGATTTCCCCCTCTTCCCCCGCCGGGACGCTTTTTCCATCCTCCGATATAAGGAAGATCCTGTAATTATCATAGGGAATACCGATGGGAATGATCTCATCACTCTCTACCGGATGATCTATCTTATGATATGTACAGCTGGCAGTTGCCTCCGTGGGGCCGTACTGGTTTACAAACAGCGCCTCCGGCAGGGCTTCCTGCCATTCCTTAAGAACGCTCCCCTGCATAACGCTTCCCGAAAAACATACCTTGCGCACACTTTCCGGTCTGTTCTCCTTAAACGCCCCGAGCTTACTTAACACCGTCATGGCGCTGGTGCTCCACCCGATGGCACTTATCTTCATCTCATTCATATAGGAAAAAAGCACATCCGGCTGCATAAAATACTCTTTGGGGATAAGGACATCCGATGCTCCCGTAAGCAGCGGAACATAAATATCCCTTATGGCGGCAATGTAATCAAGAGGGGACTGGGCCGCCATCACATCCTCTTCACCTATTCCCATTACCGAGGTATATGCTTCTATATAATTCATAAGAGAGAGATGGGATGTGATTACACCCTTCGGATCCCCGCTGGAGCCTGAGGTAAAGATAATGTAAAGGGGATCTGTCACGGAACAATTCTTACGCACTTCAGAAAGAAGTTCCTCATCCTCTGCGGTATCAAAAGCAGCTTTAAGCTCATCCCCTGTAAAGATATACACGGGATCAAGGCGCTTTAATATCTTTTCCCTTCTCTCATCCGGAATGTCGCCTCCCACCGGTGCGTATGCGTGTCCCGCATAAACAATCCCGAGAAATACGGCAATATAATCTACGGATCTTTCGGTCATCACCGCCACCGGTCCGGAAGACAGCTCTTTTTTTATAAGATAAGTGCCGACGGATCTGGCTTTTTTCAAAACCTCTTCAAAGGAAAGGGCGTTTTTTTCGTCAATATACGCGGTCTTTCCGGGTTTTATACGTGCCATATATTCAAGCCATGTAAGTACTGTTTTATTCATCCCTGTTCCTTTCCGGGCTATTTAATTCTGAGAGCCACGCCATTTAAGGTTCGCTTCCCCTCTCCGGGCCGCGCCTCAGAATTTCGCATAGATCATCCCCGCTGCGTCATAGCCGCTGCCATAGGCCCCGAATACCACTATCACCATGATAAGGGCGTACCATGCCGTCCACCGCACAAATACAGGCAGGGACATAAAGGCCTTTCTGTAAGGTACCTTCAGCTCTTTTAAGACACTTAAAATAATTATCAGTATAAACGCAATTATAACCGTCAGATAATCGTGGAAATCCATGCCCATGTCCCCTAAGTGCCGTATGAGCTTGCGGGAATTAAAGTCCGTAAACACATATCTGAACATTTCAAACCCCACACTCATGCTGTCAGCCCTGAAGAACATCTCTCCGGTTATCACTATTATAAAGAGCTTGATAAAGCGGAAGATCCTGACGATCAGAGAACTCTCCGAAAGCTTCATTTTGGATAGCAGGGACAGGAAGGGCTTTTCCGCTATATTCTCGATAAATATCCATACAAAATAATACAGTCCGTAGAAGATGTAATTCCACTTGGGCCCGTGCCAGATACCGTTTGTGATCCATACGCAGAATATGGCAACAGAGGGAGCCGTAAGTCGTCCCGCCTCCGCTCCGAAACGGTCCTTCACCTTCTTTGTGAGCTTCATTATACTTTTATTCACGGAGACCGGATAAAAAATATAATCCCTGAAAAAGGTTCCCAGGGTTATATGCCATCTGTGCCAGAAATCAGAGGCGTTCTTCGCAAAGAAGGGCTGCCGGAAATTCTCCTTAAGATCTACTCCGAATATCCTTGCGGCTCCGATGACGATATCTATGGAGCCGGCGAAATCCATATACTCCTGAATTGTGAAAATGACGGCGGCAAAAAGTGCCACAGAGCCCGCCTTTTCCTCCCATTTATATACAATATCCACTGCCGGAGCCAGATGATCTGCGATAAGGAGCTTCTTAAACAGTCCAAGGAGTATCCTCTG
Source organism: uncultured Lachnospiraceae bacterium (assembly GCA_946407725.1). Taxonomy (GTDB): domain Bacteria; phylum Bacillota; class Clostridia; order Lachnospirales; family Lachnospiraceae; genus NK4A144. The sequence goes on from CAMJPM010000060.1 coordinate 9,249, forward strand.
GTAACCCCTTGTAAGATTTTCATAGCTCACCGGCAATCCGGAAAACAGTGTATCCGATACATCTGAAAATCTGGTGATGGGTCCCTCTATAAGCTTCGGGAAGAATCCCATATAGAGAGCCACATTCATATACTGCCCCCGGGGCTTAATGTTCTCCCAGTAAACCTCCGTGAGATATGATATCCCCTCCAGCGTGAAATAGGAAATCCCCACCGGAACGGCGATATTTAAGAAACGCCACTCACAGGGAATACTTAAAATGTTCAGGAGCCTCACCACATTGGAGCCGGTAAAATCCAGATATTTCAGCACAAACAGGACAGCAACAAGAGATATTATCCCGGCAATAAGAAGCTTTTTCTTTTTTGCCGTCCTCTCCTTACGTTTAAGACTTTTGTCCTCGGAGATCCTGCCTAAGACAATACCCATTCTCCATACAAGCAGGGTCTCAAAAATGTGGACAAGAAACATTACCCCGCTTAAGGAGATAAAGAAAAGCCAGCCTGAAAACAGCAGCACATAAGGCCGTCTGTCCTTACCGCTTATGGCGTATATCAGGATCACCAGAGGCAGGAACAGCGCAAAGAACATCCAGGAGGAATAGACCGGATCCCACCAAAGCTTTATACATTCAATAAACAGTTCAAAACTCATGGATACAGCTCATACTCCTCGTTGTCTTTTTCCCAGTCCGAATAAAGGGGATCTCCCCTGTGGTCCGTAAGGTCATAATTCTCCTTTAAATACTCTTCCATAAAAGCGGTGGTCTTTTTCGATCCCTCAAATGACATGTGGTTTCCACCGTCCATGGTATCCGTATTCCAGTCAATTCCCATATCCTGGACATGCATGTTAAGATCCAGAAAATCGAGGCCGTATTTATCGGCATATTCCTGCAGGGCCTTATTCTTTGAATAGTTCCAGTTCTTCGCATTGGGAGCGGCAGTAAGTAAAAGGGGCACATTTTTCTCTTCGCAGAACTCTCTCATGAGGTCCAGATATTTCCTGCTGTCCCGGTTGATCCTGACATGGTCCCCCTCATTCATATAGTCGGCAGGACCGGTATAGGGAACCGCCATATCAGTCTGCACAAAGCCCCTTAAGGCATGCTCCGTCCTAAGGTCCACACTGTCATTAAACACAAACTCCGGTACATAGGCCTTGTAGAAAATATGGTAATGGAATATCGGGAAGATATCTTCTATAAGATTGGTTGGAAGGGCGTAGTTGTCCTTATGGGGATCGGAATCGGAAAAGATGGCATCTGCTTCGAGAACCACAACCTTAGGGCTCTGGGTTTCAAAGGAAGCTTTTGTAAGCCCCAGGGCATCACAAAGCCTGAGGGCACTCTCGCTCATGCAGTAGGAGGTGATACCTGTCTCGTGAAATATCTGCAGCGGTGAAAAGGTTCTATATACCTCGCTGTTTCCCGCAAAGATCACGTCAATGGTATCAGGCACCTCATCTTTAAAGGAATCCATTTTCTGGGTGACCTGGACGATATTATAGACCTCCCCGAAATCCGGTTTTACCAGAAGGGATGCAATTCCCCATATAATAAAGAGGATCAGAATAAACAGAATCCCTGCATATATATTTTTATTTTCTTCTCTTGTAATCATAACTGAAAGATTATATCATAGCATGGCAAAAATGGTAACTGTTCGGCACCTAAAATAAGGCTAAGACTAAAATAAGGAGGCAGTCTTGGACAGGAATGATCTTAAGGGGAGTATTTATTTATTTCTGGCAGCGCTGATATGGGGATCGGCTTTTGTTTCCCAGAGTGAAGGCATGCGCTATGTGGAACCCTTTACCTTCAATGTGACGAGAAGCCTTGTGGGCTTTTTAACCCTTATACCCATAACTCTCTTTTTCAGGATCCGGTTAAAAAAGACCGTACACCTTTCCCGTAAGGAGGAGCGGGGATTAAACTCCCGTTCTGCCTTTGCCGGGTTTATCTGCGGAATTTTCCTAAGTGCCGCCTCTTCCCTTCAGCAGATAGGCATCAGCATGACCACCGCCGGAAAAGCCGGCTTTATCACTGCGCTTTATATAATAATTGTTCCGATCCTGGGAATACTCTTTAAGAGAAGGGTGCCCCGGATCATATGGCTGTGCGCCCTTATCTCCCTGGCCGGTTTTTACTTTTTATGCATCAGGGAAGGGTTCACCGTATCCGAAGGGGATCTCTACTGCCTTTCCTGTGCCTTCTGTTTTTCCGTGCAGATATTGTGTATTGACTACTTCACTAAACAGGAAAAGAAGGTGGATCCGGTTATGATGTCCATGTTCCAGTTCCTCACCGCCACAGTCATTTCCCTTATCTTTACCCTTGTTTTTGAAGAGCCTTCCCTGTCCTCGATATTTGACGCCCGCTGTTACATACTCTACGTGGGAATCTTTTCCAGCGGGATCGCCTATACCTTTCAGATCCTGGGGCAGGAGAAATGCAATCCTGCGGTGGCTCCGCTTATCATGAGCCTGGAATCCGTATTTGCGGCCATCTTCGGATGGATCATATTAAACGAGGCTATGAGTTTAAGGGAGATATTCGGCTGTGCTCTGGTGCTCTTTGCCGTCATTCTTTCGGAGCTTCCCCGAAATCCACAAAAGGCTTAACGTGTTAAATTTTCTGTCTTGAATTTAATTTTTACTGACACATATATCACATATATCGTATAATGAAACAGGTGGGGCAAAAAGCTTTAGCTCACCTGATTTTTACAACACAAAATAATTTCACGAAAATGAAGGAAAGGACGGACTTATGTCAGACAGAAAGCAAATCTTACTTAAAAAACTGGAAGTTTTCTTTGCAGAAGACGAAACTGTAGAGGAGGTTGCGCTGTTTTCGGCTGAGGAGCTTGGTACTCCCATGGACATGTTACGGCTTCTCGTACTGGAATACGGACCCGGACTTAAGGATATTCTGGCCGAGTATTCTTTCATACCTTACGGCGAAGAAGATGAGGTCTGGTATTTCTCCTCAATTCTCACACTGGAAACAGATCTTCCGAAGGAAGGCATCCCGTCACTTTCACAGGCCATTGCAAAGCTGAATTTCTATCTTCCCTACGGGAATTTTGCCATAAGCAGCGACAACAGAATGCTGATCTATAAATCAGTGACTGCCCTCCGTTCCGACTGCGATGACGAAACACTATACAAGGATATAGAGCTGGCTGCGGATACGTCCCTTCTTGTACCCGAACAGTATACACAGCTTCTTTCCTCGGTTGCCGACGGAAGTCTTCTTGTAAATGATTTCCTAAGTATGCTGCCGCAGTAACTAAAATGCCAAGGCTTTCAGACGTCACTTGCGGCGAACGCAAGTGACTGATCTTTACAGTTACCTAAAAGCTTTATTTTATGAAGATCATGTGAACCGTCCGCTTTTCCGGACAGCTGCTTTTTCACTCTGTTTACAGAACGTGATGAAAGGAAAATACCATGCCCCCTGAAGATAACAATCAGATAAAAAGAACCAGATCTGCCGCAAATTTAAGAGTAATCAACATCAACGAAAACCATGAGGAACAGAACGGGGATGTAGCACAGGGCCGTATCAGCCACCTGCAGCCCAATCAGATCCAGCACCGTTTAAGAAACCCGCTGCTCATACATCCGGCCACCTTTGAATTAAACCAGGTGCATCTTGAACAGCCCGTTCCCGATCAGATTGAGACAGCCTACGACGCCACCGGGTTTGAATATGCCACCTCCGAAAAGAAGGCACGGTCTCTTCTGGATGAAGGCATGAAAAAATACAATCTCCAGGTACGCCTTCATGAGAAGGAGAACCAGGCAATGGCTGCACATATTAATATCAACGTAAAAACAGCCATATCCTTAAGCGATGAAAAGCTCGTCCAGAAATACGGGGAATATCATGGCGAGGGAATGTCTTATATCAATACAAGATACCACCTTATGAGGAACAAGTATTATGCCCTGCTTCCCATGGGTGAAATGAAAAAGCTTGACCGGTCAAAGCTGCTTGAAAAGCTCAGGTCCGAATACTCAAAAAATCCGAGAAATCCGGAGCTCATCACCTTTTATGAGGATCTTGTACGCATTAAGATCATGGAAGATGAACAGGATGAAACAAAAAAAGACAGGCCAAATCCCGAAAATCCTCCTGTACGGATCACGGAAAAAGAGTTCGGTGATAACCGAAAAGCCTTCAATAAAAATATGCAGCTAATAGACGGGCTCCCAATTACCGATGATAAAAAAATGGCAAGGAAGTCAGCCATGAAATCGGTAATGCAGCCTGAAAACAATAATGAACTGTGGAGTGAACATGACGCGAGGCATATAAGCCCGGCCCAGAAGGAGGGGCTTAGATCCATACTCGCATGGATGTACCGCAACTGCAACAAGTCTTCGGAATCAAAGGAGCCTTTTGTATATAAGCTCACCCAGGCAAAGCCCGAACAGCTCCTGGTGGCATTCTACCTGGTTGAGAACAAAATGCAATATGCTCCAAATCAGGAATGTATCCACAAGGCAATGACAGGGTACATCCCCGATCTTGCCACCTTTAAGGACAGGATGGTGGCAACAAAAGCCAAGTTCTGGAAGAGGTTTAAGTTCGATTCCTCCGACAGTGTAATTTACTGGAGCAAGCTTGGAATGGCAGCGCGTTTTGCCTTAAACAGCGACGCCCTGTCAGATTATCTGCGCTTTACCGAGGAAGAGGATAGGATAAAGGATGAGCTGGACCAGCCTGACAACGCTGAACGCCGGGAGGAACTGATCAATGACCTTCTGCTCCAGAAGGGAAATCTTCTGCTCACCCTCTACAGGGCAGCAGGACTGTCGCCGGATATGCCCTCCGACCTTATTGAAGAGCCCTCCATGAGACAGAAGGTCGATCAGATAATCGCAGATTTTAATCTCTATCTGGGACAGCTGCACGAGATTGCCCTTATAAGGGAAGGCAAGGATTTTGACACCGGCGCAAAATTAAAAAAGGCCAAAGGGAAAGGCATAGCAGATCCCTCCTTACACCATGGCGCCATGCCTACGATAGATCACGCAAAAGCTTACGTCAGCGGTGCCATGAGCTTTACCGCCCTGAGTGAATTTATAGGCGGCTCTGTAAAGGAATTCACCGGAACCGACAACTTCAAGCTTTCCTCAGGCGGGATCGGTACCGTATGCTCAATCGTAGGCCTGCTTAACAGCTTCATCGGCATGATCAACCTCGGAAAGGGCGCTAACCTTACCGGCGCCGACCACCTCTCCCAGGGGCTTTCCGTCGGCTCCCGTTTCGTCGGAAGCTTAAATGCCACTACCAACGGAACTGCCAAGTTTTTAAACCAGCTCGGGCTTATAGATATGGGGAAGATAGAAATGGCAGAAAACCTTCCCTGGTACGGAAGCACCGATATTATGACCGCAAACCAGTCTTTTTCCACTGTGGCAGGCGGTTTCCAGTTTGTTTCCGGTGCTATCGGCATGCTCACCGGTACGGCTACGGCAACCTCCGGGATTGTGGATATATCCAGGGGGGTATCCTCCAGAAATGACCTGAAGAGAGCCCGGGCTGCAAAGCGGCGTGAACTTACCGCCCAGAACGGACAGGAACGGGTTCTTACAGAAAAGGAACGGGCAGAAAGAGAACAGCTTGAGCGGCTCATGAACCATCAGGACAGGGCCATAACAAACCAGGAGTTTTCCGGAACCCTTAAGGCCATAGGCGGTACCCTTACTGCAGTAGGCGGCTTCTTTACCATGACGGGTATTTTAGCTCCCATCGGCGGCATCTTATCCATAGCCGGAACCATAGTGAATATCGGACTGGGTATGCTGTATGCAAGGCACAGAAGACACCTGACCCAGCGGCAGGCCGTGGATGACGCTCTAAAGCTGGATGAGGCGGTGGAAAGGGTACAGAATGAGATTCCCGGATATGAAAACCTGAATAAAAAGCAGAAAGAGAAGCTTAAAAACCAGGTGCGCCAGGAAGCCATGGGAGAGCTGGGCTACGCCACATACAAAGAAGCTTTTTCCGAGATCTCAAAACAGAATGCTGCCCTCCTTTATGAAAAGGTATTTACTCTCCGTGAAGGCACCGAGGAACATAACATGTACTTTGAAACCCTGAAATCCATGGGCTTTAAGATCAAGAAGGCCGGTCCCGGACAGAAGGAAGCCATTCCCACCATGCAGATGATCTATTCAAAACTTATGGGATAAGGAGCTATAGAAAGGGTCCCGCGGAACGCGGGATTTCCGAACGCATTTTCCGATTTTGCATTCGGAAACCTATGAATTGATGAAAGGAGCGGTACAGGCAGCTTATGAAAGCACTCTGGTCGGATTCTGACAGCAACAGAAGACAGTTTTTCAGAAATTACGCAGCAATTTACGATAAATCCCTGCCCCAGGATGCGGAAACCATCCTGGTAACGGATGACAGCGGAAATCTCTGCGGCTTAGCAGGAATACTGGACAGGGATTATTCGGCGGAGATCGTTTTTCTCGCCATAGATAAAAAATACCGGAGGCAGGGTTACGGAAGCTATTTGTTAAATGAGATGGAAAACACCCTGAGGGTCTCCCGTATAGATACAGCAAGAGCCATCCTTCCCATAAATGAGGAGCTTAATGGTTTCTTTTCAAAGGCGGGCTATGATCTCTTTGACGGAAAAAAAGAATATGCCTTCCCCTTTGCTGTCCTGCACTATTGCGAGAGATACAGGAAACTCATAGAAAATAAAGCTCCTGTCAAAGCCAGGGCTCTCAAAACCTTATCTCTTGAAGACCAGCTGCTCTTAAAAGCCTTTATCAATAAAAACAACGTAACCAAGGCCGCATCGTACAATAATGTCCTGTCCTCCGTCATCATTGACGGGAACAGGATTTGTGCTTATCTTCTCTGTGAGGCTCTCCATGGCGGCGTGGTCATAGACAGCCTATATGCCGAAAAGGAGCACCCCGAATACATTCCAGACTGTATCAGGGTACTTAATCAGGAGCTTGCAAAAAGAAAAGAGAAGTTAAAGGACCTGAAGCTTTCCTTTACGGATAACAATGGAAAAGCGGTGAAATTACTTGAGTATTTCACCGACGGCCTTATGGAACCCGAGGAAATAATACGCGAAACCATCGCGGTAAAAAAGCTGTTTTAGCTCTTGGTGAAGTACTGTTATTTCCTAAAATCCTGCAATTTTCTGAATTTTGTCAAGCCTTTGTTTTTATTAAGCCATTGAAAACCGTAGGCACAACCCAAATTTCCTTATAAAAACAGGACTGTCCAGCATCTCTGAGTTACTGATTCTTCCACATCATCATATGATATTTTGAATGATCGTCCTGAAATCCAACTTATTCAAATGTTTACGATAATAATCCGGCAAAGCTTCCCGAATTTTCTCGGCATCATTATTATCAATAGATCCATTGTCTTCTACCAGATAATTAAGCCTCAGATCAACAAGGGAATCTATATCTTCGTTACCAGCCTTTTCAATGATCATATTATTTCACCTCTGTTTTGCGGTAAAACGTCCGGTGCAAAACATGCCAGCGGCATGTTTTGAATGCCGCTTAGGCACGCTGAGCGTGCCTGGCATCGGTTTTACGGGCTGTATCCATTACCAATTCTTTATTTATTCTTTATTGCAAGATGGTTGCTTATTGCCCAGCAGTTCAGTCCGTATTTTTTCAGCGTATCCTTAACCTCCTGTACATAGGCAGGATCCTCTGCCGCTTTTTTCATATTGAGATGTGCTGCCGAAAGCTCCAGTCCCTCATAGCCCATTTCTTTTCCGAGCCTGCAGATCTCTTCAAGGGAGAGATCTCCCCACTGTATTGTAAAAAGAGTTACCGGTCTTGACATAATGCCTATCCTCCTTATTTCTGTACTTCAACCCAGGTAGTGTGATGCGTTAGGTGTCACCACAACCACAAACTCGATCCCGTCCTCCCTTGCAGCTTCTTTTTCCGCCATCTCCTGATAGGAGCCGTAGCATCTTTCAGGATCCACATTCAGTTCCTCAGCCATCTGAAGTGACTTTTCAGGACTGCGGGAAAACGCACCGGCAACAAGCCTTGCTTTTCCGTCAAGGGCTATTGACTTCCTGTGGGCATCCCCGATAAACGCCCCCGGGCCGCCGCCTACCATTCCATACCTTACTAATTCCATCTTTGCTTCTTTTCATGCCCTGCCATTGCTTCCGAACAGCAGTATTTTTTTCTCCACTTCCTTTTTCATTGCCTCTATCTCATAGGGAATAAGTCCCGTCATATTTTTAATTCCGGCCTTTAAGCCCTCTTCAATCCCTGCCGCACCGGCCTTGTCTATATCCGTGAAAATATTTACCTTGCATACGCCTTCTTTAACAGCAGTCTTAAAATCATCGTCAGCAAGTCCGCTTCCCCCGTGTAATACAAGGGGAATACCTGTTTTCTCCGAAATGGTCCTGATCCTTTCAAAATCCAGCTTTGGCGGGAATTTATAGGCGCCATGGGCATTGCCTACCGCAACTGCAAGAGAATCGATGCCTGTCTTTTTCACAAAATCAACAGCCTCTTCAGGATCGGTATAGTAATCGCTGGGTTTTTCAAGCTTTCCCGCTCCTTCATTGTCTCCAACGTGTCCCAGCTCACCTTCCACCGTAACACCCACTGCGTGGCAGATCTTAACCATCTCCGCAAGATTTGAGATATTTTCTTCGTAGGAAGCGGTTGAACAGTCATACATTACGGAGGTGAACCCAAGCTTCAAAGCCTCCATGCAGCGTTCAAAGGTAAGGCCATGGTCGTAATGGACACATACCGGAACAGCCGCCTCCCTTGCCATGGGGATAAGGTAATCCGCCACTTCCTTAAGATCCGTCACAGGAAGAAGTACTTCAGCGGTACCAACCATGACGGGAGCCTTCAGTTCTTCCGCCTTCTCTATCACGGCTCTCGCCATCTCCACATTTACTGCATTAAAGAAACCCACTCCGTATCCTTTTTCCTTAGCCGGAAGGAGCACATCATTCATATTAACAAGCATTCAGTTCCTCCTTTGTCTTTTCCCATCCGCTTTCTATCTTTCTGTCGAGTTCCGTAAAAGTCTTAAGCCCGCTCAGGGCATCATAGGCAGTAACACAGCAGGCTCCCGTAGCAGCGGCATATTCCGCACATTTTTCAACCGGGTATCCGTTGATGAGACTTACAAGAAATGCAGCCGCACTGGTGTCACCGGCGCCTGTCCCGGAAAGCACCTTATCCGGCTTAAAGCTCTTCTCAAATCCCTTTTTATCCGCCCATGCCTTCGTGTCCAGACCGATCCGGGAGCTTATCTTTTTTAACCTCTCTTCTCCCGCAGTGCAATAATACATTCCGGGAACGCCGCATTTGATAAGGAGTATTCCCGTTCCCAGATCGATACATTTTTCCGCCAGAGGGATTATGTCCTTTTCAAGGCTCAGCACTTCAGTAAAGTCACGGTTTCCCGCTTTGCTGCGTATTCTGTTATACATGTCCCTGTCCAGCATAAAACACAGTTCTTCCACACTGGGGACAAAAATATCCGTATACGGAAGCACTTTTGAAAGAATAAGCTCCCAGTCCGCCTTTCCGGCATCTGAATCCGGATCCACCGCAGCAAGATCCAGTGACGTCGCCGCCCCTTTGTCTATCGCTTTTCTCATCACACGAACAAGCTCTTCCCCGTCCCTCTCATACATTTTCTTCATAATGGGCGGATAACCGAAATGAAAAAGAGCTGTCTCATTAAGCTTATCTTCAGGTATATCGTCAGCGGAAAAGGTGTCATTGGCCCCGGGGTTATGAAGGAAGATCCTGTCAACTCCCGGGATAGCCAGTACTATGGAATAAGATGTGCTCTCGCCGTCTTTTTTTACGAGACCCTCTGCAGCATTGTGGCTTTTCAGTATTGACTCCACCATATCTCCGAATGAATCATTTCCGGTCTTTCCGAGAAGACTCACGTCCGCTCCCAGGAACTTCATGGCAAGACCTGTATTTGCCACGACCCCTCCTGTATGGATATCCGCTGCTCCCACGTTTATAAGCTTTCCCGGAGAGAGGAAATCCTGTATTTCTGCTGCCGCCTGTCCTTTTATTTCAGGGGTTATATCAATACAGATATGCCCTGCAACAATTACTTTCCTGTTCATTTCTTTAGATTCCTTTCTCCGGGTTTAAGTCTTATAGTAAGTGACAAAGCTCTTTTCGTTTTGGCGTTTACTCCGTGCCCATGAGAAGCTTCATCACATAGAGCTCCAGACCTTCGAAGTCACGGTTTTCCACGCACTTCTTCTGGAAATCGTAGTCAAATCTGTCAACCTTCTCCTCCAGCATCTTAAATACCTGGAGGCTTGTCTCAAGATGTTTATAACTGTCTTCATCCTTAGTGGTACGCATAGCCTTTACATCAAGCCCGACATACTCGCCGTTAGCTCCGTAATTATTCTCTTTAAGGACCTTAACCTGGTTGAATGCCTGTCTTAAGTTCTCCACTCCGAAGGATTTATCCTGGTCATAGCGGATTCCGTTCTGGTCATTAAGATGAACCGTCATAAGTTTTCCCATTGCAAGTGCAAA
>CAMJPM010000061.1 GCA_946407725.1 uncultured Lachnospiraceae bacterium
GTGGATCCCGTAAAGGATCTGGTCATTGTATATCTTACGAATAAGATCAATTCCCCTGTCACGGATAAGATCGCAAACGCCAATAAGTTTGACGGCGGATATTATACATCATCTACCCTGGGGTTCGTGCCCCAGCTCCTGCAGCTTTCCATGGATCAGGACAGGGATACGAAGAGCAGCGTATTCTCCCTTCTTGCGGAAATGGCAAATGACAGCATTAAGTTAGTGGATAAGGCATTTGCTAATGAGGCGGACTATCCCGCTGTGAAAAATGTGGAGAGCAAGCTCTCTGTACTTCAGAAGTATGCGTCCCTTTCTTCGGATCCCGAATGCGAGAGAATTTCGGAGGCTGTGGAAAACCGCTGGAAGGAATATAAGGAGGAAGCCGCGAGTTCGCCGGAGGGTATTCTTCACGATATGACTACCGTGGAAAAGATCGAAGAGATGCTTATGCCGGATGTCCGCTTCTGGTCTGAAAAGAACGGGGACAAGACAGGCGTCACTGAGCTTAATACCGAGCTTAATGATGTATTTAAGAAACATAAATTCGGAGGCGTCATTCTTTTTGCCGATAATATTGAGAGCGATCAGCAGACCGCAAAACTCACGGAGGACCTGCAGAAGGCATACAGCACCGGAAATGATAAGCAGAAGCTTTTTATCGCCGTGGATCAGGAAGGCGGCAGGGTTACCAGGATCGGCACCGGAACCCAGATGCCGGGCAACATGGCCCTCGGTGCCACAGGAGACACGGAATGCGCAAAGGAAGCCGGAAAGGTTATAGGTTCGGAGATAAAGTCCCTTGGATTTAATATGGATTTTGCTCCCGTAGTTGACGTTAATCTCAATCCTTCAAACCCGGTTATCGGCATCCGTTCCTTCTCCGACAGTCCGGAAATGACGGCGGATTTTGGAAGTGCCTTTACGGACGGGCTTCATGAGGCAGGGGTCATATCGACGTTAAAGCATTTTCCCGGACATGGGGATACCCATACCGACAGCCACACAGGGCTTCCAAGCATAGATAAGGATTTAGATACCATTCGCTCAAACGAGCTCATTCCTTTTGATAAATGCCTTAAGAACGGGGCTGATATGGTGATGACCGCTCATATCCAGTATCCTAAGATCGAGACAGAAACCTATACCTCCATAAAGGACGGGGAAGAGATCGTTATCCCCGCTACCCTGTCAAAGACAATCATCGGCGGGATCCTAAGGAAGGATATGGGCTTTAACGGCGTTGTCATCACTGATGCCATGAACATGGCGGCGGTTTCTGAGAACTTTTATCCCATGGATGCGGCAAAGCTCGCAATAAACGGCGGTGTAGACATGATGCTGATGCCTGTTGAGATGGACTCCCCCGAAGGGATAAAGGACATGGAAAAATACATTTCCGACCTTGTGAATACGGTGGAAAAGGGAGAAATACCGGAATCAAGGATAAATGAATCAGTCTTAAGGATATTAAAGCTAAAGGAAAAATACGGGCTTCTTTCCTCCGGGAATTCAGAGGAGTCCGGGACTTCAGAGGAAACCGGTGAAACATCCGGAACAGGAGAGGCCATCACCGGCTCAAAGGAAAACCATGAAAAAGAATGGGAGATCTCAGAAAAAGCCGTTACCCTCCTTAAGAACGAAGAGGGCCTTCTGCCCATTGAGAAGAATAAGAAAACGGCTGTAATTGTTCCCTATGATTCACAGCTTAATTCCGTGGAGTATGCCGTTAAAAGATCGAAGGATGAGGGAGTGCTGGACAGGAATGCTGCCGTTTCCGTGGAATCCTTTGAAGGAATAGAAATGGATGACAGGGACAGCTTTGTGGAGCGCTCTTTAAGCGGAAATGACGTAATAATAGCCGTATCGGACCTTTATAACGTGAGTGAACTGGATCCTTCCGCGGAAACCGGATGGTGCAGTGAAATGTTTGACACCCTCATAAAAAGGGCTCACGAAGAGGATAAGAAGGTGGTGATATTAAGCTCCCAGCTTCCTTATGACCTGGCGAGATACGGAGACGCCGACGCCCTTCTCTGCTGCTATAACGCCAAAGGAATGGCAGAGATGCCCTCGGATTACTCCGGAAATACCCCTCAGTACGGCCCGAATATCCCGGCGGCGATCCATGCCGTTTTCGGCGGATCTGACATCACGGGCAGGCTTCCGGTGAGCATTCCGGAGCTTGACAGCAAATACGGTTATTCTGACAGGATCCTCTACGAAAGAGGTGCAGGGATCAGCCTGTCTGTATCGGGGAAGAGCTTAAGCGGTAATGAGACTCCCTGGAAAAAGGTGGTTCTCGGGGATGAGCAGTTTGACGAGTATATGCCCCTTCTTAAGGATAAGAAGGTCGCTCTTTTCTCAAACCATAACGGGATAGTGGGGGATGAGACTGAGAGCGCGGGAGGTCAGGGCTGGACAAAGGATTTAAGCCTCATTCCCTTCGGAAAAGAAGGTGACGGGAAGGATATCGTCTACGGTCAGCATATTTTAGATGCCCTGATAGAAAGAGGAGCGGATGTCACCGCCATATTCAGTCCCGAGCATGGCTTCAGGGGCACGGCAGGTGCGGGAGAGAGCGTGGACAGCTCAGTAGATGAAAAGACAGGGGTTCCCATTCTTTCACTGTACAGTGGTAACAGCCGTTACCCTTCTGAAACCGATATGGAACGGTTTGATACTCTGGTGGTGGATATGCAGGATGTGGGGCTTCGCTACTATACCTACTATATATCCCTTTATTATCTGATGGATGCCTGCGCCCGGCACGACAAGGAGATTGTGATCCTTGACCGGCCCAATCCCAACGGCTTCTATGTGGACGGCCCGATCCTTAAGGAGGGCTATGAGTCCGGAGTAGGAAAGCTCCCGATACCCGTGGTATACGGGATGACATGGGGTGAGCTCGCACAGATGATAAACGGCGAGGGCTGGCTTGAAGCCGGAAAGAATAAGCTGAAGCTTACGGTCATTCCGTGCAAAAACTATACACATGATACCAAAACAGCGCTTATCAGGAATCCTTCCCCCAATATCAAGGATATGAGGGCGGTATATCTCTATGCTTCCACCTGCTTTTTTGAGAATACGGCCTTTTCAGTGGGAAGGGGCACGAACTACCCCTTTGAGGCGTTTGGCAGCCCTGTGATAAAAAACGCTCCGGGCTTTGATTTTACATTCACTCCCCGCAGCATGGAGGGCGCAGCGGCTCCTCCCTTTGAGGGACAGCTCTGCAGGGGCAGGGATCTCCGGGACATTCCTCTTGAAGATATCTGGAAGGAAGGCGTGAACCCGCAGTATCTGATCGACGCTTACAATGCCTATATGGAATCCTCGCCGGATTCGGACTTTTTCGGAACCCCGGATCAGAAGGGAAGGTACTGGCTGGATCTCCTGAGCGGATCTGATGAGCTCAGAAAACAGATCATGGAAGGGAAGAGCAGTGAGGAGATCAAAGCCTCCTGGAAGGAGGATATAGAAGCCTTTAAGAAGCAGAGAAAACAATATCTGCTGTATGACGAAGGATGAGGAAAGTGAAGACAGGAAAGTCATTGGGGACAAGTCATTGGGGACGGTTCTTAGTGACTTATTTTCGAGGAAAATAAGTCACTAAGAACCGTCCCCAATGACTTCCCGAAATTTTCCCGATAGTTTACGTATAAATATATATACACCATCCATAAAAAACAATGTTTAACAACAGGGAAGAAGAAAATCTGAGAGCTGCAGAGGCGGCTTCGGATAAAGAAAAGAAAAACATTTTTCTTACGGAAGAGAGAGATCATATACTGTATCTTACCGCAAGAATATTAAAACACACCATCACCGACAGTGATGATGAATTTTCCGTTGCTCTTATGGCTGTTTCGGAAGCTCTGGATTCCTATGACGGAAAAAAGGGCAGTTTCTGGAACTATGCTTCAATGGTTATAAAGAGCAGGGTGTTTGATGAATACAGGAAAAAATCAAGGTACTCAGGGGAACTTCCGGTTGATCCGGTGTCCTTCGGAGGAGAGTACGGGGATGATGATTCTGATGCGGAAATATCCATAAAGAGCGAATTAAACCGGAAGACAGCTGTATATATCGACAACTCCTTAAAGGATGAGCTGGATGCCCTGGAGCTGGAGCTTTCAGAATATGATATCGATCTTTTTGACCTTCCCTCAGTGTCTCCGAAATCCGGAAAAACCAGAAGGGAATGTGCTGAACTCATAAAAGCCTTTTTTCTTCCGCCCCCTCTTATGGATATTCTGAAAGCAACAGGAAAACTCCCGGTTTCGGAGCTTCTGAAAAGATACAAGGCAAGCCGGAAACTGATAGACAGGTACAGAAAATTCATTCTTGCATCAGTGCTTATCAAAGCCGGTGATTACAAGCATATCGAAGGATTTATGATGGAAGGGTAAATTGAAGGGTAAAGTTTGAAAGTAATACTTTCAAACTTTCATCGGTGACGCAGCAGGCACGTCACCGATGGCACGCTTGCCTGCGGCAAGGTACAAATCATGCAGGCAGTAGTGTTGTCAGTAAAGGATAATAAAGCAGCGGTGGCCTTTAAGGGCGGAACGCTGAACTACATTGATAATAAGGGATATGAACGGGGACAGATCCTGGACATACCATGTGTTACGGAAGCTCCTTTTAAGGTGCATAGGGGAAAGAAAAAAGCCCATTTAATATACAGGCATGCTTCTTCTGTGGCGGCTGCGGCTTCCGTACTGATAATCGCTGGAGCAGTTACAGCATACGCCCTGCCTGCTTCAACTGTAACCATTGATGTCAACCCGTCTCTTTCTCTTGGTATTAACCTTTTTGACAGAGTGGTCCAGGCTGATTATGCCAATGAGGACGGAAAAGAGCTGCTTTATGATATTTCCGGGGAACTGATGGGAAAGAAGCTGCCGGATGCAGTACATATCGTTTTTGACGGCATGGAGGAACGTGATTTTATAAACGGAGAGAATATTCCTGCAGCTTCAACGGTAACAGGGATCTTGCCGGACAGGGACAGAAGCAGGATGATGGATGAGCTTCGTTCTTCGGCAGATCAATGGAATAAAGCGCATAAGGACAGGTCAGTTTCACTGGAGGTAGAAAAAATGACCCCCGAGCTCGGTAAGGAAGCTCATGATAAGGGGATGACCCCGGGACAGGTAATGCTGGAGAGAAGGCTTCCGGAGCATGGGCAGGGCAGCGATCCGGAAAGTAAACCCGAAGCGGCGGAGAGCGAAATGCCTGTTGAAATAAAGGACAGTACACCAGTCGAAAATAATGACATTATACCGGAGGATATACATAAAGAGGATATTCGGACAGAGGATTCACAGACAGAGGATCCGCAGGGTAAAACAGAAAATATAACAGATGATATTCTAAATAATGCCCGGGATAATAAACAGGGTAATCATAAGAAAGATGAACCGGCAGACAAAACAAATGATTCTGCTCAGGATAATATAGTGAATGAGCAACCCGGCCCTGCTCCGGATAATGAAGTTGATAAGCCCATTGAGTCTGTTCCGGATAATGCATCGGATAAGCCCTCCGGTCCTGTTCCGGATAATGCAGTGAATGAGCAACCGGGATCTGCTCCGGATTATGAGGTGGATAAGCACCAAAGGTCTGCACCGGATAATACATCGGATAAGCCCTCCGGATCTGTACCGGATAATGCAGTGAATGAGCCTTCCGGTTCTGTACCGGATAATGCAGTGAATGAGCAATCCGGTTCTGTACCGGATAATGCGGTGAATGAGCCTTCCGGATCTGTACCGGATAATGCGGTGAATGAGCCCTCCGGATCTGTACCGGATAATGCAGTGAATGAGCAACCCGGTCCTGCTCCGGATAACGGGGCGGGTAACACCTCTGATATGGGAGTTTTTGACCCGGGTTCTTCTGCAGGAAGTCCTGAAGCATTGGATCCGGGAAATGTAAACGGAAGCGGAGAAAATACGGGAGGCGGAGAAAATACCGGAGGCGGTGAAAACCACGTGGGAGATGAAAACCGCGGAGGTGATGAAAACCATGGAGATGATGAAAACCGCGGATCCGGCGATCATTCCGGAGATGAAAGAGGTGAACCCGGAGGCAGAAGCGACAGAGGTAAAGGTGAAGGCCACGGAGGAAAGGGAGGAGATAAAGGAGGGAAACCCCATTAAATTATCTTCAGATTAGAAAGGCAGCCGCATCAAATAGCGGCTGCCTTTTCTTTACGCCATAAGCCGCCAGACTGTAATCGGGCAGGGGTGTTTTTCCCCTGCCCGATTGGTGATGCGCCATGCGTTGCACGTTTCTGTATTTATTTCACTGTGACCGGGATGGATGCTTCTCCGGTATAGTTATTTATGCCCTTTATGGTTACCATGTTTCCTGAACTGTCAAAGGTTGAAGTCTCGGGAGTAAAATCTCCCTTGCCGTTAGTTTTGTATTTTAGCTTTGTCAGTGAACCATCCTGGTTTTGCTGCCTTAAATCAAACTTCCATTTTCCGCTTTTTGAATTATAAACCGCGCTTCCGCTTATCATGCTTTCATCCAGAGTTCCCTTTGTAATATTAAATAACAGGGGATTTTTCTTAAAATATCTGTTTATTTCCCTAACCGCTTTTCTGACGGAGGTATCTGCACCTTTTGCTGCCTTAAATAACGGGATGGCCTTTGCTTCTCCGACGGCCTTGTTATTCTTATATTTTACGGTTCTGAAGATCACATTTCCGCTTAAGGTATTGCCCTCGCTCTTTCCGTTTATGGTAAATTCATCGGGGCTCTGCTTTTTACCGTTATAGGAAACAGAATCACTGTAACTGTATTCATAGGAATAATCCCCTATGGTAAAGCTTCCGGTTATGATGTTTTTGCTGACTGTACTGCCTGCTGCATTATTGTTTGCCGGAAGAGTGCCGGGAATAACAGGCGGTTCGTTTCCTGATACATTGTTCCAGGGTCCCGCCGGAGGGTTGTTTCCTGATACATTGTCCCAGGGTCCTGCCGGAGGATAGTTTCCGGATATTGTATTATTGTTTTCTGCCGGAGGGTAGTTTCCGGATATTGTACTATTATTTCCTGTCGGGAAGTTATCATATCCGTTATTTGTTGCAGATACTTCGATATAGTCCCCGTTTTCAGGCTCTGAATCTGTTACGGTAAGTGTATAGGCTCCGTCAGAAATAAGGTCAGATCCATATAATATAAAGGATCCTGAATACTTCAGCTTTCCGTAGTCCACAACAGTGTTGTCGCTGTCAAGTACTGCCCAGTACTGTCCTGCGCTGAAACTGCCTGCATTATCGCCGTTACCGGGCATTTCCTGGAAATTACCGCCGTTATTGTTATCATTACCGGGCATTTCCTGGAAATTACCGCTTATACTGCCGTTACCGGGCATTTCGGGAGGGTTGCCGCCGCTGCTGTTGCCGTTCCCTGGCATTTCCGGAGGATTACCGCCATTGTTGTTGTCGTTCCCTGGCATTTCCGGAGGATTACCGCCATTGTTGTTGTCGTTACCTGGCATTTCGGGAGGATTGCCGCCATTGTTGTTGTCGTTCCCGGGCATTTCGGGAGGATTACTGCCGTTATTATTCCCGTTGCCGGGCATTCCCGGTGCATTACCGCTTATACTGTCGTTGCCGGGCATTTCAGGAGGATTACCGCCGTTGTTAAAGTCATTGCCCGGCATTGCTGAGCTGTTTCTGCTTCCGTAGGTGATGTAGGAACCGGTTCCGCCTTCGGGAGAACATTCATTCATTCCATCAGCGCCGGCAGCCAGGATCTTTGAGCCGGAGTTAAAGGTGTAGCCGGAATTTGTGTCAACAGGCGAATTGTCACCGGATGTCTGTCCGTAAATATACAGCTCCCCACCGTTCTGGGTCAGGCTCCCGTTACAGTCTATGCCATCTCCGGAGGATCTGAAGGTAACGGATTTCGTTTTGTTCAGTGATCCGTCAGGAAGAGAGGCTGTCTTTGTTCCTTCACTGTCAATATTTATGGTTATGGTACCGCTGTTGACGGTTATATTATTACCGGTGGCAGATGATATGGATTTTTTCGTATAGTTTATCTCATCATCCGTCTCATATCCGGAATATGAATCATAGGTATAGGTAAGTGTCTTTCCTGAGGTATTTATCCCGTCGTCCGTACTGTTTATTGTGATCACCGGATTATCGGAACCGTCGCTTTTGCCTGTAGTGACCTTCTTAGCTTCGATTCCTTCATAAGCTGTTTCTATCGTGATTTCAGTGTTTCCGGTGATGGTCAGTTCTCCGGCAGAGGAAATACCGTCATCTGCTGATGAGATCAGGATATTGCCGCCCGTGATCTCCATATCGTTATTACAGGCAATGCCGTCATCTGGTGAACCGATAAGGTATGTCCCGGAGTTTGCGGCGCTGTAGCCTGAGGAAGACAGGCTGTTTGCCTTCAGACCGCTTTTTGTTGTGTCAACGTTTACATCACCGCCGCTGATCTTAAGAGATCCGGAGGCTTCCTGAATAATATCATCTGTTCCGTCAGCAAAAGATATGGTCTTTGCTTTAGTGCCGGCCTTTATTCCCTTATGGCTTCCCGTGTCAACATTGACACGTTCATATTTAACGGTATCTCCCGATTCCCAGAGATAATTCAGGGACGTATCGCTTCCCTCCGAATACCTGTCAGAAGAATAATATGAAGTTGCAGCCTCCTGATACCAGGTGTCGATATTAAGTGTTCCTCCGGAGATCTCAACATTTTCAGCCTGTATCCCGTCTCCTTCACATTCTGTTATACTGACGGTACCGCCGCAAATATTGACTGTTCCGTTTTTAACCTTTATTCCGTCGTCTTTCGCACCTTCGGAAACAAAGCTTCCGTCGCCGTCGATACTAATAATGGTGTTTTCGCCGCCTTTAACAGCGTTTTTTCCGCCCTTTACAGTCAGGTTCCCGTTCAATACCATATTCACTTCGGATCCTTTGCCTGCATCAATAAATTTCAGATCCTCATTTTCTGAATTGTCTATTGAAAGATCCTCAAATTCAAGGGTTACGGTAAGTCCCTTTTTCACAGATATGCCGGACAGAGATCCTTCGCCGGAAAGGGTATAGATACCGTTTGCGCTTATCTCCGCTATCCTGCAGCCGTTTTCCTCCGATATGCTTATGCCGCTTCCACTGGCTGTAATACCTGTTTCTGAAAAGGTGATGGTTTCAGCTCCGGAGTTTGTCAATATCTCCGCTGAAGCTGAAGCTGATGTGGTCACTGAAACCACAGTGTTTTCCGTTGTTTCAGCTCCTGCAGCGGTACAGGGCAGGGCTCCCGTGATCATGGATGCGCTTATAACCGCCGCCAGCAGCTTCATATTGATCTTTTTCTTCATATAAGCCTCTTTCCGCCTGTTTTCAGGCTATTATAGTTCTTTTTCTGTTCAATAACCATGAACAATTTTGTTTCATGATGACTAATACGAAGATGAGGGATCAAAAAATGGGGTATGCCACCTATGTTTTCAATAAAATTCGGAAATCCCGCATTCTGCGGGACACGTGTCTTAAAAAGCAAGACACGTGCCAGGTACGATCATTGAATTTCCGATGAAATTCAATGATCTATACAAATGAAAAAAATAATAGGGTATAATGAGCTTATGTAAAAACCGGGCTACCATGAGTTAGTTCCCTGTAAAATATGATGAAGCCAACCTTAAATGGCGTGGTTCTCAAATTTAAAAAGGAGGATAAAAATGGAAAGAGTAGTTAAGTTTTTGAAGGAAGCAGAGACCTATTATCTTGCGACAACAGATGGAGACCAGCCCAGGGTAAGACCCTTTGGCACAGTGAATGTTTTTGAAGGAAAGATGTATATACAGACCGGAAAGATAAAGGATGTTTCAAAGCAGATCCACAAAAATCCCAAGGTGGAGATATGCGCCTTTAAGAACGGAGAATGGCTGAGAGTTTCCGGAGAACTAATAGAGGATGACCGCATTGAAGCAAAGCAGGCAATGCTTGATGCCTATCCCTCACTGCAGGGAATGTATTCTGCAGATGACGGGAACACAGAGGTGTTCTATTTTAAGAACGCATCCGCCACATTCAGCTCATTTACAAAAGAAGCGGAAAAATACAGCTTTTGAAGTCAGGAAGTCAGCGGGGACGGTTCTTTTTGACTTCCAACTTACTTTAAACATGAAGGATTGTAACTATTTAGTACAGTCACTTGCGAAACCGCAGGTGGAAGGATGTCCGGCAGGTATTTTTCGGCTGCGCTTTGCAAAATGTGCCTGTGGCACATTTTGAATGGCGTTTAGCTGCGTTGCACGCAGCTGCCATCGGAGCGCTGAGCGCATCAGCAGCCCAGGAAAACCAAAGCAAGGATTAAGATTGCAGGAATGACATGACAATAGAAGAGATAAGGAATGAACTGTTTTCAAAACAGGATTTGAAATACCGGGATATGCAGGCAAAGATAATACCGAATCTGTCTAAGGATGTGTTCATCGGAGTAAGGACGCCTGAGATGCGAAAATTTGCAAAGCAGCTTGCAAAAACGGAGGAGAGCCGGTTGTTTCTAAACGACCTTCCCCATAAGTACTTTGATGAAAACCAGCTGCATGCCTTTATCATTTCTGAGATAAAGGACTATGGGAAATGTGTGGAGGAAGTGAACCGGTTCCTCCCTTATGTGGACAACTGGGCAACCTGCGACCAGATGTCCCCGAAGGTTTTTAAGAAGCATAAGGGGGAACTCATAGAAGAGATAAAAAAATGGGTCGGGTCGGACAGGACCTATACGGTCAGGTTCGGGACAGGGGCTCTGATGGAGCATTTCCTGGACAGGGACTTTGATCCTGCATATCCTGACATGGTGGCGGAAATCAGATCGGATGAATACTATATCAATATGATGACCGCCTGGTATTTTGCCACAGCCCTGGCCAAGCAGTATGACGAGATATTACCATACATAGAAGAACATCGTCTCGACGTGTGGACCCATAATAAAGCCATTCAGAAGGCGGTGGAAAGCTATCGGATAACCCCGGAGCAGAAAGCATACCTGAAAAGCCTGAAGATAAAGCAGAGAAGTCAATAGGAACCGTGGCTCTCGGGGTATGAGAAGGAGGATGGGATATGGGCTTTTATATTAATCCTGGAAATGAAAATTTCAGACAGATCTTAAATGACTATTATGTTGATAAGAGTGGATTGATATCGGTGATAAATGGTACTCTTGAGACCGGAAAGAGATTGTCTCTTGTCAGCCGTCCGAGAAGATTTGGAAAATCCTATGCGGCAAATATGCTTGAAGCCTACTATGACTGCAGCTGTGATTCCCATGCGCTTTTTGACGCTCTGGAGATCTCGAAGGATGAAAGCTATGAGAAGCATCTGAACAAATATCATGTACTGTATCTTGATATAGCGGGATTTATAGGACCCTCCGCCTCACTTGGGGAGTTGCCGGAATACATAACCGAAAGGGTTATGATAGATATAGAAAGAAGTTTTCCGGATATTAAAAAGAGTACGGATTTAAGAGAGGCGCTGTCCTCTGTTGTTGATGCGACCGGACGCAAGCTTGTTGCTATTATAGACGAATGGGATATACCGGTCAGGGATAGCGACAGCACACCTAAGATACAAAAGGAATATCTGGAGTTTCTAAGATCCTTATTTAAGAGCGAGATAACTAAAAAAGTTTTTGCCGGTGTCTATATGACAGGAATCCTTCCGGTAAAAAAGGATGGATCGCATTCCGCGATCTCTGAGTTCAACGAGTACTCTATTCTCGATCCGGAAGATTTTGCCCGATATGTTGGCTTTTTGGAGGAGGAGGTACATACTATTTGCAATATAAAGGATGTGTCCTTTGAGAAAATGAGGAACTGGTATAAT
This sequence comes from uncultured Lachnospiraceae bacterium, assembly GCA_946407725.1. GTDB lineage: Bacteria > Bacillota > Clostridia > Lachnospirales > Lachnospiraceae > NK4A144. The sequence continues at coordinate 11,880 of CAMJPM010000061.1, forward strand.
GGATATACCCTTTATTTGGAGGATGACGAACCCATCTCTGTATATAATCCCAATTCCGTGATCAAAGCCTCCTACAGGGGAAAATTCAAATCATACTGGGAGCAGAGTACTGCCGTATACAGCGCGCTTGACTATATAAATATGGACTTTGACGCTCTTGGTGATGCGGTTGAAAAACTGACCGCCGGCCTGGATGTGCCGGTAAAGACACAGCGGTTTAAAAATGACCTCGTGTCATTTGAATCGGCAGATGACGTGCTGACCCTTCTCATTCATTTTGGATATTTTACATATGACAGGGAAAAGCAGACTATCCGCATTCCGAATTATGAGATCCAGACGGAATTCGGTGATATGATCCATAAAGTTTCCCATAAGGAGACCATGGAAAGAGTAAAGGAAAGTGAGCAGCTTCTTTTGGATATGATCGCTGGCGATACCGATGCTGTGGCGGCAAATATCCAGAAGGTACATATGAAGGAAAGCACCCCGATCTGGTACAATGACGAGCAGGCGTTAAGAGCGGTGGTGAAGCTGGCATTTTTTACCTACCGGGATCATTATGTGAAGATAGAGGAGCTGCCTTCCGGAACCGGCTATGTGGATATGGCGTTTGTTCCTAAGAAATACGATCCGTCTCCGGCACTGATCATAGAATTAAAGGCGGGCGGCACTCCGGAGGAAGCCATAGAGCAGATCCGCTCCCGGAATTATGCTTCGACCATAGAGGGACTTGGTTCAAAACCGCTTTTGGTCGCAATAACATACGACAAAGATGACAAGACAAAGCAGCACCATTGCAGGATTGAGGATTCTTGCAAAAGCGTGGTGACAAAATGAAAACAGTTCTTTGTTACGGAGATTCCAATACATTCGGTTACGTGCCGGAGACCGGGATGAGATATCCGAGAGATGTCAGATATCCCGGCAGGCTTCAGATGCTCCTTGGAGATGAGTATGCTGTAATTGAGGAAGGCTGCAACGGCCGGACAACGATATATGACGATCCCATTGACGGCTGGAAGAATGGTCTGGATTATCTGAGGCCATGCCTTAATTCACATAAGCCCGTAGATATTGTGATAATGATGCTTGGAAGCAATGACCTTAAGGATACCTTCCATCTGACTGCAAAGGAAATAGCAGAGAGTGCCGGAAAGCTTATAGATGTGATAAGTGAGTTTACGGAGGAGAAGCAGGGCTTTATCCCGGAGATAATTCTTGTGTCTCCGCCGGAGATAGGAAGGGATATACGGCATTCACCGTTTTACGGGGCTTTTTATGAGAACGCTGTTGAAGAATCAAAGAAGTTCCCGGAGAATTTCAGGGCTGTGGCTGAAGAAAAGGGCTGTATATTTTTTGATGCCGCAGAGTATATCTATCCCTCAGAGTATGATTCGCTTCATCTTACAGTAGAAGGGCATCTGATACTGGCGGAAAAGCTGGCAGAAGCAGTAAAGGCTATCACCTCTTGACAAATTAGCATATGCTAATTATACTTCTTTTTGTAGGTAGTGATTTAGATGTAATTTATTTGCGCAGAGAAAAGCGCTAATTTTTTTGCTACAAGGTTAGCAATAGCTAACTACAAAAAGAGGAGTTCTTATGAAAGAAAAAAAGAGAAGTGATCTCAGCGTGCTTCTTGATTATGCAGGCAGTTACAAGAGATTGACTTTTTTGGGACTTGCCCTTTCGGGAATAGCCATGATCCTCGGAATGGGACCCTACATCTGTATCTGGCTTGTGGCGGGAGATCTTATCTCCATGGTATTCCAGGATGTGGTGCTTTTCGACGATACCGTCATGGAGAATATCCGTCTGGGAAAGCGTGATGCTACCGATGAAGAAGTGATAAGTGCGGCCAGGGCAGCAAACTGTGAGGAATTCGTGCGTAAGCTGCCAAAGGGATACGATACGGCTATCGGCGAAAACGGAGCGAAGCTTTCCGGAGGTGAAAGACAGCGTATTTCCATTGCGAGAGCACTGTTAAAGAATGCGCCTATTGTTCTTCTGGATGAAGCCACCGCTTCTCTTGATGTGGAAAATGAGACAAAGGTTCAGGAAGCACTTTCCCGTCTTCTAATGGGAAAAACAGTACTTGTTATCGCACACCGCATGCGCACTGTTGAAGCGGCAGACAAGATCGTGGTCCTCGAAGACGGGCATGTGGCGGAGGAAGGAAAACCGGAGGATCTTTTTAAGAACGAGAACGGGATATTCCGCAGAATGGCCATGCTTCAGAACGCAAGCGCAGCCTGGAGTATAGGTTGAGCGTTGTTATTTACAGAACAGTATCCCATGACTTCCGAAAAAAGGAGAAACATTGCTGTTCAGAAATATGTTAAGGAACCTTTTAAGGAATAAGGTTCAGTTTTTCTCGATCTTCATAATGTCATTTCTGGGACTCTTTGTGTTCGTGGGAATGGACTCTGAGGTGGCAGGATTCACTGCGGCAGAGGATGCTTTTTATAAAGAAGGAAGAACCGTGGTAATGGTTACACATAACAGCTCCTGCGCCGGAATTGCTGACAGGGTAATAAAGGTAAAAAACGCAAGGATAAAGTCCGATGAAAGAATAGAACATCCCAAAGATGCCATGGAAATAAACTGGTGAGTCAATAAAACCTTCAAAAACTATGGCGGTGAAATCCTTGACAGATTAGTGTATGCTAATTATACTATCTATTATTGGTATTGGTTAAGTATAATATATTTGCGCAGAGGAAAGCGCAATTTTTTTTATCAGCAGGTTAGCAATATCTAACTTCAAATAAGGAGGAGAAAAAATGTTTTTATGTGATTTCGGATGGAAGAGGATAGCGTGTTTTGCGGGAGGAGTGCTTTTCGGGACAGCCGGGATAGCAGTATTAAAAAGCAGGGATGCAAAGAAAGTCTATACCCATTGCACGGCTGCGGTATTAAGGGGAAAAGATGCAGTGATGAATACCGCAGAAACACTCAAAGACAACTGCCAGGATATCTATGAAGATGCTAACGATATCAATGAAAAGAGATATGCAAAAGAGAATCAGAGAAAGCTTGACGCTGCAAGAGAACTGGTAAAGCAGTATGAAGAGAAAATGAATGCAAAGACAGAAGAAGAGCCGGCTGAAGCTTAATTAACAGTAACCTTAAAAATCATTTGGCAGACTGTCCGAAAACGCTTTGCCCAAGGAAAAATTGGTTTTCAGACAGGCTGCCGGGGGGTATCTAAAATGAGATATACCATAGAGCATGAATCCATGCATTCCATAAGGCTGCATATAGCTCTGTTAAGGATCACGGAGGCAGAGGCGGATACACTGGAGTATTACCTCAGGGACAAAGTATATGTAAACAGCGTTTCGGTAAACGACCGTACCGGTATGGTATTTATTAAAGTGACGGATAAAGCCGCATACAGAGAAGAACTGTTACGCTCGGTTGAGGAATTTAGCTTCGATGATCCTCATGCTTTGAGCCTCGTGCCGGAAAACAGCGGCAGGATGTTAAACAGAAAATACAGGGAAAGGCTTCTCCTGGCATGCCTTTCAAGGGCAATGCAGGTGGTATTCCTGCCTGACAGGATACGTTTTTGGTGGACGGTTATAAAAAGCATCAGGTTTATCCTGAAAGGTATGAAAAGTATCCTTAAGGGCAGGGTGGAGGTTAGTGTGCTGGACGCCCTTGCCATAGGGGTATCTCTGTTAAGAGGCGACTATAATACCGCAAGCACTGTTATATTTCTTTTAGATACAGGAGAGACTCTCGAAGAGTGGACACATAAGAGATCGGTAAATGATCTGGCAGGTGCCCTTTCACTTAACGTATACAGAGTATGGCTGAAAACATCTGAGGGTGAGGTACTCACGGATGTGAAATCCGTCTGCGCAGGGGATATGATAGTTGTACATACTTCCAATATCATTCCCCTGGACGGAAAGGTTGTATCCGGTGAAATATCCGTAAACCAGTCATCCATGACAGGTGAATCCGTTCCCGTTGTTAAACAGCCCGGAGGATATGTGTATGCCGGAACTGTTGTGGAAGAGGGAGAATGTGTAATAGAGGTTAAGAGCACAGCCGGAAAAGGTAAGTACGATCAGATAGTAAGGATGATAGAGGAATCTGAGAAACTAAAATCCGAAACGGAACAAAAAGCATTTCGTCTGGCGGATTCTCTTGTTCCATACGCACTTTTAGGAACAGGCCTCACATATCTTTTTACACGAAATGTTTCCAGAGCCATATCCTTCCTGATGGTTGATTTTTTGTGTGCACTGAAACTGTCCATGCCCCTTACGGTATTATCTGCAATTAAGGAGGCCGGAACTCACAGTATAAGTGTGAAGGGCGGAAAATTCCTGGAGGCTGTGTCAAAAGCCGATACGATTGTGTTTGATAAGACCGGAACCCTGACAAAGGCCCAGCCGAAGGTTGAAAAGATCGTTACTTTTAACGGAACAGATGAAAATGAAATGCTCCGTATAGCGGCCTGCCTTGAGGAGCATTATCCTCATTCCATGGCAAATGCCGTAGTTAAAGAAGCTGAAACAAGAGGCCTTCTTCACGATGAAATGCATACCCGGATCGAATATGTAGTGGCTCATGGTATAGCAAGTGAAATAGACGGAGAAAAAGCGATAATCGGAAGCTATCATTTCGTATTCGAAGATGAAGAATGCCGTATTTCTTCAGAGGACAAGGCAGCTCTTGAAGCTCTGGATAACAGCTGTTCTCATCTCTATCTTGCCATTAATAAGATCTTAAAAGCCGTAATATGCATATCGGATCCTTTAAGAAAAGAGGCAGCAGAGGTGATCGACCTTCTTCACGGACTGGGTATCAAAAAGATCTGTATGATGACCGGGGACAACAAGAATACTGCAGAACGCATAGCATCTGAGCTTAATATCGATGAGTTTCATGCAGAGGTGCTTCCCGGAGATAAGGCTGAATTTATAAAGAGGGAACATGAGGCAGGGAGAAAAGTGATCATGGTGGGGGACGGGATCAATGATACCCCTGCTTTGTCAGAGGCTGATGCAGGAATAGCCATAAGCGACGGAGCAGCTATAGCAAGAGAGATAGCTGATATCACCATATCTGCAGATGAACTGTATGAACTGGTGACATTGAAAGAGATCTCAGATGCCATGATGGACAGGATCAGTTCAAATTACAGGTTTATCATCGGTTTTAACGGAATGCTTATCCTGATGGGTATGAGCGGCGTTATCAGTCCTGCGTCATCTGCACTGTTGCATAATACATCCACCATTGCATCGGGACTGTACAGTTTGACGCCTTTATTAAAAAACATTGACATATTAAATATATTAACATATAGTTAGATATAATTAACTGGCGATGCTTTTTGCATCGCTTTACAACACATTTATGGTTAGCGCACGCTAACTATGTAGTTCTTAGATCATGTAGAATATAGGTAACTGTTCAGAGCAGTCACTTGCGGAACCGCAAGTGACGTCTGAAAACCTTGGCATTTTGGCATTCGGCTCCTCGTGCGTTGCACGACTCTAATGAGCCGAATGCGCGTATCTATTCAGAAGCCGGAGGGTTCTGAATAGATACGAATATAGGATTATTATTATGGCGGATGAATATCTTATAAATTATTGTGCACCAACACTGGCAGGATTAAAAACGGGAAGTCTTTTTACCATATATCCTTCTCCCGGAGAAAATGTCCATGGAGAAGTGAGAAGGTTAAACCATCTCCTTCGAAAAAAAGGCCTGAGGGCATTGCTTTGCAGGAAATGCGGAAGATATGCGCTTATATATATTTACCGTCCGGATTTTCTGAAAAGGGATCTGAAGGATCCTAAAGCCATAAAGATCCTGTCCGGGAAAGGATATAACTGTGAAAATCCGGAAATATGCGTGGTACAGCTCATAAAACATCTTACGGATGACGGAACCTTCCCTCATGAGATAGGACTTTTCCTGGGGTATCCGCCATCTGATGTATCGGGGTTTATCAATGATCCCAATACGGGAGTAAAGTGCTGCGGATGCTGGAAGGTATATTCGGATAAGAAAAGGGCGGAGAAGACTTTCAGGAAGTATGAGAAATGCACCGATAAATACAGGAAGTTATTTAAGAAAGGCCGGACTTTAGAACAGCTGGCAGTGAAAATATAAGGAGACCAGTCAGGTCAGGAGAGGGGGACGGTTCTTTTGAAAAGAACCGTCCCCCTCTCTTGCCTCTGTCTTCGATATCATATACAATGAAGTGAGCCATGGTGACGGGGGGGGAAAATCATTTTTTGGAACCATGAATCTGTCCCCGAGTATCAAAAAATATATATATGAAAAATACTATCAAAAATAAAAAAACTCTTACGTGGCAGTTATTTATTCTTATCGGGTTTGTTATCCTTATTATGCTTTTCCTGGTCTATATGATCTTAAGCAACAGTAAACAGACCCAGGCTTATAGTGCGTCAAATCTCCTTATCGATCAGATCAGAACTGTCATTGCGGGAAATGAAAAGAAAGAACAGAGCTTTACGGAGTCGTTGAAGGAAAGCTATATTTCCAAGGCAAAGGCGGTGGCATATATCGTCGACAACATCCCGGGTACCGAATATGACAGGAAAGAACTGAGCCGCATAGCAAAGCTCATGTCCATAGATGAGATACATCTCTTCACTGTTGACGGGACAATATACAGCGGTACCGTTCCGGCCTATTACGGATTTTCCTTTGACTCCGGGGAACAGATGGGATATTTCAAGCCCATGCTAACGGATAAAACCCTTTCCATGTGTCAGGATGTTACTCCGAATACCGCCGAGAGTAAACCCATGATGTATGCTATCTGCTGGAATGATAAAGGAACCAGGATAGTTCAGGTTGGAATAGAGCCAAAGAGACTCATTGAAGAGATGAAGAGTAATGAGATATCAGAGGTCATATCAAATATTCCTGTCTATGAAGGGGTTAATATCCTTGTTTCGGATTCGGAAAATGAAAAGATACTCGGAGCCGTATCGCCGGGATATATTGGAAGGAGTCTATCTGATACCGGATTAACAGCAGAAGGGCTTGAAGGATATGGTACCTCTTATTATACTGCAAGGTCTTTCGGGAAAAAGGTTTACTGTGCAATGCAGAAAACAGATGACTATATCTTTGTCGTTCTGCAGGATGTAAGTGTAGTTAACAGGGATATACCCATGACCCTTGCCATGCTTTTCCTGTATCTTATGATCGCAGCCACATCCCTTGCAGTTGTTGTAAAAAAAATGACAGACAGAAGAGAACAGCTTATTGCCGAGTCTGAAAGGGCAAAGGCCGCCAACAAGGCCAAGTCATCATTCCTCGCCAATATGTCCCATGAGATCAGGACTCCCATTAATGCAATCCTCGGAATGAATGAAATGATCTTAAGAGAGTCCGCTGATGAAGATATCCTCGGTTATTCAGAGAGTATCCGTACAGCCGGCAAATCTCTTATGGGAATAGTAAATGATATTCTTGATTTTTCAAAGATCGAAGCCGGGAAGCTTGAGATCATCCCTGTTGACTATGATCTTTCGCAGATAATCAGCGACCTGGTAAACATGATCAATATAAGGGCTGAAAAAAAGGATCTTCTGATAATTCCCGAAATCGACCAGGCCATTCCCAGGTACCTCCACGGTGATGAGGTCAGGATA
>CAMJPM010000062.1 GCA_946407725.1 uncultured Lachnospiraceae bacterium
TCCCTGTATCCGCAGACCCCGGCGATCCTTCCTGATATACTGTCCTCGGCCACAAGATAATAAGCGTATTCCAGGGCCGTAGTCTCCACAAAGTCATTTTCGGACCAGGCGCTTTTTCCGAATATTTTCTTCTCTGTTTCGGCAAGCTCCCGGGCATCCTCCTTTTTCATCTGACGGATGATGAGGCTGTCGGATATTTTCTTCTTTTTACTGATGTAGGTACCCTCCGCAAGATCCGCAAGCCTTCCCTCGGATTTTGCGCTTTTAAGCTCCTGCTCCGCCTGGGACAGCTTTAAGTAATCAGGCCTGTGGGAAGCAGCATCCGTATATTTCCCCTCTTCAAACAGTTTCTCCGCAAGAACCGCAACCGCTCCGGCTTTTTGCATATAGAGATGGGGAGGGGCAAAATAATGGGGTACTTCAAGCGTTTCCTCTATCTTATCCCTGAAAGAAACTGTCCCGTCTCCGGTAAAGATCACCTTTTTCCCCATGGTATTCAGTTTTTCAAGGAGCCCGGACAGCGGGATGATGCACTGCTCCATTAAAGTCTTAAGATTCTCTCCCTCATACTCATATATGGCGGTATAGGTGTTTTGTCGTCTGGCATCCATAACCGGGACAATGAGCGTGTCCGGGCAGAAAACGTTATAGGAAAGAGCCTTCAGCGTGGGAACCGGGATCACGGGGATATTAAGAGCCTCTCCCAGACCCTTTACCGTAGCAGAGCCGATCCTTAAGCCTGTAAAGGAACCGGGACCTCCGGAAACTGCAAGAGCTTCGATGTCCTTAAGCTCCGTGCCGCTTTTTTCCAGGATATCGTGAATAAGGGGCATAAGGGTTTCCGAATGTGTAAGCTTCAGGCTTATTGTAAATTCTGCTGTCAGCCGGTGATCCCTGACTATGGCACTGGACACCGGAAGCGCAGATGAATCAATTGCCAGTATAGTCATTTTCCACCCTTATCTCCCTGAAATCAAATCCCTTTGAAAGATCCTTTGTTATGGTTATCCGGACCGTCTCCTCCGGAAGTATGTCATCTATAATGCTGCCCCACTCTATAAGGCTCACCCCGTCTCCGTAAAAACAGTCCTCATATCCGATCTCATCCATTTCGGATACGTCGCCGATCCTGTATACATCAAAATGGTAGAGAGGCAGCCTTCCTCCGGAGTAGCTCTTCATAATGTTGAAGGTGGGCGAACTGATATGTTCCCCTATGCCAAGTCCCTTTGCAAAGCCCTTTGTAAACACGGTCTTTCCCGTCCCAAGGTCGCCGTCAAGACAGATAACTGTTCCGGGTTTTGCTTTTTCGCCCATCTTTCCAGCTATTTCAAAGGTTTCTTCTGTGCTGTTTGATCTGTAGATTTCCATCCTCCGCCTTCAAAAACTTAAGCTTTATCTTTTATAATGAATTTATGCACAAAAAAGACACAACAGGTTCCGGGGACATACGCCTTTATATTATATAATTTTTTCGGGTATTTGTAAAATTGTTACTATTCAGCTTAAAAGGAGCTTAAAAGACCGCCGGATTGTAACGGTTCAGAATGAAAATGACCGGATTCCCCGTGGAATCCGGTCATGTAATGATTGATACTTATCCCTGCAGATCTTCCTTCAGATCTTTCAGGAGCGCATCAAGTTTTTTATATGTTGCTTCCTTTTCTTTTTCTTCTTTGGCTTCTTCAATTCCTCTGATAATCTGTTTTAGCCAGCTTTTGAACTGAAGATCTGTCATTCCCGTAACTTCTCCCCCCATACAGATTTACCTCCGTAAAAGGTTAAAACAATTATACATCTTTAATAGAGAAGCTGATCCTTCCCATCTTGTCTTTTCCGAGGCACTTAACCTTTACATGATCACCCAGGGTCAGTACATCCTCCACATGGGCGATGCGGTGGCGGGCAATGCGGCTGATATGAACCATACCCTCTTTTCCGGGTGCAAACTCGATGAACGCACCAAAATCCTTGATGGAGATAACATCTCCCTCGTAGATCTCACCCTCCTTAAACTCGCTGACTATGGTATTTACATAGTTAAGGGCCTTCTGCATTCCAACCTCGTCCTCTCCACAGATGGAAACAGAACCGTCATCATCGATATCAACCTGGACGCCGCAGCGCTTGATGATCTCGTTGATAGTCTTGCCTCTCTGGCCAACAACATCACCGATCTTCTCGGGATCGATCTTTGTAAGTATGATCTTGGGTGCATATTTACCCACATGATCTCTGGGAGCAGCTATGGCGGGAGTCATTACCTCATTCATGATATACTCCCTGGCCTCGTGGCACTGGCGGATAGCCTGTTCCACAATAGGACGTGTAAGGCCGTGGATCTTGATATCCATCTGGATAGCGGTGATACCGTCATGGGTTCCTGCAACCTTGAAGTCCATATCGCCGAAGAAGTCCTCAAGTCCCTGTATATCTGTAAGAACGATGTAATCATCATCATTATCGGGATTGGTCACCAGGCCGCAGCTAATTCCCGCAACCTGCTTGCTGATGGGCACGCCGGCAGCCATAAGCGCCATACAGGATGCACAGATGCTGGCCTGGGAGGTGGAGCCGTTGCTCTCAAAGGTCTCTGATACCGCACGGATGGAATAAGGGAACTTTTCCGTATCCGGAAGAACCGGCAGCATAGCTCTTTCAGCCAGTGCTCCGTGACCTATCTCACGGCGTCCGGGACCACGGCTCACCTTGGTCTCACCTACTGAATATGAAGGGAAATTATACTGGTGTATATATCTCTTTTCGGTTATGTTGCTGTCAAGCCCGTCAATCCTCTGCTTTTCTGAAAGAGGTGCAAGGGTCACGATATCGCAGATCTGGGTCTGTCCCCTTGTGAACATGGCGGAGCCGTGAACCCTGGGAATAATGTCTATTTCTGCTGCAAGAGGTCTTATCTCCTTTATATCCCTGCCGTCAGGACGCTTGTGTTCCTTAAGGATCATTTTGCGGACTGTCTTCTTCTGATACTGGTAAACAGCCTCGCCCACCAGTGGTGCCCACTCTTCATTGTCCTTAAGGGCTTCCGCTATTCGCTCTTCAAGAGCGGAAACAGCTGCCTCACGGGCCTGCTTGTCATCATTAAAGGTGGCCTTCTCCATTTCTTCAGGAGGAGCGATCTCCTTAATCTTTTCAAAGAGTTCTTCGGGAATAGCCTGGGATATATACTCGGACTTGGGCTTTCCTGCTTCTGACTGGATCTTCTTAAAGAACTCTATTATCTTTAAATTCTCATCGTGGCAGAGATAGATAGCTTCCAGCATCTTCTCATCGCTTATCTCATTAGCGCCGGCCTCGATCATTATAACCTTCTGGCCCACAGAAGCTACTGTAAGACGAAGATCTCCGGTGTCCCAGTCCTTCTGTGAAGGATTTATGATGAATCTCCCGTCAACAAGTCCCATCTGTGTCATTGCGCAGGGACCGTCAAAGGGAATATCCGATATGGTAGTTGCCAGAGCGCATCCCAGCATAGCAGTGATCTCGGGACGACATTCCTTGTCCACGGACATTACCATTGCATCGAGGGTCACGTCATTTCTGTAATCCTTGGGAAACAGGGGTCTCATGGGCCTGTCGATGACACGGCTGGTTAAAACAGCGTTCTCCGAAGCCTTGCCCTCCCTCTTATTAAATCCGCCGGGCATACGTCCTACCGCATAGAACTTCTCTTCATACTCCACTGAAAGAGGGAAGAAATCTATGCCCTCCCTGGGAGCCTTTGAAGCTGTTGCGGTACAGAGCACTGTGGTGTCTCCGTAGTGCATGAAAGCGCAGCCGTTGGCCTGGGCTCCGACCCTGCCTATGTCCACGCTTAAAGTCTTTCCGCCGATTTCCATTGAATACGTTTTGTAAGCCATCTCTTTCTCCTTTTTCTTCTTAGCTTTCTGCACGCAGGCAAGAATTTTTCCTTATGTTTGTTATCCTGTCCCTTATGCGGACAGTCACCTGCGATTTGTATGATAAACCCCCGCCGGTAATCGGCGGGGATCTATGTTCATTACTTACGTAATCCGAGCTTCTCAACTATAGCCCTGTAACGCTCAATATCCTTTTTCTTAAGGTAACTTAAAAGTCCTCTCCTCTTACCTACCATCTTAAGAAGTCCTCTCCTGGAATGATGGTCGTGGGTATTGATCTTTAAGTGCTCTGTGAGCTCCCTGATCCTCTCTGTGAGAATGGCAACCTGAACCTCCGGTGAACCGGTGTCGCCGGCCTGTTTGCCATACTTTTCGATAAGTTCTGCTTTCTTTTCCTTTGTGATCATTTTTTCTCCTTCCGGCCTCTGCCCTTTCCCGGCAGATACGCCATAAACTGTATTTATGCCCCCTGCTGCGCCGAGGGTTCGGAGTACCCAAAGCCCGGCATGGGGTCACGCACGATTGCAACTATAACATTTTTTCAAAGGCTCTGTCAACCTTTTTAAAATACATCCGTTCCATGTATTCCTCCTGAAAGAAAGCGCTTTCGGAAAGACTTATCTCCTCTGAAGAGGAAGCAGCATTAATGAAACGGTCACGTATCCCTTCATCACAGGCAAATAATGCAGCTCCCTTCAGGGAGGTGTTTCCCACGGCAAAAGTACGGTTAAGGAGCTCTCCCGGAAGAAGCCCGATACCACATGCCTTTTTAAGATCTGTATTCAAGCCGAATCCTCCGGCTAAATACAGGGCTTCCACCCCGTCGTAACCGATTCCGTAAGATTGTAAAAGAGTTTCCAGGCCTGCTCTTATGGCAGCCTTGGCGAGCTGAACCTCTCTTACATCCCCCTGTGTGAAAAATACTTTATCAGCGATCTTAAAGCCCTCTTCGCCTGTTTCTTCATTTAAAAGACCTGTATCGTCAATAAGACCCTCCTTAAAGAGCTCATAGACCGTACCGATCACACCGCTGCCGCAAAGTCCTGACGGGGCCTTATTTCCGATGGTTGTGTATTTCACGTTTTCCTTTTCAATAGTGACGGAATTTATTGCACCGGGTATTCCTGCCGTTCCGCAGGAAATATTGCCGCCCTCAAAGGCCGGACCGGCTGCGGCGCTTGCCACCATGATCCTGTCCCTGTTACCAACGGCCATTTCACCGTTAGTGCCTAAGTCAATAAGAACACAGGGCTTTTCTGACAAATCCATTCCCACAGCCACAATGCCGCTTACGATGTCCGCTCCCACATAGGTGCTGATACCCGGAAGCAGGGTACAGCCCTCTATGCTGCGGCAGCTAATATCCACGGGAGTATAGGGCGCAGCTCCAAGAGTTTCACAGGACAGTCCCTGCCAGAGGTGCTGCATGGTGGTATTGGCGGAGATGATAACCGGCACAGCTTCATCCGCTTTAAGAGAGGACAGCAGATTTTTTATATCCTTACGTATCAGGCGTTTAAGCTCATCTCCCTTCCCCTCATTGGCTGCCTGTATCCGGGAGATAACATCCGCTCCATAAATCCGCTGATGATTTACCCCGGTGACTACGGAAACGGTTTTCTTCTCCTCAGGATCAATGAGTGCCGCCGCCAGGGTTGTGGTGCCGATATCTACGGCCACTACAGGATTTCGGGGCATTTCCGGCCTGTCGTTATTTAAGACAGTGACAGATCCGGTATCTTCATGGGAGTCTGTTATTGAAACCGCTTCCATCGCCTCATCAGTTTCATCTGTTTCAACAGCAAAATTTCCCCTGACCCTGGTCTGACACGCAAGGCGGAAGCCCTCTTTAAGAGCTTCCGCCGGTAAAAGTTCCTTTTCTGTACTTAAGGGCTCCGGAGCACCGGAAATAAACCGTACCCTGCATTTTCCGCATCTGCCGCGACCGCCGCAGTCCGCATTGATATGACGGTCTTCCTCTCTCATCAGCTCCAGCAGGGTTTTGGTCCCGTCGGAACTGCCACTAAAACGAACCATGCTCATGATTCCGGTGTCCTTCTTAAGATTTCAGTCCAGTACCCGCCGTACAACCGCAGGTTTTCTGTAATATGCATTGTCTATACGTATTCCGGTACGTCTGGAATGGGCGTTTACGATCTGTCCGCCGCCAATATAGATGCCAACGTGTCCGATACGTCCCTTCTTTGCGTAGAAGAACAGGTCTCCAGGCTGTGCCTCGGAAGCTGAGATCTTCTTTCCCACGGTGGACTGGGCTGCACTGGTACGGGGCAGGTAAACACCGTATTTTCTGTAAATACTCTGAACATAGCCGGAGCAGTCCGCTCCCTTGGTAAGAGAGGTTCCTCCCCAGACATAGCGGTTTCCTATAAACTGTTTTGCGTAGTTTACAAGATCCACCCTGACGTTGGAAACACCCTCGCCGTATTTAAGCTCCTTTAAGCTCTGGGCCTTGTCCAGCGTCTCCGCCAGGGATACGTACTCAGCGCTGATCCAGCCGTCATCCTCGTCAATCTCTATCTTCAGCCAGTTGGAATCCTTATCCCCTTCTGTTACCACATAATCCTCATCTATGGGAACCATGGTAACAACAGCAGCTTCCGTGGAGGGTGACTCCCTTACGAAAAGAGTGGTGGTCTTTATTGTGGCCACAAGAGTGATCTCTTTTTCCGCGATTTCAAAAGCCTTGCTGCCGGTATAGAGGAACTCGGTATTACAGTATCCGTCCACCTTTCCAGACTTGATATGGGCCCAGTTCCCTGAAACATCCAGGATCTCACAGGCAGCATGCTTTGTCATCTTACCCACCAGCTCGGCATTCTCATCCGGAGCCTCCCTGATGTTCAAATGGTCATTTACATTTGCTATGCCAAGATTGGTGTAACCCGCCAGGACACCGTCATTATCGGCATCGGAGCCGCTGACATCCGAAGATACTGTATTGTACTCAGCCGCTGCCTCTCCCGCACTCAGTACCTCCTTATAATTCTCGGAAATATCCCAGGTGGTAAAATAAGTTGCGATGTCGTCCAGCACTGCTCCCACTCCGGCGGAAACAATGCTCAGATTCTTTGCCTCGGCCCTGAAGGGAAATAAAATAAAAAAGAAGATAAAAACAGAAAGGCACAGCGCCATATCTCTGTTTATCCGTATATTCCCGGCTGCGTGACCCAAATTCGCATCGGTCTCACCCGCAAAGCTGGGGCGTGCAGATTGAGCAAATTGGTTTTCGTACAGGCTGCCGGCAGTCTGTCCGAAAAGCGGAAGGCTTCCGTCGGTTGTATTTACTTTAAAAACTGTATCCCTCATAAACGGTAAAAGCTGTCAGGCCTTTGCAGAAGCCTGCATCACTGTAATGTTTTCCTTTTCCGAATCCCTTATGGCAAAGGCGATATTGGTGGCATGATCCGCAACTCTTTCCAGACCGGAAATGATATCCGAATAGATCATCCCGGCCTCGGGGGTACATTCATTGCGCTCAAGCCTTGCCACGTGGAGATTCTGCAGTTCACGTTCCTTACGGTCAATCCTGTCCTCCAGAGTGATGATATCCTTCATGTGCTTTTCATCATCCTTGGAAAACATCTCAATGGAGTAATGCACTATGAGATTTACCATATCCAGAAGCTCACCCATCTCCCTCTGGGCGGTAATCGTAAAGGAGGCATTCTTTTCCCGCCTCTCCTTTGCCAGATCCGCCACATTCTCGGCGTGATCCCCGATCCTCTCGATATCGTTCACCACATGGAAAAGGGCACCGATCTGACGGAGGTCATCCACCGGCAGGTTGATCTGGTTAATTTTTACAAGATAGTTGGTAATGGAGTGGTTTAAGAAATCGATGTTCTTCTCCACCTCATATACCGTTTCTATATCCTCCTCATCCAGGGTGATAAGGGCGTTCATGGCCCGGTTTAAGTTCTCGCTTGCGAGATTTGCCATGCGGTCCAGCTCCTTAATGGCGTCAACCACTGCTGTGGCAGGTGAGAAAATGACATTTGAACCGATATACTGGAGCTCGTACTGGGCACGGTATCCGATCTTCTCCTTTGCGTCCCCGGACTTGGGAACAAAGAAATAGGTAAGATCCACGATCTGATTTGTAAAGGGCAGTAAAATGATAACCTGGAAGATCTTGAAGGCCGTATGGGCGTTAGCTATGATTCTTCCGGGATTGTTGCCGGAAACCATGGCAAGGAGCATTAAAATATAGTTCTCAGCGGCCAGCAGGATAAAGAACACGATGATGGTTCCAACGATATTAAAGATGAGGTGGATAAGCGCCGTCCTCTTTGCGTCTCTCGTACCGGCAAGTCCTGCAAGAAGAGCCGGCATACAGGCACCAATATTACATCCGAGGATAATGAAAAGGCAGATATTGAGACCGATAAGGTCCTGATTTGCCATCAAAAGCATGATGGAAACCGTTACCGAGGAGCTCTGTATAAGCGCTGTGAGCACCGCTCCCACAAGAATCCCGAGAACAGGATTCTGCAGACTCATAAGAATATCCGTCACCAGCTGTACATCCTTCAGATAGGACATGGCCTGGGACATCTGGGAGAGCCCTAAAAACAGGACACCGAAGCCTGTGACTATCTCTGCGACCTTTTTGACCATGGCATTTTTGCTGAACATGGTAAAAAGCGCTCCCCCAAGCAGAAATACTGGCGCGGCCTTGGACAGGTTAAAGGACACCAGCTGGGATGTGACTGTGGTACCGATGTTGGCACCGAGAATTGGTCCCGCCGCCTGGTAGAGAGTCATAAGCCCGGAATTCACAAACGACACTATCATGACAGTGCAGGCGCTTGAGGACTGGATCACCGCAGTAAAAATCAGTCCCACAAACATTCCCTGTACTCTGGTTCTTGTAAGGGTTTCAAGGATATTTCTGAGCTTGGCCCCTGCGGCCCGCTCTATACTGTCTCCCATGACCTTCATTCCGTACAGGAAGAGCCCCAGTCCCCCCATCATGGGTAATAAAATACCTGCTTCCATCAAACCTCCTTAATCGCTTTAAAATAATCCTCCCCGGAAAGCATATCATCATGCATGGCTTTTTTCAAACTCTCCATGCTGTCAAATTTCTTTTCAGCTCTTAAAAAATGAAGCAGATCCACACGGATATTTTCCCCGTACAGATCTTCATTAAAATCATAGAGAAAGGTTTCCGCGTTTATATGCCCCTGATCCTGCACAGTGGGCTTTCTGCCTATATTTGTGATGCTCTTATACCTCTCGGTTCCCACCACGGTTTCGGAAAAATATACCCCGAAGGGAGGCAGCAGCTTATCCTCTTCCGGAATGATATTAACCGTGGGCATATTGAGGATCTTCGCCCCCAGCTTTCGTCCGTGGCTCACCCTTCCGGATACGCTGTAGGCTCTTGAAAGGAGCTCAGAAACCGTCTCCATTTCGCCCTTTTTAAGCTTTTCCCTTACCAGGGAAGAACTCACCGTTTCGCCATTGAGCCTCACCTTTTCCACTTCCAGCACTTCGTAACGCCCCCGGGCCTCCTCCTTAAGGGATGTGATATTGCCCTTCCCGCCTTTACCGTAGCTCATATCAGGGCCGGCAGCGATAAATTTCGTGTTGATGTCCCCTATCAGTATATCATTTACAAATTCTTCCGGAGTGACGGACACAGTGTCATCTCTTAAGGGGTACTCCAGAAGATAATCTATCCCCCACTCCCTTACGGCTTCCTCCCGCTCCTTATTTGTGGTTAGAACCTCCGGTTTTTCTCCGGTAAAAAATGAGTTAAAGGGCTTGTCAAATGTAAAGAGCAGGGTGTTAAGATCCCTTTTCCGTGCTTCCTCCATCATTGTATCTATAAGCTTTGCGTGTCCCAGATGGATACCGTCAAACTTGCCTATGGCCACTGCGGTACCTTTTTCCGGAGCACTGTTATTCTCCAGAAAAGCCTTAAATTCTTCCGTTCCGTGGAATACCTTCATAAAAACATCCTTTTTATCCTTGCTTTTCCTTTATTCAGTGAATAGACTGCGGCAAACTCACCTGAAGACAGATACACTCTGTAATCACCGTCCTTAAGACCTCCGGAAACAGAAAAGGTATTTCCGTTTCTTATAAGCCTCTCATTGTCCTTATCCGCCATAAGCTCGGGAAGAGCGGAAAACACAGTATCAGGACTTTTTACAGCCTCCATGATATTTCCTGAAGAGACCCTTTCCTCCACCTCGTGAAGGGTCAGTGCGTCATCAAGTGTAAAATTCGACACCCTTGTGCGTACAAGCTCCTCCATGGCCGAGAGCGTTCCCAGCTTATTTCCAAAATCCCTTATAAGGGAGCGGACATAGGTGCCCTTTCCGCAGCGCACGGAAAACTCAACCCATGGAAATTCATAGCTTATAAGCTCAATATCAAATATTTCCACATGACAGGGCTTTCTTTCAATTATCTGTCCTTCCCTGGCAAGCTCGTAAAGCTTCTTTCCGTTCACCTTCTTTGCGCTGTACATGGGAGGAATCTGGTCATATCCCCCTGCAAAGGAAAGAAGGGCATTTCTGACCGCTGTAATATCAGGTTCTTTTCCCTCCGGGATATCCTTTTCTTCAAGGACGGTTCCCGTCATATCCTCTGTATCGGTGGAAACCCCGAGCCTTGCCCTTGCCCGGTATTCCTTTTCCTTATCGGTAAGAAGGCTTACGAGCTTAGTCCCCTTTCCCAGACAGACCGGGAGCACTCCCGTGGCAGAGGGATCCAGCGTACCTGTATGCCCGATCTTTTTCATCCGGAGAATCCCCCTTAAGACCTGGACCACATCATTACTTGTAAAGCCTTTTTCCTTGTTTATTATCAGTATTCCGTCCAAATTTAATCCTGTTCCGATAACTGCTTTTCTATCTCCTCCGATATATTATTCAATATATCGTGATAGGTGCCGCTCATGGAAAAGCCTGCGGCCTTTTTATGACCGCCGCCTCCGAATTTCTTTGCGATCTTTGACACATCCACCCTGTCACTAGCCCTCATGGAGACCTTAAAGAGATTCTGCTCATCGGAGCTCTCGTACATAAAGATGGAAACATCCGTACCCCTGGTCTTAAAGAGCTGGTTTGCAATACCGTCAAAATCCTTGGGGACAGCACCGTAAAAATCCATGGTCTTATGGTCTATGACAGTGGCTATGCATTTTCCGTCCATGAAAAGAATACTCTCCAGAAGAGCCCTTCCCAGTATCTGGTTTTGCATGTATGTCTTTTCGTAGTAGCTCCTGTTTATTAACCCGGTAAAATCAAAACCGAATTCAATAAGCTTTCCAACGATCTCCAGGGTATGCCGTGATGTGTTGGAGTATTGCAGTATCCCGGTATCGTGGATGATCCCGGTGTAGATGCACTTTGCTATCTCCACATCTATCATATTTTCGTCAATAAGGTCATAGATGAGCTCCGAAGTAGAGCTGGCCTCACTCTTTATGTATGAATGATTTCCAAATCCGGTATTGCTGATATGGTGGTCAATACACACCGTATCCCTGGCGGCGGTATAGAACCGCTCAGCCTTTCCAAGCCTGTCCAGATCACCGAGATCCATGGCAATAAACAGGTCATAGACCTTATCAGGAAGACTGTCTTCGGGAACCGTAACCTCATCATAGCCCTTCAGATATGAATAGATTTCCGCCGGCTTTTCAAGGAACAGCGTAACCTCCTTTTCCGGGCTTACCTTTTTTATGTAATTATAGAGAGCGAGGGTGGAACCCACCGAATCCCCGTCAGGTCTCACATGACCTGCGAGTGCAATGGAATCCGCCCTCTCCATAAGCTGTACAAGATCAAACATCTTCTTCTCCATTGTCCGTGCCCTGCGCCAGACTCTCACTGACGCCGTTTTCTCCCCGGAGGGAGCGCACCTCATCATCATGCTTCATAACATCATCTATCTTTTTTGACATGCCAACCCCATATTCTATGGAGCCGTCCATAATAAAGGTGAGCTCCGGGGTATTCCTTAAGTTTACTATCCGAGCCAGCTCATGCCTTATAAAGCCTTTGGCCGAGTTAAGTCCCTTTAAGGTATCCTCCTTCTCCTTTTCACCTCCCAGAACGCTTATATACGTCTTGCAGGTCTTTAAGTCCGGGGACACCAGCGCCTCTGTTACCGAGGCAAAAGGGCTCACCCTGGGATCCTTTACTTCCCTTATTATGGAGGAGAGGGCACGCATGACCTCTCCGTTTATTCTGTTATTTTTAGTGGAATTCTTTTTCACTTATTTCCTTTCTACCTCTACCATCTTGTAGCACTCGACGGTATCCAGCTCCCTTACGTCATTGAAATCTTCAATAACAAGGCCGCATTCATAGCCTTCCCGAACTTCCTTTACGTCATCCTTAAAACGCTTAAGCGACTGGAGCTTACCCTCATGCACAAGAGATCCTTCCCTGAATATACGCACCTGGCAGCCTCTCTCCACAATACCGTCCGTAACATAGGAGCCGGCAATGTTGCCGATCTGGCTCGCCTTGAATATCTGGCGCACCTCCACATGCCCGATGGTCTTTTCCTCGAAAACAGGAGCCAGCATGCCCTTCATTGCGTTCTCTATATCATCTATGGCCTGGTAGATGACCTTGTAATACCTGATATCCACTTCCTCCTGCTCGGCACTCTGCTTTGCCATGTTGTCGGCCTTAACATTGAAGCCTATGATAATGGCATTGGAGGCGCTGGCAAGTATCACGTCGGATTCGCTTATGGCACCTACTCCTGAGTGGATGACCTTCAGAGCCACCTCTTCATTTGAAAGCTTTAAGAGCGAGGTTTTAAGCGCTTCCACGGAGCCCTGTACATCGGCCTTCAAAATAACATTGAATTCCTTTAAGTCTCCCTCCTTGATCTGGGAATAAAGAATATCTAAAGACATTTTGGTCTTTGTCTCCCGGAGGAGCTCGTTCTTCTGCTGCGCCTTGAAGGTATCGGCAAAATTCTTGGCTTCCTTGTCGGATTCAGGTGAAACAAAGATCTCTCCTGCCTCGGGAACATCATCAAGTCCCAGTATTTCAGCGGGGGTAGAGGGTGTAGCCTCCTTGATCCTCTTACCGTTTTCATCAAGCATTGCGCGGACTCTTCCGTGGCAGGCTCCCACTGCTATAAAGTCTCCCACCCGCAGGGTTCCCTTCTGTACCAGTATGCTGGCTACCGGACCCCTGCCCTTGTCCAGACGGGCCTCAAGCACAATGCCTCTGGCCTTTCTGTCAGCATTGGCCTTCAGCTCCAATACGTCCGCTGTAAGTATTATCATTTCCAGAAGCTGCTCTATGCCTTCCCCTGTCTTTGCGGAAACCGGCACATATACGGTTGAACCGCCCCAGTCCTCGGGGATAAGCTCGTATTCCGAAAGCTCCTGCTTAACTCTCTCTATATTGGCGCTGGGTTTATCTATCTTATTTACAGCCACGATGATCTCTACACCGGCAGCCTTGGCATGGTTTATGGCTTCCACTGTCTGGGGCATTACTCCGTCATCGGCAGCAACCACCAGCACAGCTATATCCGTGGAGCTTGCACCCCTCATTCTCATGGCGGTAAATGCCTCGTGTCCGGGGGTATCGAGGAAGGTGATCTTCTGTCCCTGGATCTTTACCATGTAGGCACCGATGGCCTGGGTAATTCCGCCGGATTCCTTTTCAGTAACCCTTGTCTCCCTGATCTTATCAAGGAGTGATGTCTTACCGTGGTCAACGTGTCCCATTACGCAGACCACCGGAGGTCTCTTCTCAAAGAGTGCTGCGTCCTCTTCCTCTTCCTTTAAGAGCTCCTCTATAACGTCCACCTTCTGCTCATGCTCGCAGAGTATGTCGAAGTCTGCTGCGATATTCTCGGCTTCTTCGTATGAAACCTCTGAATTCAGCGTGACCACCTGTCCGGTCATAAACAGCTTCTTTATGATCTGTGAAGCATTTATCTTCATATGGTCTGCCAGATCCCTGATGGTAAGTGTCTCAGGGATGACAATGACCTTGATCTCTTCTTCCTTTGGCTTTTCCACAGGAGCCGGCTTACGGAAGCCGTGAGGATTGAATTTCTTTCCTGTCTTCTCTTCCATGCTGGCTTCTATGGCCGCATCTTTTCTCTTTCTGGCTTCAGACTGCCTTCTCCTGTCTGCGTCTGATCTTCTTCCCTGTCCGCCTTTTTCCGGAGCTTCTCCCGAAGAGCCTGAGTTAAAGCCTCCCCTGCCCTGCGGGCCTTTTGAGAAGGAACCCGGTCTCTCATTGCGTCCCTGAGGGAAAGGACGACCGCTGTTATTCCCAGCATTACGGAAACCGCCCTGAGTATTTCTTCCACCTTTGTTGGCTTCTTCCCTGTTAGCATAATTGGCGCCTCTCTTCTGAGTCTGTTGAACAGCCGGTTTTGCCGGCATATGGTCATATACATTTCCGTATATCTTCCTGGGACCCTGGGGAGCCGGAGTGGGAGCAGGTGCGGGTGCGGGAGCAGGTGCGCTTGTCGGAGCAGGAGCTGAAGCCGGGGCTTCCTTCTCTTTTTCCTTTTCTTTCTCCTTTACCTTTACTTCCCCGGGAGCAGGTGCAGGAGCAGGTGCGGGAGTTTCCGCAGCCTTTACGCTCTCTTCCTTCTTTGCCGTGGTCTCCGTCCTGGTCTCCAGGATCTTTACTTCCTCTTTCTCTTCTTCCCTGGGAGGCAGCTTTATCCCTTCAAAGGCATCGGGACTTGCCACCTCTGTATGCTTAAAGGTCTTCTTTACGGCCTTTTCCGGATCCTCTATCTTTCCGCCGCTTATCCTGATAACCTGTCTGGTTCCCTGATTGAAACGGCTGTTACCGCCACCGGCATTTCTGTTATTTGTGGCAAAAATAATATGCTTCTTTTTCGGCGGAGGATTTTTCATGGGTTTCTGAAGGGGCGGCCTCTTTACCGCATTCTCCTTCTTTTCACCCTCGTCCTTTTTTTCTTCCCGGGGTCTTTCTTTTCTGGCTGTACTCTCCGCTTTATCGGATCCTCCGAATTTTTCGTACACAAGAGAAACCTCTCTGTCGCCAATGCTGCTCATATGAGAGGTCACATCAGCGCCGCGGCTCTTAAGGAATTCAACAACTTCTTTATTGGAAACCTCTATCCCCTTTTCCTTTAATTCTTTTGTTATTTTCATTATCTGAGTCTTTGCCATCAATCTTCCTCCCTGAGAAGCTTATTCATCTGCTCCCCGAAATTCCTGTCGGTGATACAGACCACCGTTCGTAAATCTTTTCCGATATTCCGCCCCAATTCCTCTTTTGTGCCCCATTCATAAAGGGGAACATGATAATAGGAACATTTATCACCGAATGTTTTCCTGCTGCGAGCAGATGCTTCATTGCTTATGATCACCACCCAGGCCTTTTGGCCCCTGATGCTGTTTAAGACATTTTCTTCCCCGCTCACAACTTTGCCTGCTTTCGCAGCCAGGCTTAAGAGTGAAACCGCTTTTTTATTGTCCAAGTCCTTCCGTCTCCTTTTTGAGCCTTTCCTTATCCTCCGGCCTTATTCCGGCCCTGAAGGAACGCTCAAGCAGGTTTTTATCCAACGCCTTTTCCAGGCATTTCCTGCTTTTACAGATATATGCCCCTCTGCCCTCCATGAACCCTGTCATGTCAAGCCTTGTTACGCCTTCTCTGTTTTTTGCTATCCTTAAAAGTAAATCTTTATCGATAATACTGCCGCAGGAAACACATTTTCTGCATACAGTTTTTTTACTCTTCATTATCCCCGTTTTCACCGGCTTCTTCTGCCGCATCCTCCGCTGCCTCTTCCGCCGCGTCTTCCCCGGTCATTTCTTCACCATTTTCAGCCTCTTCCTCATATCCGGCCTCTTCCTCGTATTCCTCAGGTCCGATATAGTTACCGTCCTCATCATAATATTCCTCGCCGTACTCTTCATCATCATCCAGGAGATAGTCCTCCATCCTGAATCCGGGAGCATCCTTGGCCTGGGTCTCGGATTTGATATCGATCTTAAAGCCTGTAAGCCTTGCGGCGAGACGGGCATTCTGTCCCTCCTTGCCGATGGCGAGACTCAGCTGATAGTCGGGAACAACTACCTTGGCTGTCTTTTCATCTCCGTCAACTATGGCTGATACAACCTTTGCAGGTGAAAGGGAATTCTCGATAAAGATAGCCGGGTTCTCATCCCAGTTGATGATATCTATCTTTTCTCCGCCCAGCTCGTCCACCACGGCATTTACCCTGGTACCGTTTATACCGACGCAGGCTCCCACCGCATCCACATCCGGATTGTTGCTGTATACGGCGATCTTTGTCCTGCTTCCGGCCTCTCTGGAGATACCCATGATCTCAACGGTGCCGTCCGCTACCTCTGAAACCTCATTTTCAAAGAGCTTGCGGACCAGCTCGGGATGGGTTCTGGAAACCAGTATCCTGGGGCCCTTTGTGGAATTTTTAACCTCCAGCACATAGACCTTTACTCTTTCATGGATACTTAAATATTCGCCCCTTACCTGCTCGCTCTCAGCCAGGAACGCATCTGCTTTTCCAAGATTTATACTGATATTCCGTCCGATATATCTCTGCACGGTACCGGTTACGATATCGTGTTCCTTTGCAGAGAACTCGTTGAATATGGAATTTCTTTCCTCCTCGCGGATCTTCTGGAGTATCACGTTTTTTGCGTTCTGGGTGGCGATACGTCCGAACTCCCTGCTCTTTAATTCCACCCTGACCGTATCCCCGATATTCACCTCAGGATTTATTGCCATGGCATCATCCACCGAGATCTCTATTGCTGGATCCGTAACCTCTTCAACAACGGTACGGTCTGCATAGAGAAAGTAATTGCAGGTCTCCCTGTCTATCTCGCAGTGTACGTTTTCAGAATGTCCTCCGAAATTATTCCGGCATGCCGTAAGAAGCGAATTCTCAATGGCTTCAAAAAGGGTTTCCCTGTTTATCCCCTTTTCTTTTTCCAGCAGAGTAAGGGCCTGCAGGAGCTCTGTGTTAACTCCGTTGTTTTCCTGAATTTCTTCTTTCTTCTTTTTCATGGCTTTCCGATGCCACTCCTTTCATTATATTGCGGCGAGTATCCTGTTTTTATCGCCTTTTTCAACAGGTATTTTGCATTGCTGCGGTCTGAAATTCCTGTTTTCCGGTTCAACTATCTCTCTTCCATAAATCCGGGGGATGATATCTCCATCGTATATGCCTCGGGGATAAAATCATCCTTATCCAGCATCTTGCTCACCCTCCGGCTTACCTTAACGCAGTCGTCTATAGTGATGCCGCCCTCCTTGTCTATAAAGGCCCGGAGGTAGTAATTACCGTTTTCCTTAACGTATTCCGTCCTGATAAGCTCATAGCCGTATTCGTCTGTTATTGGACGTACCATATCAGCAAATCTGTCCGCTATCATCTTTCCGGTCATACTTTATACCTTACCTTAACATTAAATAACCATAGAAAAGGTGGGCTCCTTAAAAGCCCACCTGCATGTTACTTTGTAAATATAGCACCTGCCCCGCTATTCGTCAAGTGGTAAAATGTGTGGTACACGGGGACGGAGTTAGCGGTCCATTTTATTTCGCCTGAAATCAAAAAATGCCTGAATACCAGGGCTTTCATACGCCCTCAGCAGCAAGTGCTTCGGGCTGTTCTGAATAGTTACAAAACACTTTTAGTCACTTATAAATATAAAAATCAAAAAAACACTTGCATTTTTTCAAATTACCATGTATTATCTTTTTTGCAAATACGGCTCGTTGGTCAAGAGGTTAAGACGCTGCCCTCTCACGGCAGAATCACCGGTTCGATTCCGATACGAGCTATTGTTAAGATCGCCCTGAAAGGTTGAATTTATCGGCTTTTCAGGGTTTTTTCATGCTCTAAATTTTGAATCAGCAAAAATCAGCAGATTGAAAAAACCTTGATTTTACTATATCTCCAGCAGCTGATGAGGGTAAAACCCGCATTAATCAAACACTTTGTTGAACTTCTCGCTGATATCATTATTGACACGTGCCACACGCACATAGCTTCTCATGGTCTCGGGTGAAGCATGTCCGGCAAGCTTCATAACTGATGCTTGATCCATCCCCGATGCCAGAGCCTCTGTAATACCCCAGGCTCTTATCTTATGGGAAGAAAGATATCTGATGTTAAGCTTCCTGCAGACATTCCTTAAATGGTCGTTGACCGTCTGTGTCCTTATCGGCTTATAATCCCTTACAAATACAAGGCTCTCTTTATCCTCAGGCTTAGGTATGGAAGCAAATATCTCTTCCGCTCTGGATGTCATGGGAAGCACCCTGTTTCCTTCTCCCATACCATTTTTCGTATGGTTCTTAAGTATCGGGTTCCCTTCCTCATCTTCCACCAGTTCCCTGTGGATATTGATTTCCCTTCTGTTAAAATCGAGATCTGACCAGCACAGTCCCTTGACCTCAGAAACACGGCAGCCAAGGCAGAACTGAATGACTATCGCCTTGTCATATACATTATCAGAGGTCTTAAGCTCATCAACGATCTGATCACGTTCATCTTTTGAATAAACCAGATCCTGCTTGCATGCTTCGGGCTTAAACTTCAGCTTCTTTGTGGAAAGCTGTCTGCAGATGTTCCTTTCAACAAGGTTCTTCTCGTATGCCAGATCAAAAAGCTGGTTGAGAAGCCCCTTTGCATTCCCGAATGCATGACGCGTCATCTTCCTTCCTTCAGTCATGGACTTGAAATGAGCCATTATGTCAGCAGGAGTGATGTCACTTACGTCAGCAAGAACAAGCGGCTTATCCTTAAAGAAGGTATTCCAGTCACACTCATTCTTCCTTGCTGTCTGCGATGCAATATCCTCATCTTTTTTTCTGTTTTCAATGAACTCTTTGTAGAGGATTGTCAGTGTGTTCTTTCCGCTGCCTGATTTTTTCCCTGAAAAGAGATCAAACAGCTTGTCGATCACAACCTCTCTTGTGTTTCCCGTAACCCTGTTCGGTAATAATCCGTCAGACTCTTTTCTGATACGGGCAGGTATCACACATGCATATATCCTGGAATCAGGATAATGTTTAATAGGTAACTCTTCTTTTCCAAGTATGGTCTTCAAAAATGATTCTTTTTTCATGTTATCAATGAGAGACATACTTGCTGCCAACTCTATTATAGCCCTGTTTGACCTTAATTGAAAGTTATTATCCGCTGATTTCTGCCTCTCAAAAGTCACCTGAATTCCATTGTCCTCACTTGTTGATAGATTCATTATCTCTCCCCTTAAAACCTTTCATAACGTATATATGTTTTTAATGATTAATCTCTTAGTTAATTCGTATCGAAATAGTTGTAGTGTTATATTTAACCCCGCAAGTATCCGCCAGGTTCACGGATCACATTGGACTCTCACCAGTTACAAACCCCTTTCGGGAAGTATCATTATTTCAGAACAGCATCATCGCAAAGTGGTTCCTTCCCCACTTTTTCGGTACAGACGTTTACCGCTCCCGCCCTTAGGTTT
>CAMJPM010000063.1 GCA_946407725.1 uncultured Lachnospiraceae bacterium
AAAAAGGGGTACAGATCGTAAGCGGTATGGCCAGGGGGATCGACGGCATAGCCCAGAAATCTGCTGTGGAAAAGGGCGGATCAAGCTTCGGGATACTGGGCTGCGGAGCGGATATAGTCTATCCGGAGGAAAACAGGGGGCTTTTCCGGGACATCCTTGAAAAGGGAGGTATCATATCCGAATATCCTCCGGGGACGCCTCCGAGACCGGAGCTCTTTCCGAGGAGAAACCGGCTGATATCGGCTTTTGCGGATATTCTTCTGGTTATTGAGGCCAGGAAAAAATCAGGGACTTCCATAACCGTGCGCTATGCGCTGGAGCAGGGGAGGGACATTTTCGCACTGCCCGGCAGGATCACAGATCCTTTAAGCGCAGGCTGTAATGATCTTATCGCAGACGGGGCCGGCATCGCCTCCTGTCCGGAGGTTATCCTGGAGGCAATGGGGCTTATCCCCTCCGGAAACAGGAGACGGAAGAACATATTGACAGAGGAGCTTAAGGAGCTGGAGCCTGGATTGGTTGACATAATTCATAAACTGGATTATTCACCCTTATCCCTTGACACTCTTGCCGAAAAATGTGCCCTGCCCTTAAATGAGCTGATGACCGGGCTTCTCTCCCTTGAGCTCATGGGTTACGCAGCGGAAGCATCCCCCGGCTTTTATATAAGGAAGATACGGGTGTGACACGCAGGTTGTAAACCGTCGTTACAACTTACGCGGACTGGCAGGCCGCGTAAGTTGTAACAAAACGGATGTTTTGTTTGACATATACACCATAAATGGTATATTTATGGTGTATTGAAGCACCAAATAAGAACCGGGTAAATACCAAATAGATACCAAATAAATGCCGCATCATACCAAAAAGGAGGTGTTTTATGACAATAGAAGAGATGAAAAAGGAAAAAGAAGCGCTGGGTATCAGCAATGAAGAACTGTCAAGCCTTTCGGGGGTTCCGGCCAGTACAATCCAGAAGGTCCTGTCCGGTACTACGGCTTCCCCGAGAATGGGTACCATTGCCGCACTGGAAGAGGGTTTCAGGATTGCGGACCGTAACCGTCAGATATATTCCTCGGTTCATGAAATAGGCAGCCCCTATATGGTTAAGGAAGAGGCTTTTGACTATTGTCCAAAAGAACAGGGTGAGTATACTCTGGATGATTATTATGCTATTCCAGATGAGAGAAGGGTGGAGCTAATTGACGGGGTGATCTATGACATGGGAGCGCCCACATACAGGCATCAGGCAATACTGGGGGAATTACACCTGCAGTTCAGAGCCTGTACAGATAAACATGAGGGAAGCTGCAGGGTGGTACTGTCTCCCTGTGACGTGAAGCTTGATAATGATAATAAGACCATGGTTCAGCCGGATCTTTTCGTTATGTGCAGTAATTATGATATTAATATGAAGCATTTTACGGGCGCGCCGGATCTTGCTGTTGAGATCCTGTCTCCCTCCACAAGGTCAAAGGACATGCTGCTGAAATCATATAAATATGAAAAAGCAGGAGTCCGGGAGTACTGGATCGTCGACCCGGCTGAGGAAGAGGTGATAGTTTACGATTTCACGGGCAAGGATATGAAGCTGACCAAATACTCTTTTTCTGACACCATACCTATCCGCATTTCCGAGGGAAAGTGCAGCATTGATTTTTCAAAGATCAGCAAAGCACTGGGAAAGGACAGCCGGCCCGAAGGGGCCGGATGATAATATGCGCGTTTTTTGCCATTCCGCCGGTTAATGGGTATAATAATATAAAGTTCGTAAAAAAGGAGGAGGCAAATATGGTTGCATCATTAACAGAGCCTAAATCTTATATTGAAAACGGAATTGTATTCTATGATACTCCCTGGACAGTTGATGCCTCTGAATATTTAAATCTTCATGGAGAACATGATTTTATTGCTTCCAGAGGTAATGACACATATACTGTTTATTGTTATGTGGAAGGGTATGACTACAATAAATCTTTCGAGGATTTATTCTATTCCAAATACAAACCCATGGGGTGTTCCTGGATTGGAGGATTATCAAATATTGACGGGGGATTTCTACTTTGATTAAACTTATAAAAGTAAGAGTGGGTAATGGATATCATTATATTTGTGATTAAGAATACATTGCCTGCTTTTGATAGAGAAATTCCTTTTGTTTTTGATTTAGGTGCATCCTTTTCTGCCTTATCGCCAAGCGCCATCATAAAAAATACTGAGTCAGAATTGTACAAATACCTGGATGATTTGGTAAAAACTGGAGCAAATAAGCTGCCATATAGTTCTGTTTCTAATGAATCATATGGAATACCTTTGATGATCAAGAGCTTTACCATAATTGGAAGGAAGGTAGATTTCAAGTTTTTACTCGTCAAAGACGTTATCCAAAAAAATGGCAGACTATCCGGCATCGCCTTACTTGGAACCGATTTTACAGATTATACCCAATCTGCTTTCCGTTAAGACGGGCTGTTTCAATCTCTTCCCCCGGTCTCCATGTCAAGAAAAATACCTGGAATATGTAAGACTTGTTTCACTGGAATTAGATGAAAGACTTGTTTCTACTTTAAGTCCTTCAATGTGGAATTTAACTTTTCACTTCACGTTTGTTCCTGGTACTGCAAAAGTGCCTTGCAATATGAAATGAAATAGTGTATATTTGCTTTCGTTTCACAATTAATAAGGAACTGTTGTAAAAATAACATGCGCATTTGCACCGGATTTTTCAACAGATCCAAAGCGAAAGAAGGCGGCATTCGACTGAAATGGCAAAGAATTTAGTTATAGTTGAGTCACCTGCAAAGGTAAAGACAATAAAAAAATTTCTCGGGAGCAATTATCAGGTCATGGCATCCATGGGGCATGTCCGTGATCTGCCGAAAAGTCAGCTGGGCATAGATGTGGAAAACGATTTCGAGCCCAAATATATTACTATCAGAGGGAAGGGGGAACTGCTTTCCTCTCTCAGAAAAGAAGCAAAAAAAGCCGACAGGATCTATCTGGCAACTGACCCTGACCGGGAAGGTGAAGCTATATCCTGGCATCTTATAAGGGCACTGAAAATAGATGACCCCGATAATAAAAAAGAGGTGGACAGGATAACCTTTAACGAGATCACCAAATCGGCTGTAAAGAATTCCCTTAAGAATCCCAGGGAACTGGACATGAATCTTGTTGACGCTCAGCAGGCCAGAAGAGTGCTGGACAGGATAGTCGGATACGGGATCTCGCCGTTACTCTGGGCAAAGGTAAAGAGAGGGCTCTCTGCGGGAAGGGTGCAGTCGGTTGCCTTAAGGATCATCTGCGACAGGGAAGATGAGATAGACGCATTTATCCCGGATGAATACTGGACCATAGATGCCATCCTTGCGGTAAAGGGGGAGAAGACTCCCTTAAATGCCAGGTATTACGGTGATGCCTCCGGAAAGAAGGAGATAAAGACCGGAAAGGAAGCGCAGGAGATAAAAAAATACTGCGAAAAACATCCTTTCAGCGTACAGGAGATAAAAAAAGGAGAGAGGCTGAAAAAAGCCCCGCTTCCTTTTACCACCAGTACCCTGCAGCAGGAAGCTGCTTCTGTACTGAATTTCTCCACACAGAAGACCATGCGGATAGCTCAGCAGCTCTATGAAGGCGTGGATGTAAAGGGACAGGGTACCATAGGACTTATTTCCTATTTAAGAACGGATTCCACCAGGATATCAGCCGAGGCCGCAGCTGCAGCGGATGAGTATATAGAGAAGACCTTCGGGAAGGAATACCTTTCTGAGGAAAGCGGAAAGACAAAGGAGAAAAAAGGAGAACAGAAGATTCAGGATGCCCATGAGGCCATAAGACCCACAGAGACGGGAAGGACTCCTGAGTCCGTAAAGGCTTCTTTAAGCAGGGATCAGTTCAGGCTCTATCAGCTGATATGGAAGAGATTTGTTTCATGCAGAATGGCGCCGGCCAGATACAGTACGGTAAGCGTAAAGCTTCAGTCCGGTGACAGACATATCTTCACATCTGCTGCTTCAAAGCTTGTCTTTGACGGATTTATGTCTGTTTACAGCGATCCACAGGATAAAAGTACGGACAGCAATGTTTTAAAGGTGGAGCTGTCAAAGGATTCTGAGCTTAAGCTTAAAAGTCTGGAGGAAAAACAGCATTTTACCCAGCCTCCCGCCCATTATACCGAGGCAAGCCTCGTAAGGACTTTAGAGGAGCTGGGCATAGGACGTCCCAGTACCTATGCGCCCACCATTACCACCATAATCGCCAGGCGATATGTTACAAAGGAGCAGAAAAATCTATATGTAACTGAGACCGGAAGGGCGGTTAACTCCATATTAAAGGATGCTTTTCCTGGAATAGTGGATGTGAATTTCACCGCAAATTTCGAGACACTTTTAGATGGTGTTGAGGAGGGTAAGGTCAACTGGAAGACCATAATAGAGAATTTTTATCCGGATCTCCAGACGGCTGTGGAGAAGGCTGAAAAGGAGATCGCCGAGATTAAGATCGAAGATGAGGAGACTGAAGAGGTCTGTGAAAACTGCGGACGCCATATGGTGATCAAATACGGACCTTACGGCAAGTTTCTGGCATGCCCGGGGTTCCCGGACTGCAGGAATACAAAGCCCTTCTTTGAAAAAACCGGGGTAAGTTGTCCGAAATGCGGAAAAGACCTGGTGATGAAGACCACGAAAAAAGGAAGGCGGTATTACGGCTGTCTGGGATTTCCGGATTGTGATTTCATGACCTGGAATACACCGTCAAAGGAGTCCTGTCCGGAGTGCGGAGGACTTATGGTGAAAAAGGGCAGCAAGCTGATGTGCATAAATGAAAAATGTAAGAAAATTGTAGAAAAGAAAGCAGAAAATTGATGAGCCAAATAGAGCTTCTGGACAGGATAAGAACGGTAAACGGGATCATACAGAAAAGCAAGGCGGGAAAGGTTGTTTTTACGGATATATGTGACTGCCTGGGACGTCTTCTTTCGGCGGATATTGTTGTTTTAAGCCGAAAGGGAAAGATGATAGGCAGAAACTTAAATTCCGAAAACGGCTGCCCGGTGCTTGGAGATGCTGAGGTCGGCGACAGGATAGACAAGGCTGTAAATAAGCGTCTGCTCACCATTCTATCTACACAGGAGAATGTAAATCCGGAGCTTCTGGGACTTGAAAATGTGGAGGCTATGAGGCTTCTTGTAACACCGGTCCAGATAGCCGGAAAGAGGCTTGGCACCATGATCGTCAGCAGAAAGTCGGAAGAGTATTCCATAGAAGATATTATTTTGTGCGAGTATGCGGATACTGTGCTGAATCTGGAGATGCTCCGTTCCGAAACAGAGGAGCATGAGGAAGAGGACAGGAGAGAGAAGATCGTAAAGGGAGCTTTTTCAGCCCTTTCCTATTCTGAGGCGTTGGGAGCCGTAAGGATACTTGATAATCTTGCGGGCAGCGACGGCACCATCATAGCGTCGAAGGTGGCGGAATCCCTTGGAATCACCAGATCTGTTATTGTGAACGGACTGAAAAAGCTGGAGAGCGCCGGGATAATCGAGACGGGGTCCGCCGGAATGAAGGGAACCAGGATCCGTATCATAAATAAGGAGATATACGAAGAAGCGGAGCGGTGGAAGCAGACTACCGGTTTATAATACCGGTAACGTGGCTTAATATTGACAAACAAAGGCGCAGTTATTAGAATTTTGGTAACTGTACAGGGTTCTGAATATATACGATTTTGCTATAATAGCTGTAATTATGAAAGAAGGGGCTTTAAGACAGATGTCAAAGGAACTTGCAAAAACATATGATCCGACCGGAATGGAGGAGAGGCTTTACAATAAATGGCTTGAAAAAAAGTATTTCCATGCGGGAGTCAACAGGGATAAAAAGCCGTTTTCCATTGTCATGCCGCCGCCCAATATCACGGGAAGACTTCATATGGGACATGCCCTTGACAACACCCTGCAGGATATCCTCACCAGGTTTAAGAGGATGCAGGGCTATAATACCCTGTGGCAGCCCGGAACGGATCACGCTTCCATAGCCACCGAAGTAAAGATAATCGAGAAGCTTAAGGAAGAAGGCATAGATAAAGCGACTCTCGGCAGGGAGAAATTCCTGGAGCGGGCCTGGAAGTGGAAAGATGAGTATGGCGGGATAATCGTGAGCCAGCTAAAAAAACTGGGTATCTCCTGTGACTGGGACAGAGAGAGATTCACCATGGACAAGGGCTGCAATAATGCGGTAAACGAGGTTTTTGTCCGTCTTTATAATAAAGGACTTATTTATAAGGGAAACAAGATTGTAAACTGGTGCCCTGTGTGCCAGACCACCATTTCCGATGCCGAGGTGGAGTATGTGGAACAGGCTTCACATCTCTGGCATATAAAGTATCCCGTAAAGGGAGAAGAGGGAAGATTTCTTGCCTTTGCCACCACAAGACCCGAGACCATGCTGGGAGATACGGCTATTGCGGTCAATCCCGATGATGACAGGTATAAGGATCTTATCGGAAAGACCGTGATACTGCCATTTATGGACAGGGAGCTTCCGGTTGTTGCCGATTCTTATGTGGATCCGGAGTTTGGTACAGGAGTGGTCAAGATAACTCCGGGACATGACCCCAATGACTTCATGGTTGGTGAACGGAATTCTCTTCCGATCATCAATATCATGAATGATGATGCCACCATTAACGAAAATGGCGGAAAATTCGCCGGAATGGACAGGTATGTCGCAAGAGAGCAGATAGTAAAAGAGCTGAAGGAAATGGGGCTCCTTATAAAGATAGAGGATTATTCCCATGACGTTGGCACCCATGACAGATGCCATACCACAGTAGAGCCTCTTGTTAAACAGCAGTGGTTTGTAAAGATGGACGATCTGATCCGTCCAGCTGCTGACGCCGTAAGGAACGGGGAAATAAGGCTGATCCCGGAGCGGATGCAGAAGACATATTTCAACTGGACAGATAATATCAGGGACTGGTGTATAAGCCGCCAGCTCTGGTGGGGACACAGGATACCGGCCTATTACTGCGAAGAATGCGGAAAGCTGATAGTTGCGAAAGAAATGCCCGATAAGTGTCCCGACTGCGGATCCGAAAGATTTACCCAGGATCCGGATTCTCTGGATACCTGGTTTTCATCGGCTCTCTGGCCCTTTTCCACTCTGGGGTGGCCGGAAGAGACGGAGGAGCTTAAGTATTTCTACCCCACCAGCGTTCTTGTTACCGGATATGATATCATCTTCTTCTGGGTAATAAGAATGGCATTTTCCGGATATGAGCATATGGGGCAGAGGCCCTTTGACGCTGTTCTATTCCACGGGCTTATCAGGGATGAGCTGGGGAGAAAGATGAGTAAATCCCTGGGGAATGGCATAGATCCCCTGGAGATTGTTGAAAAATACGGGGCAGATGCCCTGAGGTTTACTCTCGTTACCGGAAATGCTCCGGGTAACGATATGCGCTTCTCGGACCAGAAGATACAGGCCAGCAGAAATTTTGCGAATAAGATATGGAATGCCTCCAGGTTCATTTTGATGAATCTTGGAGAAAAAACGATTTCCGAGCCTGACAGGGCGGATCTGAGATATGAAGACAAATGGATACTCTGCAGGATGAATGAGACTGTAAAGGCCGTTACCGAGAATATGGAGAAGTATGAGCTCGGAATAGCGGCCCAGAAAATATATGATTTTGTATGGGATTATCTCTGTGACTGGTATATAGAGATGGTAAAGCCCAGGCTTTATGATGAGGCTGAAAATGAAAGCCGGAATGCGGCCCTCTGGACTCTGAAAACTGTTCTCTGTTCGGCGTTGAAGCTTCTGCATCCTTTTATGCCCTTTATCACAGAAGAAATTTACTGTACCTTAAGGGAAGAGACGGGGGATGAAGCTTCGGAGCCATCCATAATGATCTCATCCTGGCCTGTTTTTGATGAGGCTTTTGACTATTCCGGGGAAGCGGATTCCGTGGATAATATCAGAGAGGCCATAAAGGGAGTGAGAAATGTGCGTTCGGAAATGAACGTGGTTCCCGGAAGAAAAGCGGATATCCGGGTGGTGTCCGATGACAGCAGGGTAAGAGATGCTTTTGAGGGCTGTAAGAGCTTTTTTGCAAGTCTTGCCAGTGCCTCCAAAGTTATTGTAACAGATACAAAGGAGGGTACGGGAGAAAATGATGTTTCGGTCGTGACCGGAGCAGCCACCATCTTTATGCCCTTTGAGGATCTGGTGGATCCTGCGGAAGAGAGAAAAAGGCTTATAAAGGAAAAGGAAAGGCTTGAAAAGGAGCTTAGCCGCAGTAATGCAATGCTTTCCAATGAAAAATTCCTTTCGAAAGCACCTGAAGAAAAGATAAACGAAGAGAGGGAGAAGCTAAAGAATTACGAAAAGATGATGGCGGAAGTATGCGCCAGACTTGGATAATAAGGATGTATTACGGACAATGTCTTTAACTGCATGGAGGGTATATGGGTTCTCGTGACGACAGAAATATCAACAGGGTTACTTTAAGAAATAATGATATGGAAGCATATCTTTATCTGGCCACGCCGGTTCCCGGACAGGAATATGAGGTGGAAAAGATCATCGATTTTCTTCGGACGTACGGGGTGGTAAACGGAATCAACAAGTCCCGTATAGCTGCCATGATAAAAAAACAGATCTATAACCATGAGCAGATGGTGGCCGAGGGAGTTGCACCGGAAAACGGTGTGGACGGATATTTCGAATACTTTTTTGAAGCTACGGGAGCCGGAAAAAAGCACCCGAAGATCAGGGAAGACGGAAGCGTTGACTATACCAGCGTGAACGTAATAGAGTGTGTGAATGCCGGAGATAAGCTGGCTACCTATCATCCCGCGATTAAGGAAAAGCCCGGTATGTCCGTGAAGGGAAAACCCATTCCCGGAAAGAGGGCAAAGGAGCTGCAGCCTCTCCATACTACAGGATGTACTTATCACCCGGATGAGCTGACCTATTATGCCGATATAGAGGGCAGGGTCGAGGTTACAAAGGCCAAGCTCATGGTGACCGGTGTTCAGGAATTCAAAAAGGATATAGATAACGTCTTCGGAAATATTAATTTTAAAGGTGACGTCATTATTTACGGCAGCGTTTCCGAGGGTGTCGATATAAAGGCCACCAGAAGCGTGACCATAGAGGGTACTTTCCACGGAAATTCCATAGTGGCCGGAGAGGACATAGTGGTCAAGGGAGGTGTGCTGGGTCTTAACGAGACGAAAGTGATCTGCGGAGGCGACCTGATGGCGGACTTTATCGAATATGCCAATGTGGAGGCCGGAGGCGATGTTTCTGCCAACTATATATTGGATTCCAATATTTCATCAAAATCCGTCGTCAGGGCTACCGGGGAAAAAGGCAGCATAGTCGGCGGGGATATTTACGGAATGCTGGGAGTGGAAGCCAGAATACTGGGAAATGACGTATTCCTGAAGACCATGGTGGCAGCGGGAATCAAGGATGATGTGGTCCAGTTGAAGAAGAAACTGGCCAAACAGGAAAAGATCCTTTCCGACCGGTTCCAGGAGATGAAACTCAGATCCGATGAGCTGGAGAGAAGGGTCAGGCTTGGAACCGCTGATGATTCCATGCTGGAGGAGCGCCAGAACCTTATGAGGGAGAAGATAGAGAAAAAGGCCGAGCTTCAGGAAATGGAGCAGAAGACCAGGGAACTTGACGAGCTCATAAGGATCTCCGAAGGGGCAGTGGTCAGGGCGTACGATACGGTATATGAGGGAGTTATCGTACAGGTGGATTCACAGCAGTATACCGTAGATCAGAGTAAGAGGGGCGCGGAGTTCTTAAAGAACGAGATGGGAGTGCTCATTCTCGCCCCGATTTCCCCGTCTTCCAGAAGATAAAACAGGATAATGATGTTATGATAGAATTCGAAGAAGAACTTAAGAAATTCCACCATTCACTTGAGGTGGATGATATAGAAGAGGCAGTAAACAGTCATAATGAGCCGGATATGCTGGATCTTCTGTTTTCGATGCTTCAGATAAAGTATAAAAGTAATGATTCAGATAATTAGATAAAGAGTAAAAATATGAAGTGTTATAACTGCGGCTGTACGCTGTCTGAGGATGACTTCTGTACTGCCTGCGGAGCGGACGTTAAGATATTTAAAAGGATCGTGCGGCTTTCCAACCGTTATTACAATGAAGGACTGGATAAGGCCAGGGTGCGGGATCTTTCCGGAGCGGCCGCTTCACTTAAATTATCCCTGATGTACAATAAAAACAATGTTCAGGCAAGGAACCTTTTAGGCCTTGTCTATTTTGAAACGGGAGAAGTAGTTTATGCCCTGTCTGAATGGATAATTTCAAAGAATATCAGGGCAAAAAAGAATATTGCAGACGATTTCCTGTCTGATGTTAAAGATAACCAGTCAAGGTTAAACAATTTTGATGCCCTTATCAGAAAGTATAACCAGGCATGTACTTACGCAAAGAATGATGACCTGGATCTGGCTGTCATACAGCTGAAGGCGGTTGTTGCGAAAAGCCCCGGATTTATGAGGGCCATGGAGCTTTTAACCCTTATCTATGTCCATAATGAGGACTGGAATAAGGTTCGGAAATGTGCAGAACGCGGGCTTAAGGTTGATGCGGGAAATACTTCCTTAAAGACTTATCTGAAAGAGGCGAATAAAAAGATAGCTGAAAAGGAAAATGCCACAGGAAGACGGAATTTCAGGAAAAAAGAAGAAGCCATAAGCTATCAGAGCGGAAATGAAACCATAATCCAGCCTTTAAATGACAGCGGCGGAACCGGAGGACAGACCATAATCAATATCCTTATAGGTCTGGCGGCGGGAGCTGCCCTTATGTGGTTTCTGGTGCTGCCTGCCAGAATACAGGC
This sequence comes from uncultured Lachnospiraceae bacterium, assembly GCA_946407725.1. Taxonomy (GTDB): domain Bacteria; phylum Bacillota; class Clostridia; order Lachnospirales; family Lachnospiraceae; genus NK4A144. The sequence continues at coordinate 10,887 of CAMJPM010000063.1, forward strand.
CGCGAGAAATGAAGTAAATCTCCAGTTAAAGGAAGTGTCTGAGGAGCTCACCTCAAAAACAGCAGACATGGATGATCTGAATAAGCGGATAGAAGCTCTTCAGGAGGAAAATAAGGGTGTACAGGATGCTCTGCAGGAATATACGGGAAATGAAGGCGTGATAAGTGATTATGACGCTCTTCTCTCTGCAGCAAAGAGCTATCTGGAGGATCCGGAGGATGCCCTGAAGGCGTCGGCTGATCTGGAAAAGATAAAGGAATCCGGAAACAGTGTGAATTCCGAGGAATTTACCGCACTGTTCGACTATCTGGACAGTAATGTTTCCGCAAAGGCTGCGGAGCAGTATCTGAAGACCGGAATAGGCAAATACAACGACGCGGATTATAACGGAGCAATAGAGGATCTGACGGAGTCCTTTGAACTTAATAAGGAGAGCGATCAGGCACTCTATTATCTCGCCCAGAGCTATCTGAAAAATGAGAATCCCGATAAGGCCACGGAGTTATTTAACCAGTTGATCTCAACATTCCCGGATTCGGAGTATAAGAAGAGGGCTGAAAAATACTTAAACCAGGGAGTGGAGGACAACGAGAACGCATCCTTAACTCCGCTTGCTCCGGCAAATGAGCCGTCACAGGCGGATCAGGCAGCGCTGCAGGCTGCTCTTGCAGCAGCGGCAGCGGCACAGGCTCAGGCAGCCCAGGCAGCTCAGGCTCAGGCACAGCCGGTGATAGTACCTGAAGCTGTTGCTCAGCCGGCGCAGTAGGAACATAATGAAAAGCTTAAAACGAAAGGAGAAATGATCACAACTGATGGAGATTAAACCCAGAAAACCAGGCGGTTTCAGTACTTCAGACGAACAGCCCCACGAACGACCCCACAGAGAGTTATCGAGAAGGGCTGCGGCAGAGGGAATAGTTCTTTTAGAGAACAGGGAACATGTTCTCCCACTTGAGGAGGGAAGCGCCATAGCGCTTTACGGACGGGGAGCAACAAGAACCGTTAAAGGCGGTACCGGCAGCGGAGATGTGAACGAGAGAGAAGACGTCTCCATATATGATGGTCTAAAAAAAGCCGGTTTCCGCATTTTAAATGAACAATGGCTTTCGGATTACAATCGCGAATATGATCAGAAAAGAACAGAGTGGAGAGACGATCTTCTTTCTGAAGTCCGTAATTCCGAAAGGGGAATGGAAGGATTTTTTGATGCTTACGCTGCCAGGCCCTTTCCGGCTCCTGCCGGTGAAGAGCCGGAAAAAGAGGATTGTGACATTGCCATTTACTGTTTAAGCCGTACTGCCGGTGAGGCAGCGGACAGAAGGAATGTTCCGGGAGATTACTATCTCACGGAAAAGGAAGAAAAATTCCTGGATACTCTTTGCAGGTTATATGACAGAGTTATCGTGGTCATCAATACCGGATCTGTCATGGATCTGTCTTTCATGGATTCCCATAAAAATATATGCGGTCTCATTTTTATGTGTCAGGCGGGAATGGAGGGCGGAAATGCCCTGGCTGATGTTTTGAGCGGCAGGGTATCTGCCGGAGGACATCTTACCGATACCTGGTGCTATGATTATGAGGATTATCCCGGGGCCTCGGATTTTTCATTTATCAATGAGGATCTGGCTACAGAAAAATATGAGGAAGGTATCTATGTGGGATACCGCTATTTTGATTCCCTCGGGATTCCCGTGAGATACGGCTTCGGATACGGTCTTACATATTCCGAGTTTACCTTTGAAGCTGAGGAAAGCGTATATCTGGACGGTGTCCTTTCCCTGCCTGTAAACGTGACCAATATAGGAGACACACCTGCAAGGGAAGTTCTGCAGGTTTATGTTTCGCCTCCTCAGAGCGGAATGGAAAAGGAATTCAGGAGGCTGGCGGGATATAAAAAGACGTCTGTGCTGCCGGAAAATGATACCGAACAGCTTACGGTAAGCTTTCCCCTTTCATCCCTTTCATCCTATAACACAGAGGAGAGCTGTTATGTGCTGGAAAAGGGAATATATGGTATCTGGTGCGGGTTTTCACTGGATAAATCAGTGCTGGTGGGAGGCTTTGAGCTTTCGGATGACGTAGTGACCAGAAAAGTTAAGGCTCTCTGCGTTCCGGAGAACACCTTAAAAGAGTTTACCATACCCTTAGAAGAGAGGGAGGAGCTGAACCGGAAATGGCTTGCAAGACTCAGGGAAGAGGAGCTTCCGGTGATCAGAATAGATCCTCTTTCAATTAAGAGCAGCACCGCAGAGTATCAGAAGGAAGACGATATTCCGGAAGAGGCAGTAAGGCTGACTGATGCTTTAAGTGAGGAAAAGCTCATATCCCTGCTGGCGGGAGCTTTCTTTGATGATGAAAAAGAAGATGTGGTGGGATCCAGCGGATTACAGGTTCCCGGTGGAGCCGGGGATACCAGCTATAAGGCTATAGAAGACGGAATAGCTTCCATAGTTACCGCTGACGGTCCGGCAGGACTCCGTATCCAGGAAAGGTATGTGGTAAATAACGGTAATGTTACGCCCTATCCCTTTGTCAGGACTGTTGAACACGGTTTCTTTGATGTGGATGGCAAGAAAGAAGAGGGCGAGGTGTTTTACCAGTATTGTACCGCCTTTCCGGTGGGTACCCTTCTTGCGTCATCCTGGGATCCGGAGCTTGTTTTCGAGGTAGGAAAAGCGGTAGCTGAGGAAATGGAGATCTTCGGCGTGGACCTGTGGCTTGCTCCGGGAATGAACATCCACAGAAATCCTCTTTGCGGACGGAACTTTGAGTATTTCTCCGAGGATCCGTATGTTTCCGGCACAATGGCAGCTGCCATGACGGAGGGTGTACAGTCTGTTGAGGGACGGGGCACAGTGATCAAACATTTTGCATGTAATAATGCGGAGGATAACCGCTTTTTCTCAAACAGTGTATTATCTGAGAGGGCGTTAAGGGAGATCTATCTTAAAGGCTTTGAGATTGCCGTCACACAGTCACAGCCCATGGCTGTTATGACCAGCTATAATAAGATAAACGGCATACATTCCGCGAATAATAAGGATCTTGTTACCGGAATCCTAAGAGATGAGTGGGGATTTAAGGGGATAGTCATGACAGACTGGACCAATACCTGGTTTGATGACAACTGTACGGCATCCGGCTGTGTTCTTGCGGGAACCGACATTGCAATGCCGGGAAATTCAAAGGATCTCAAGGATATAAGGGAGGCTCTTTCGGAAGGAAGGATAACCTTAAATGACATAAAGAAATGCGTATATCGTACGGTGAGAGCCATTCTGAGATGCCGGAAGGATGAGGAACAGGATTCCTGACCGGCAGAGTGAGTGTGATAAATCAAAACGATATTTTTGACATTCATATCAAAATATAAGAAAAATAAAGAAAACGGGAGAAAAAACGAGATAACGTAAGTTTTGCTCTGTTTTACCCGCTTGCAAGAGCGGTGGAAAAAAAGTATTATCTCTTTTGATGGTTAGCACTCGTATTGAGTGAGTGCTAATAAAACAAGGAGTTAAGAAAAAATATTAAATAATACAGGAGGTCATTTTAAGATGAAGTTAAAGCCGTTAGCAGACAGAGTTGTATTGAAGCCTATTGAAGCTGAAGAGACAACCGCATCCGGGATCGTGCTTCCCGGTCATGAAAAGGAAAAACCCCAGCAGGCAGAGATCCTGGAGGTTGGCCCCGGCGGCATCATTGATGGCAAGGAGATAAAGATGCAGGTCAAGAAGGGCCAGAAGGTTATCTATTCCAAGTATTCGGGAACAGAGGTGGAACTGGATGACAAGTCTAAGGTCATTATTGTTAAGCAGAGTGATATTCTTGCAGTAATAGAAAAGTAAAAAAAGGAGATAAAAAATGGCTAAGGAAATCAAATATGGCTCTGATGCCAGAGCCGCTCTTAAATCAGGTGTGGATCAGCTTGCTGATACCGTAAGGGTAACCCTGGGACCCAAGGGAAGGAATGTGGTTCTTGACAAGTCCTATGGCGCCCCCCTCATTACAAATGACGGAGTGACCATCGCGAAAGAGATAGAGCTGGAAGACGAGTTTGAGAACATGGGTGCACAGCTCGTTAAGGAAGTTGCCACCAAGACAAATGATGTTGCCGGAGACGGTACTACAACCGCTACTGTGCTTGCACAGGCAATGATCAATGAGGGTATGAAGAACCTGGAAGCAGGGGCAAATCCCATGATACTCCGTAAGGGAATGAAGAAGGCCTGCGAGACCGCTGTTGAAGCTCTCCGCAAGATGAGCTCAAAGGTTTCCTCCAAGGACCATATTGCAAAGGTTGCTTCCATTTCCGCAAGCGATGATGAAGTGGGTAAGATGATCGCCGATGCTATGGAAAAGGTTTCAAACGACGGCGTTATCACAATAGAAGAGAGCAAGACCATGCAGACAGAGCTGGATCTTGTTGAAGGTATGCAGTTTGACCGCGGCTATGTATCAGCTTATATGTGCACTGATATGGATAAGATGGAGGCCAATCTGGAGGATCCCTACATCCTTATCTATGACAAGAAGATCTCAACGGTTCAGGATATCCTTCCTCTCCTTGAGCAGATCGTAAAGAGCGGACGTGCCCTTCTTATCATTGCAGAGGACGTTGATGGTGAAGCTCTTACAACACTTATCGTAAACAAGCTCCGCGGAACTTTCAATGTTGTAGCTGTAAAGGCTCCCGGATATGGCGACAGGAGAAAGGATATGCTCCAGGATATCGCCACACTTACCGGCGGACAGGTTATTTCAAGTGACCTTGGCCTTGAGCTTAAGGATGCCACTATTGATATGCTTGGCCGCGCCAAGAGCGTAAAGATCACAAAGGACGATACCACTATCGTTGACGGGGCAGGAAAGAAGGCCGACATCAAGGCCCGTCAGGCTCAGATAAAGACCCAGATCGAAGCCACCACTTCTTCCTTTGATAAGGAAAAGCTTCAGGAGAGGCTTGCAAAGATCTCCGGCGGTGTAGCGGTTATCCGTGTGGGCGCTGCCACAGAGACAGAGATGAAAGAAGCAAAGCTCCGTATGGAGGATGCGCTTAACGCTACCAGAGCAGCAGTTGAGGAAGGCATTATCGCCGGTGGCGGATCCGCATATGTTCACGCTGAAAAGGATCTTGAGAAGCTCATCAAGGACCTTGACGGTGATGAGAAGACAGGAGCCATGGTGGTTCTTAAAGCCCTTGAATCCCCTCTGTACTACATAGCTGCAAATGCCGGACTTGAGGGAGCAGTTATCATCAATAAGGTTAAGGATTCCAAGACCGGTATCGGCTTTAATGCCCTTACTGAAGAATATGTGGATATGGTTAAGACCGGTATCCTTGATCCTCTTAAGGTTACAAGGTCTGCCCTGCAGAACGCAACCAGCGTAGCTGCTTCATTCCTTACAACCGAGTCTGTGGTTGCGACCAAGAAGGAGCCCGCTCCTCCCGCTCCCGCAGCACCCGCCCCGGGGATGTACTAAAACTAAACAACCAAGGAAAAACGGCTTCCGCGCTTGCGCGAGAAGCCGTTTTTCTTTGGTTGCAAAACAAATACGAGCATGAAGGGCGATAGCCTTTTCACGCTTTAGAAACCGCCATAAACTGGAGATGCACGCGGTCAAATACCTGTACAATGGTGGGATCCAGCTGGGTTCCCGAGGATTTGTGTATTATCTCACAGGCCTGTTCGTGGCTTAACGGGGTCTTATAGGGACGTTCGGAAACCAGTGCATCATATACGTCACAGATGCTTACCATTCTGGCAAGGATCGGGATATTCTCGCCGGCGAGGCCGTCAGGATATCCTCTGCCGCACCACTGCTCGTGATGGCTCCTGCACATATGGTAGGTGTACATTACAAAGTTGTTGTTTGGAAGAAGATAGGAGAAATTCTGTATTGCGTCAGCGGCATATACAGTATGCTGCTTCATGAGGGTAAACTCCTCATCAGTATATTTTCCCACCTTGGAAAGAATCTCATCGGGAACACCGATCTTTCCCATGTCAAACAGCTGGGAGCCCAGGATTATGATATTCTGATCCTCCTGCCCCAGATTCAGGATTCCTGTGGCTACCATGTCCTGCATCAGTATCTGCATCAGCTGGCGTACACGCATGGAGTGGATGCCGGTGAAACCGTCCTTTCTGGTAATAAGGCTGGTCATGATGCCCACAATGAACTGCTGCATGTTCATGACACTCTTCATGGACATGGTCACTGCGCTCTGAAGCTGGGAACTGTTTCCCATTAACTGGGAATTTACGGCCATAAGGGAATTGGTCTTCTCTATCATCTTGATATGAAGATCGATCTTGCGGAGAAGGGTAGCGTTTACCACAGGTCTTGTTATAAAATCCGCAGCGCCGAGAACATAGGCCTGAAGCTCAATGGAGGGATTGTTCCTCTTTGACATGAGCATAACCGGAATATCCTTTGTCCTGGTATTCTCTTTTATCCAGTTCAGAATCTCAAAACCGCCCATGGAGGTGAGCTCCAGATCCAGCAGAACAAGAGCAGGCAGGGATTCGGCTTTTCGAAAATAGTCTATGGCAGTCTGTCCCTTGGTTTTTACCACCACGGAATAGCGCTTTGTAAGATCCAGCCGTATACCGTTGGCCTCCATTTCATTATCACAAATTATCAGTATTGTATGCAACCCCCTCAAGCCTCCTTTCGGTCATCATTATCTAATATAGCATACTTTGCGTTCTTTGTTAATGGGGCTTTAACGGCCCGCTGAACAGTAGCGTTTTAATTGCATTTGAACAGAAGAAAATATATAATTAATCAGGATATGTAACTATTCAGCCCCCCCCCCACACCGCACCTTCGCAAAAAATGATTTTTGATTAAAAATGATCAAAGAAATCATTTTTTGCTCGGTGTGGGGGCGGTAACTAATCGTTACCGCCCTGTGATATAGCCATATTTTCAGACGAAAACAAGTTTTCGCTGAAAAATATGGTTATATCACAGGGAGTTCTGAATAGTTACCATAATATAAGCATGTCACCGATGAGTCAGCGGCGCTGTCAAAAGCGGAATTATTGAAAATGGAAAGGATCGGCATCGACAAAAAATGAAAGTATTATCACTTCCGAAGGAACAGGCAAAAAATGCAGAGGGATTATTAGATCCCGAAGTGACGAAGGCCATGTTAAACGGGCTGCCTGTAACGGTGCTTGTTGCATTGGACAGACACAGAGTGGTGGGAGCCCTGGGGGGAGCAATGAATGATGGGATATTTGAACTGGTTTCCCTGTATGTGGACGAAAAGAGCAGGAGAAAGGGTGCTGCCCGTGCCATGGTAGACGCCCTTACAGACCGCCTTAAGATCATGGATACCATGATAAGGGTTCAGTTCAATCTGGAGACCGAAGAAAACAGGACACTGGAATATTTTTTCACTGCAATGGGGTTTAAACGTGAGAAGGTCGGTTTTCCCGCTTATTATGCTGTTCCTGTGGAGAAACTCCTGACAAATATGGAGGGTGTTGACAGTGACAGTTCTATAAAGAATTTTGGGGATGTTCCGGGAATCATGCTGAGAAAGGCTTCAAATGTGAGTATTGACGCCGGATATCCGGTACCTGAAGGAGGGCTTCTGGGGGCCTGCGTGGATACGGAGGTGAGCAGCTGCAGTATCAGTAACGAAAAAGTAGACGCTTATGTGGCTGCGGAACACAGTAAGGATGATATGGTAAAAATACCGGCCATGTGGTCATCCCTTTCCGATCCCAGGAAAATGCTTTCCATGCTGTTTTATACGACAGGTGCCCTTAAGAAAAAGTATCCCGGGGATACAACTGTGGCGGCTCTGGCCATAAACCAGGTGTCAGGAAAGATAATACAGCGTATGTTCAATGAGGAAGAGTCCATTTCCAGATGCTATACCCTGGTGGTCTGACATTTTTCCCGGCGGTCTGCCGGATTGCTGAATAGTAACCTGCATACTGCCATTTTCCGGAATGGCTTCGTATATGGATTTAAGGACAGGATTTGTAACTGTTCAGAATAGTCACTTGCGGAACCGCAAGTGGAAAGATGTCCAGTGGACATCTTTCGGCTGCG
>CAMJPM010000064.1 GCA_946407725.1 uncultured Lachnospiraceae bacterium
ACGAATATTTATTGTAAAAACCCGTGCTTATAAAATGCAATCGGGAAATTAAGTTTAATATCCTGTTAGTCAGGATATAGCCATGGCTTGCATCCGTGTAGATGATCACCAGAGTCGGTCTCACCGTTACGCTCACAACCCTGTCCCAGCCGTAGCTCTCCTTCTGTCCGGCGGTCTCCACGGTAATGCAGGAGGAACTGATAGAAAGAGTTACTTCCTCCGCATTATCCTTTACCTGCTGACGGCAGTTAATATAGATAAACAACGGCTGTACCACGGTAAAAAGGGACAGAAAAAGAAGCATTGCCACCCTGAACCATCCGGCTGCATTCCGCCAGAGGGTGATGATTAAAATGACAGAAGCCACTATGCAGATTATATTCACTACTGCAAGATATGAAGCATAGGCGTAATACATCCTTACCTGCCAGATATCGGAAGCCTGCGGTGTGTATGTGTATGTGAACGTACGGTTGTTCTGTGTCACTTGCTGTCCTCACCTGCCCCTTCCGGGCGCTTATACTTTTTCCAGGCCAAACCCGAAATACTCTACTGCGTTATTATAGGAAATGCCCTTTATTATTTCTCCTAAGAGCTTTTTATCATCGGGGTATTCACCGTTTTCAACCCATTCCCCCACAAGACGGCAGAGGATACGCCTGAAATAATCGTGCCTTGTGTATGAAAGGAAGGATCTGGAATCCGTAAGCATTCCTATGAAATTTCCCAGAGCGGAAAGATTCGCAAGGGACTTCATCTGGTTTGTCATCCCGGTGAAATGATCGTTGAACCACCAGGCACTTCCCTGCTGGATCCTTGACCTTACGCCGCCGCCCTGGAAACAGCCGATGACAGAACCTATGGCCTGGTCATCATTGGGGTTCAGGGAATAAATAATAGTCTTCGGAATGCCGCCATTCATTGATACCGCATTGAGGAAATCCGCAAGCTGTGAAGAAGGAGCGCCGTTTAAGATACAGTCAAAGCCGGTATCAGGACCCAGCGCATCAAACATCACCGTATTATTATCCCTCTTGCAGCCATAGTGCAGCTGCATAACCCAGTCCCGTTTATTGTACTCGTTTGCAAGGAAGAGCATCATGAAAGTCTTGAACTGAAGGCTTTCAATGGAATCAATCTCTTTACCTGTAAGGCCCTTCTTAAATATGGCTTCTATTTCCTCTTCCCCTGCCGGAACATGCATCACATATTCCAGTGCGTGGTCGCTGACAATGCAGCCATGCTCGGAAAAGAAATCAAGCCTCTTTATCACAGCTTCCTTAAGGGATGAAAGATCTTTTATTTCCACTCCCGACACTTCCGAAAGCTTCCAGATATAGTCCTTAAAATCCTTCTTTTCGATATTGTTGATCTTGTCCGGTCTCCATGCGGGAAGCACCTGTACATCGAAGCTGTCATCCGCCTTGATCTTTTCATGCCATTCCAGGCTGTCCACGGGATCATCCGTGGTGCAGATAAGCCGCACATTAGACTTCCTTATAAGATTCCGCACCGTGAAATCATCCGAGGAAAGCTTTTCATTACAGAGATTCCAGACCTCTTCCGCAGTATCCCCGTTCAGGTTCCCCTCATATCCGAAATAATAGCGGAGTTCCAGATGGGACCAATGGTAGAGGGGATTCCCGATAAGCCTCGGCAGGGTCTCCGCCCACTTCTGGAATTTTTCCCTGTCTGAGGCGTCTCCGGTGATATATTTTTCATCTACGCCGTTTGTCCTCATCTGACGCCACTTATAATGGTCGCCTCCAAGCCATACCTCCGTGATATTCTTAAACTTCCTGTCTTCATATATCTCCCTTGGATTAATATGGCAGTGATAATCAAGAACCGGGATATTTTTCATATCCGCAAATTGTGTATACAGTTCTCCGGCTGTTTTAGTGTCCAGCAGGAAATCCTTATCCATAAAAGCTTTCAAAGCGTTACTCCTTTCTTGAAAATGGCGAAATCCCTGAAGCCCTTTTCGCTCTTTACAGGTTTTCCGGCGGCAACTCCCCTTACATAGCTAAAAAGCTCCATCCCCAGTTCATCCAGGGTTTTTCCGGAGGTAAGCCGCCCGGCATCAAAATCTATCCAGTTATGTTTTTTCCCGGCCAGGGCGGAATTCGACGATATCTTCACGGTGGGAACCGCACTGGCAAAGGGCGTTCCCCTTCCTGTTGTGAAGAGAACTATCTGGGCTCCGCTTAAAACCAGGGCTGTACTTGCCACCAGATCATTTCCCGGGGCAGATAAAAGGTTAAGCCCCGGTACTTTAAGGGCTTCGCCATAGCCCAGCACATCCTTAACGGGACTTAAACCCGATTTCTGGGTGCAGCCAAGGGCCTTGTCCTCCAGGGTCGAGATCCCGCCCTCTTTATTTCCCGGGGAAGGGTTTTCATATATGGTCTGGTTATGAGACCTGAAATAATCCTTGAAATCATTAATGAGCCTGACTGTCTTACCAAAGATTTCCTCATTTTCCGCTCTGGACATGAGAATGGTCTCAGCCCCGAACATCTCCGGAACCTCCGTAAGGATCGTACTTCCCCCGGCAGATGCCAGTATGTCGGAAAAACGTCCTACCACGGGGTTTGCGGTGATCCCGCTTAAGCCGTCTGATCCGCCGCACTTTAATCCTACAATAAGCTTACTTAAAGGCACCGGTTCCCTTTTATATTTACCGGCTTCCTCCGCAAGAGAACGCATAATATCCAGTCCCTCGGATACCTCGTCATCCGAATCCTGGCATTTTAAGAACCTGACCCTTGAAAGATCCCTGCCCTTCAGATAACCCTCCTTCAGAACTTCTATATTGGAGTTTTCGCAGCCAAGGCCGAGCACCAGCACACCCCCTGCATTCGGATGAGTGATCAGTGCGGCTAAAGCCTCCCTGGTGTTCTCCTGGTCGTCGCCCATCTGGGAGCAGCCATAGGGATGGTTAAAGGCCACAACATTATCAATGCTTCCGCCGATAAGAGGCTTTGCCTGTTCCTCGATTCTACGGGCAATATTATTTACACATCCCACGGTAGGGATTATCCAGAGTTCATTCCTGACCCCTGCCCTGCCGTCAGGCCTCATATAACCCTCAAAGTACTTTTCGCCCTCCCTTAAAGCAAGGTCCGGCTGGCTGTACTTTTCAGCCGGCTCATATTTATACTCCAGATTATCCGACAAAAGGGTTTTCAGGTTATGGGTATGGATGTGCGCTCCGGCTTCAATGCCGGTAACGGCACTGCCTATGGGAAAACCGTATTTTATAACTTTCCCGCCCTCGGGTATATCGGTAAGGGCAAATTTGTGGCCCATTCTGATATCATCCTTAAGGGTGACATCATTCCCGTCAATCTTAAATGTGAGGCCGGCCTTCAGTTCATTCAATGCTACCGCCACATTATCAGCGGGATTTATCTTTACATAGTCCTGCATATCATATGATCCTGTTCCTCAAGTGTACTCTTTTTCACCCAGCACTTCTTTATATGCTTCCTTCATCCCCTTATCATTAATAAGAGCGTAATACCTCTCTACAAGGGGGATCATGTCGGTAAGATCCGCATTCCAGTATTCTTTTTTCTTCAGGATTTCAGAAACCGGTGCATCCTTCATGAACGCCATGATCTCCTCTCCGTCATTGGCATTGTCCGTGCGGTAAAAAGCAATAAGTGCCGCCATGGAGAAGGTAAGAGCCGGGGGATACTCCCCGAACTTTTCCTTATATTCAAGTATGGTGGGCAGCACCCGGACCTCAAACTTGCTTACGGAATTAAGGGCTATGGACAGAAGCTGATGCTTGATAAAAGGATTAGAAAAACGTTCAAGCACAGCCTTTCCGAAGCTGATATCCGTCTCTGTATTACCAAGGGTAGGTACTATCTCTTCAAATATGCACTTATTGAGGAATGCCGAAACTGTTTCGTCCTTCAGGCATTCCCCTACTGTTTTAAGGCCGTACAGATAAGCCCCCAGAACCATTGAGGTATGCCCGCCGTTAAGGATACGTACCTTCCTTCTCTTATAGGGATGTACGTCATCGGTCCAAACCACGTTAAAACCGGCCTTCTGAAGGGGAAGCTCATCCTCGTGATGTCCGCCTATTACCCAGAGATGGAAGATCTCCGCCGTATCCAGCATATGATCCTCATATCCCAGTTCCTTCCACATTTCCTTATCCTCGTCCCTGGGATAACCTGTCACTATCCTGTCAACAAGGGAATTGCAGAAGCTGTTTTCTTCCTCTATCCACTTTTTGAATTCCCCGGGAAGCTCCCAGAGATCAGCATACTTTAAGATGCATTCCTTCAGGTGGTCAGCATTATCATCAATAAGCTCACAGGGTATCAGGATAAATCCCGGAAGCTTCAGTTCATAACGCCTGTATAAAAGCTGTGTAAGCTTGGCAGGGTAACTCTTTGCAGGCCTGTCGTCCTTTTTCTCTGTGCCGATGTACTCAATTCCCGCTTCCGTGGTATTTGAAATTATGAAACGGAAGTCAGGATTCTCCGCTAATTTCATATAATCCTCAAACTGACTGTAGGGATTTACACAGCGGGAGATCACGTCTATATGTGTTCTTTCATTAACGGTTTCGCCCTTATCAATTCCCCTTAAGTAAAGGTTGTACTCACAGTTCTGCGCCATAAGGGCATCGCACATTCCTTTTTCTATAGGCTGTACAATGACAACCTTGCCTTCCCACACCTGTTTTTCATTTAATTTGTGAAGGAAATAGTCAACAAAGCCCCGTAAAAAACCACCTTCACCAAACTGTATTACTCTTTCTTTTGACATAACGATCCTTTCTTTTGATTATCCAAATAAATTCGGCAGGAACATGCTTATTCCCGGAATAAATGTGATCAGTAACAGTGCGATTATCATGCAGAGATAGAAGGGAAGCGTAGCCTTCACAACCTTCTCCATGGGAAGCTTCGCAACAGCAGATCCTATGAAAAGCACTGCGCCTACAGGAGGAGTCAGAAGACCTATTCCGCAGTTAAGTACCATGATTATTCCGAACTGTACCGGTGTCATGCCTATGGATGTGGCAATAGGCAGAAGTATGGGTGTTGCAATAAGGATAATGGGCGCCATATCCATGATGCATCCGAGAAGCAGAAGGATCAGGTCTAAGAGCAGCGCGATCACGTACGGATTGCTGCTGACTCCGATAATTGCCCTTGCAGCCATGTCAGGTACATGAAGCCTGGTCAGGCAGTTTCCGAATACCGCTGATGTGGAGATCAGGATAAGTACTATGGAAAGGGTATTCACACACTCATCCAGTATTTTCCATACACCCTTCCAGTCAACGCCCTTATAGATGAAAACCGAAACTATAAGGCTGTAAATAACCGCTATTGCAGCAGATTCCGTGGCAGTAAACACACCGCCCACAACGCCTATGACCACAACTATTACTGCAGCCAGGGCCCAGATGGAAATGCTCAGCTGTTTTATGAGCACCTTGAGGGAGAACTTATCTCCTTTGGGATAATTCCTTTTCTTTGAAATAATGTAGGAACCAACCATAAGAGAGGCTGCCAGTATCGCTCCCGGAATGTAGCCTGCAAGGAAAAGTGCTCCTACGGAAACACCGCCTGCTGACATGGCGTAGATTACCATGTTGTGAGAGGGGGGAACCAGAAGACCCTCGCAGGAAGATGTAATTGTAACAGCCGTGGCAAAATCCTTGTCATATCCCTGATCTGCCATCATGGGGATAAGGATAGATCCGAGGGATGCCGTGTCGGCAGATGCCGAACCTGAAATTCCGCCGAAGAAATATGAAGCCACGATATTCACCATTGCCATTCCGCCTGTCATCCATCCCACACAGGCGTCCGCCAGGGCAATCAGCTTCTCCGAAATACCTCCGGATCCCATAAGCACGCCCATGGTAATAAAGAACGGCACTGCCATCAGTGAAAAGGAGCTTATTCCCTTAACCATGAACTGGCAGAGGGTTGAAAGGGGAAGTCCCTGAACCCAGAGACAGAGTACCGATGAAAGGGCCACCGCATAAGCAATGGGAAACCTTAATAAAATCATTACAAAAAAGCTGATGAGTAAAACAGCTACCGCTGTACTTGCTGAACCCATTATTCTTTTCCTCCTTCCTTATTCTCTTCATCTGTCTTTACGAAGAAGGATCTTATGTGCATATAAAGCGCTTCTATTTCAAACAAAAGCATGGCGACTCCTGCAAGTGCCACCGGGAAATACATCCAGAACCTGGAGAGCCAGGGCATACTTTCATAGGCACCCTTGCTTCCTATCTGCTGTGCGTATTTCCAGCCTTCAACTATCATGATGACCGCAAGGATCAGAATGGCTATATCAGCCAGGATATCCAGAAATTTAATAAGACCCTTCGGAAGGTAACGGTCAAAGGCCGTCATCCTGATGTGCGCGCCCCTCCTTATGGCAAGGGCCGCAGAAAGCACCGCCATATAGGACATGAGGGTGAGAACCACCTGCTCTGTCCAGGACGGATCCGGTATAAAGGGAATGTAACGCCCCGCCACCTGGAAAGCCACCACCAGGATATCCGCTGTAAGCAGCAGCTTGCAGATAAAAAGGGTGATATTGTATACCACATTGTAAAAGGGTCTTATCTTGTCAAGTTTTTCAAATGCAACAGGCATATTATTTTCTCCTTGTAAATGCTTCCCCGCCCTCAGGGGGAAGCCGTCAGCCTATGCCGGCTTATGAGGGAATACTGTATTTTTAGCTAAATTTAGGGCACAGAGCATATAGTCATGACTCTGTGCCCCATTTTTCTCATATTATTCTGTTTGTGTTCTCAAGAGGTTTCCCTCTGTTATAAGGTCATTACCATCAGAGAACTAATGAGAGGGTTCTTAATTTCCAAGATCAAGGATCTTCTGGTAAAGATCAGCCTGATCAGAGGTGTTTTCTTCTATAACCTTTTTGCAGGCTTCCTGCCAGGGGGTCTTATCCTCAACTTCAACAACGTTGCAGCCGCCGGCCTTCAGCTCTTCCAGTACCTTGTTCTCGGCTTCCTCGGAAATCTGACGGCAGTAGTCAGAAGCGGTCTTGGATGCATCTGTGATTGCCTTCTGCTGTGCCTCTGTGAGGCCGTTCCATGCGTCATCGGTGATAACAACCTGAACTGCGCCAAGGGTATGGCCGTCCAAAATGAAGTTATTTGCTACTTCGTTGAAAGCGTTTGACTGATAGTTTGCAGTGGGCTGCTCTGCACCGTCAACGACGCCGGTCTGAAGTGCTGAGTAAAGCTCTCCGAAATCAACAACCGTAGGTGATGCCCCGAGACCCTCAACCATTCCGGTCATAACGGGGTCATTGGAAACACGGATCTTCTTGCCCTTGAAATCATCGATGCCTGATACAGGGTCAACGGTGAAGAAATGACGGAAACCTTCTTCTCCGTAGAAAAGACCGCGGATTCCGGAGCCGTTGTCAGAGGGCTCTTTTAAGAACTCTTCTGCAAGGTCTGAATGTACAAAATTCCAGAAATGATCCCTGTTCTTAAATGTGTAGGGGATTGAAAGCAGTGTTGACTTATGTCCGCCGTAGTTTGTAAGAGCGAAAGCGGAAATACGTGAGATCTGGATCGTGCCGGCACCGCCAAGCATTGCGTCAAGAACGTCGTTCTCGGAGCCAAGCACACCTGATGCCTGAAGGTCAATGGTTATTGATCCGCCGGAATTCTTCTCAACCTCTTCCTTAAACTTGCTGTCCATCTGTCCAACGATGGTATCAAGAGGGTTAACCTCTGCCATTACCAGGGTTACAGCGGGATCTGATGATGCAGCGGCTTCTTCAGCGGGGGCTGCCTCTTCTTCTGCAGGTGCAGCAGCTTCTTCAGCGGGGGCTGCTTCCTCAGCCTTAGGCGCTTCCTCGGCTTTAGGTGCTTCCTCAGCTGCGGGTGCTGGTGCAGGTGCCTCTACGGGCTGGCTGTTAAGGCCGCAGGCTGACATGGAAATTACCATTGCTCCTGCAAGGATCAGGGATAATACTTTTCTCTTCATGTTTTTCTTTTCCTCCCAATAATTTTTATCATTTGAGGTATTCCGAATATGTGAAAATACCCAAGGATCTGTTAAAACCGATTATTTTGTTTAGCAACAGTTCCTAACATGTTAGATACTGACATGTTAGCACTTCTGACATGTTAGTTCAATATTGCAAAACCACTCAATTTTTGATGTTGTTTTTGTGCAAAACAGACAAAAACAGGAAAACGCTAAAATGATTTCTTATGCCACTATCCCGCCGTATTCGTATCCGGCATCTTCGACAGCTGCTCTGATGGCTGCTTCATCAATCTCTCTTGTGTTTTCTATCGTTACAAGGTTTTGCTCATGGGAAGCAGCTGCGCTTTCGATGCCCTCGATGGCCTCCAGGGCTTTCTTTACATGAGCCTCACAACGCTGGCACATCATTCCGTTTACTGTTATCTTCATTTTGTCATTCTCCTTTTCTGATCTGCTTTTTTCCTGTGAGATTATCAGTTTCCCCGTTACTGGATTTTTCAGCTTTTTATCGTTCCCGCTGTCATAAACCTTAATAAGATTAAGCCTTAATGCGTTTGACACCACGCAAAAACTGGATAAACCCATTGCCGCAGCGCCGAACATGGGATTTAAGTTCCATCCGAAGGCTGCTGTATAACAGCCGGCAGCCAAAGGAATGCCGATGGCATTATAGAAAAATGCCCAAAACAGATTCTCATGGATATTCCTTATGGTTGCCCTGGATATACGTATTGCTGCGGCAACGTTGCGGATACTGTCTTTCATAAGGACCACATCCGCAGCATCAATGGCTATATCCGTACCTGCTCCGATGGCAATCCCGATATCAGCTCGCGTAAGTGCGGGAGCATCATTTATCCCATCCCCGGCCATGGCTGTTTTACCATGTTTCATTAGCTCCCGTACCACAGCCTCCTTGCCCTCCGGCATAACCCCGGCAGCCACTTCGTCCACACCTGCCTGGGCTGCAATAGCCTGTGCGGTTATCTCATTATCTCCGGTGAGCATTACCACATGAAGTCCCATAGCCTTCAGTTCGGAAATTGCAACTGCGGAATCCTCCCTTATGGTGTCGGCAACTGCTATTATTCCTATAAGCTCATTATCTCTTGCAAAAAGCACCGGTGTCTTTCCCTGTCCGGATAGCTCATCCATCATCTCTTTCTGTGACAGCGGGGGTTCTCCGGCTATTCTTCCTATAAAACCGACATTGCCTCCCGTGACCGTTACTCCGTTTAATTCTCCCTTAAGTCCGTTTCCGGGTAAAGCCTCAAAATTATCCACACTCTTAAGCTCTATCCCTTTTTCCTGTGCATACTCTGCAATTGCCTTTGAAATAGGATGTTCACTTTTTGCTTCCAGCATATATGCAGCCTCAAGAAGCGTTTTATTATCAATCCCATCCGCTGGAAAAATATCCGTAACCCTCATCACTCCTGTTGTGATGGTTCCTGTTTTATCAAGAGCGATGATCTTTATTTTACCTGTAAGCTCCTGTGAAGCCGCTGTCTTAAAGAGAATCCCGTTCTTTGCCCCCACTCCGTTTCCTACCATGATCGCCACCGGAGTGGCAAGTCCCAAAGCACAGGGACAGCTGATGACAAGAACAGATACCGCCCTTGCCACGGCGTACCCTAAACTCTGCCCCGCAAAGAGCCACACCACAAATGTGACGAGAGCGATACCAATGACTACCGGCACGAATACTCCCGAAACCCTGTCTGCAATCTTTGCAATTGGTGCTTTTGTTGCCGCTGCCTCACTGACCATACGTATGATCCCGGCCAGGGTTGTATCCTCTCCGACTCTGGAAGCTTCACATACCATGTAACCCGAAGTATTGATCGTCGCGGCTGATACCCTGTCCCCGATCTGCTTTTCCACAGGGATGCTCTCCCCGGTAAGGGCGGATTCATTAACTGCGCTTCCGCCCTCAATAACAATCCCGTCTACAGGAATGCTGTCCCCGGGCCTCACTACAAAGCTGTCTCCCGGCCTGACCTCATCAACTGATACTGTTTCCTCCACCCCGTCCTTTACGATCACTGCGGTTTTGGGAGCCATTTTCATAAGAGCCTTTAAAGCATCGGTCGTCCTGCCCTTTGACCTTGCCTCCAGCATTTTTCCGATGGTTATAAGTGTCAGGATCATGGCAGCGGACTCAAAATAAAACTGATCCATGTAGTACATGACAAGCTCTGAATTTCCCTTAACCACCGCATCTGTCATGGCAAACAAGGCAAAAACGCTGTATACATAGGATGCTGTGGCACCCAGAGCCACCAGCGTATCCATGTTGGGAGCCATGTGAATAAAACCCCTAAACCCGCTGATAAAGAATTTCTGGTTAATGACCATTATTAATCCCGCCAGCAGCAGCTGGTACAGCCCCATGGCCACATGGTTTCCATCAAGAAAACCTGGCAGAGGCCAGTCCCATAACATATGCCCCATGGAGACATACATAAGCGGGAGCAGGAGAATTACCGATGCCATAAGCCTTTTTTTCAGCTTAGGAGTTTCGGTATCCTTAAGCGGATCCTCATAACTTCCCGCTGCGGCATTTTCAGCCCTGGTATTTTTAGGGCTAGCCCCGTATCCTGCATCTTCAACCGCTTTGATTATCTGCTCGGCAGAAGCACTTCCCTCTACACCCATGGAATTTGTGAGAAGGCTCACAGCACAGCTCTCAACACCTGCTACGGCATTAACAGCCTTTTCCACTCTCGCCTGGCAGGCGGCACAGCTCATACCCGTTATGTTATACTGTTCCAAAATATCACGTCCTTTCGGTTTTCTGGCGCTCCGCCCTACTTCATAAGCTTCCGCAGTGTTGCCACGAGTTCATCTATGATCTCGTCATTACCCTCACGGATATTATCGGCAACACAGGATTTCATGTGATTTGCAAGCAATACCCTATTAAAGCTGTTAAGTGCGCTTGTTATGGCAGATACCTGCATAAGTATATCGGTACAATACGCGTCGTTTTCCAGCATTCCCTCAACTCCCCGCACCTGTCCTTCTATCCGTTTCAGCCTGTTCATCAGATCCTTATATTCTTTTTCATCCCTGCTCTTACGCTTTTCCGAACAGCAGTGACAGTTCCCGTTCATTTCATTTGTATTCTCTGACATATGACAGCCTCCTACGCATAATTATACCCCAGTAGGGTATATTGAATGAATATCAATATATACCCCACCAGGGTATTTGTCAATAATATAAACCGACTAAGTTTTTGTTTCTCTCCTTCGAGAAGTCATAGCAGACCGGCTTTTTTTCTTCTACTTCGCTGTGCAGTTCCCGGCAAGGTTCTCTCCCTTAAAGGTGATAAGCTTCAATGTGCTGTCATAGTCGTACTCTGTCTTCTTTGCCTTATAGTCCTTGCCGTTTATATTCACCTTAACTGATTTAAGGCTGCCATCCTTTTTGGGCTTAATGGTTACGTTGTCAGCATCCTTAACATAATAGGGGTTCACTTTGAATGATAAACCACTGCTCCCCTTGGTGGCTTTCTTTACTGCCTTGACAGTATCCTTATCCGCTCCTTCAAGGCCGGTAATCTGTATCAAATGCTTCTTCTTATTTACCTTTATCTTTGTGACCTTATATACAGCGTTTCCCTGTGATACAGTTATTCCGCCGAAGTTTTCAGGAGTGATCTTGCCCTTTCCGTAGAAGGGTATCTCATGGGCGTAGGTGACCTGATATTCTAAAAGAGGCTCAGTCCTTATGTCCATCGGCTTATTATCTGATACAGTGACAGTAACGGTATCGGTATCCGAAGTCTTGGGAGCAGGCTTCTCCGGCTCTGATGAAGTAAGCTCTACCACAGCGGTTTCCTGGCTTTTCGGGTTTTCAAGGTAAGCATCCCTGTATCCTTCATTCACGGTAAGGGATATGGCGACTGACGCCTGTGAAACAGTCCGTCCGGGTTCCATCTTTGCTTCCACAGAGTAAACCTCTACCGGCACGACATACTCTATGCTGCCGTCCTTTAATAACCTGTATGCCTTTGCCGAATCCTTCACAAGCTTTTCGATCTCACTGTTCGAAGCATCCTTATCCGCTGTCAGACCGTCATCCGCTTCTATCCCGATGACCTCCCGGCTGTCCGCAGCCACCGCAAACTCCGAAAACTCTCTGACTGTCTTTTTCACAGTCTTTGTTTCAGGGTCTAATATACCCACGCCGGCTATAAACCATTTGTCTGATGCTGTATGCCTTGACATTATAAGGAAGGACTTTGCTATGCTGATCACTTCTTCTGTAAAGCAGGATACATCTATCTTTAAGTCTATTCCCCGGTCAAGCTTTTTCACGGTACCGATATGGACTCCGTTATCCGCATAGATATCTATCTTTATCTCGACAGAAGAAGTCATTGCTTTCGGATCCGTAAGCTTAAGCCCCGCCTCCTTTGCGGCGTCCTCTCTGGAATCATCACGGTCAAGGGAAGCAGAAGATACGGATTTCACTTTTATTGTAAGCTTCTCCGGGTTGCTCAGATAATTGGTTATTTCTTCATCACTCAGGTCTTCATTGAATTCAACGTAAAGGTCAGGGCTTTCCTCTCCCTCTTCCTTCTTTCCCAGCGACTCGGCTGCTTCCGCAAGGGATCTCCCCACATCAGCGGCAAAACCCTCCCCTGTGACGGAATCCCGTTCCACCGGGCTGTCATCCGGGATATCGATAACTATATTATCTGCAGAGATGGGGATCACGGGCTTTTCTTCTTTTCCGGGATCATCCTTTTTCCCGGGATCATCCTTTTTCCCGGGATCATCCGGATCAGATGTCATCGGAATCAGGACATCTGCCCTGGTTGTTTCTTTTGTAGCCCCTTCATCCAGGAAGAGCTTACCGCATCCGGAGCATTCCCAGTATTCGATGTTCCCGTCCTCGGTCTCCGTGGCTTCCCTGCGCTCATGATGGGTAAGGGTGTGCGTATGTTTAGGGTCGGGGGTATCGGCTTCCTTTATCTCGACCACCGCCTGTCCTGTCAGGGCCTTGTAACCCTCTGCCGTAACCTTATAAAACACGGTGTAGGTACCGACTTCCGTGTATTCCGGGGAAACGTTTTTATCATAGGTTCCTTCAACGGTTCCGTACTTTACAGTTGCCCCGCTTGAGGGCTCTGTCACCTTGACTGTGATCCCATGCGCTTCCCCGTCATAAGTACCGCTGAAGCCGGTGGCTGTCGCTGAGATCTTCTTTAATTTAGGGATGACGGTATCTTCCCGGGAGATCTTATGGGTTCCCTTCGCATCAGAGAACAGATCCCCACATTCAGAGCATTCCCAATATTCTATGTTTCCATCCGCGCTCTCCGTGGCTTCCTTGCGTTCATGATGGGTAAAGGTATGAGTATGTCTGACTGGAACGGGTAGCTCAACCGGCGCACTGGCATAATCGGTTTCTTTTTCTCCGTTCACATCTTCTGCAAGGATATAAACATGGTATTCCGTCCCAAAGGTCTTATCTTTATAATCCTTAGGCAGATCAAAGGTTCCTGTTCCCGAAGTGCTCCAGCTTCCCACATCCAGCTTCTTATAATAAAATCCACTCGTCGCTGCTTTTCCTGCCTCATAAGGCTTGTCAGTGACAAGCACCGAAACCTGCGTGGCGTTTCCCGCATTCGTCCCGGTGGTGGTATAGGGTATGATCACCGTGTCGTCTTTCCTTGTGACAGCCTTGCCGTCTGTAACGGCAATATTCATGTTATCATCCTTAAGGGTGAGCTTGTACTCTGCCCCGGAGTTTCCGGCGTTTCCTGTGCCTGGGATTAAAGATGAGAAGATTATAGATGACAGATTGACATTGAAAGCGGGGCTCACTCCTCTATCGTATGTGACATCTACAGTATCCACTCTACCGCCACTATCCACGAAACCGACATGATGATTATCGCGGCTTAAGAAATCCGGAGACCGCAGCCACCACATATTATTATTTCCGGTCTTCTTTCGGTTATTACCAGAATAGTTTTCCGTATAGTATCCATATTTCGAATTTGATACGTCTTCGGCATCCAGCAGGAATACCCTGTCATTTTTCAGCGCCGTATAACTCCCGAACTTTTCCCGAATCCAGCCCGAATTATACCATTGGTATGCTACCTTGCTTTCAATGATGGCAGCTTTTTCAGGTTCGGAAAAATTCCCGGTCCTTGTCAGAAAATCATTACCGCTGAGGCTGTTTCTAACATCACTGTATGCCCAGTCATTAGGCTTATGGTCTAATGCGACTATATCGAATTTCACCTCATAAAGTATGCTGTCACAGTCCAGAAATAAGGTATTCCCGCCGAATTTATCTGTGGCTTTATCAAGCACCCTGTATTTCGTCGGGTTTGTCCCATCATATTTCCCATAATAAACATAGCTCCCGCTCCAGGGTGAGTTTACATTATTTGGTGCCACAGGATCCCCTATCGCTCCGGTTCCAAGACCCGTGATGGTCTTTTCCGTATCGGCTAAAACCGGCGTTAAAAAGCCGTTAAGCGGCACCCCTCCTAAAATCAGGGACGCTGCTAAAACAGACGACAGGAAACCTTTTCTGAATAATCTCTTCATCTTAACCATAATATGTTCTCCTTATACAAGGCTGGATCTCTACTTCAGTATTATTCTATTTTTATACCTCAAAGCTAAGAACTTTTCAATAGAATTGTGACAAACAGAAATGAACCCCGGGGACGGAGTCAGTGGTTCAAAAAATGACCCGTAAACCCCGTCCCCATTGACTTTGACTTCCGGTCACGAAATCTATCTCCTCCGCGGGTTTTCCATAACCGGGGCCTGGGCTTCCTTCGCTGACTGCTTTTCCCTGGCGGCAGCGGCGGCCTTCCGGTGGATATTCTCCTTTCCGTAAACCACGCCCTTATTGTACTCCTCTGCAAAAAGCTCCTTATAGGTCTTCATCTTTGTGGCATTCTCCCCGGTAAGCTTACGGAACTCATTATCCTGTGAGAGGAGCATTCCGTTTCTATCAACTACGATCTCCGCAAGCCCCTGTACTCCCGCAAACCTGGCCATACCGGCGTTCTGGCTCTTTTCAGACAGGGATTCCGTAAATATCTTGTTATTATAAGCCTTAAGCTTTTCCGCAAATGCGGTCTGTGCATCGTCAAGCTCACTGAATACATGATCCCAGCTCCCAAATTCAGATGTATCAAGGTCATTTACCACAGCTTTCCGGATATTATTACAGGTCTCCAGGGCTGCATTCCTTTTTTCCTTTAAGGTCTTAAGAGCCTTCATGCATTCCTTGTATTCATCTGAGTTTCCGTTAAACATCCTGAATCTCTTCTTCGTTTCAAACATATTATAGCAGAGGTCGAATTCATCCACCTTCGTCAGAAGGCCCTTGCACCTGTTGAAAGCACCCTCCCAACTGGACGCTCCCCTGTCATCATTCATCCTTTGTTTTACACTTTCGAGATTCTCAGCTGAGGTAACGGGCCTGAACTCCACACTCAGCTTATAGGAATTAAAGCCTCCGAAGTAGCAGCCATCCATTATGTCCTTAGGAAGCCTGATATTATAGTTTCCGAAGCTGTTTGCGGGGGTCTTATCCACTATATCCTTAAAGAGATCAAGGGTACCCGCATATTTCTCGCTGATACGCTCGTACAACCTGCTCTTGAAATTCGGATCCTCCGTACTTAAGTTCATTGAGCTCCTAAGCTCCTCAAATTCCTTATCCATTGCCTTGGTAAAGAGCATGGACATATCATCTCCAAATCCCCATTTGGCGTTTACCTTCTCATACATACCCATACATCTCGATCGATCAGTGGAATCTTCGGGTATTCTCTTTTCGCACCATAAGTCCACCATATCCTTAAGTGTCCCGGATTTATACCAGGAGTCAGGATTGTAACCGTCACGTTTGATAAAGGTAAAGTAATTATGCAGTGCGGTCTTTGAACGCAGGCCGCTTCTTTCCAGTCTCTTAAAAGGATCATTCATATAATCCCTTTCGGGATTAAAGTCCGAAGTATCCAGAACCTTCATAAGTCCATCCGCAAGCTCTGCCCTGGCGCTCTCATTCCTCCCCTTTTCAAGTTCGTTTCTAACCGTTTTTACTACTTTCCGACAGAATTCATCCTCCATTTTGGGATCCAGCGTATCACGGGGTATCATGTTCCTCTCTATGATATCCTCCAGTACGGAGCGGGCTTTCTTCTCCACATTACCGCCCTTTTCACCGACACTTAAAAGGAGATTAAGGTCTTCTTCGGAAATCCCGTACTTCTGCTGCATGAAATTCATCTTCTGATTGACAGCAAAGGCTTCCTCATGCATAAGGCTCCTGTAGTCCAGAACCTCAAAGCCGTCAGCAGCCTGATCCTCCTGATTTACCCGTACATTTTGATCTGCCGGCGCATTCAGAAGAGCCGCCTTCTGGTCTTCATGAAGCTCCAGCTTCTGATAAAGTTCGGTGGCCAGGGTATAAACATTTTCCAGCTGCTTCGGGGGATTTACATCCCATCCCCTGGCTTTCGCATTCTCCATGAAGGAAAAGATCTCCCGGGACAGCTTATTCCTGCCCTTTACTGCCCTGTCAAGATCTTCCCCGGAATACCTGAAGTTATTCAAATGAGTTTTGTATCCGTTCTTCAGGTCACCGATATAATCTTCAAGGGCATCCCTTAACCCCTGATATTCCTTCAGTCCCTCATTCTGAATTATGAATCCCTTTTTCTCATCCAGTCCGTTAAGAATATTTCCGAGTTCTGAAAAATATCCGTCTTCTTTACGGAGATCATAAAGGGCGGGAGCGATCCACTCAAACTTTGATGTGAGCTCCTGCGGCGGAATGTCTTCAAGCTTTGATCCATTTGTCAGGTAATCCTCCAACTCCGGGTACCAGCTCATATTCTTAAGGTCGTTAACAAGACTTGAATACATTTCCTTCGGAGCTTCTGATATAGCTTCAATAAATTGATCTCCCATGATCTGTGGAGAATAATCCTTACGCCATCCTTCCTTATCCGCTTCGGAAATAATATTGTTTCCCAAAGGAGAATCAACGAATTTTTCATTGAAACCGGCAGCATCTGCGATACTTAAGTAAGGAGCTATTTTATTCGCGAAAATATTTCTGTCAGTAATCTGATCATTATTGCCCTTAGTTTTATTAAGGATATGGAACATCCTTAATGCGGGCTCAAGATAAGTGTCCGCATCTTTAAGGCGCTTGAGCCTGTCATTTAAATTTTCCCTTACATTGGTGATTCCTTCAATAAGCCTCGTAGCATAATACTTATCCGGAAGTCCCTCTTCCAGGGCAGAAGCGCCATCGGGATCAACTCTCTTTATGGGGGGATCCCCTGCCATAAGGAGAATATCAGATACCTTGTCTATAGCAGCCCTTACCTCATGCGCTTCTTCCCCTTTTCCATAATACCAGTCTGTCTTCTTATATGGATTCTGTACATTTTTAAGAGACTGTACTACTTCACTTAAAGCATTCTCGATCCTGTCAAAGGAACCGTCTGCTTCATGCCCGGTTTTAAGACCGGCTATCATCTGGTTCAGAAGTTCTGAAAATACATCTGCAGCGTCACCCTGATACTGGCCGACAAAGAGACCTTTCATGATATTTAACGTGAGTTCTTCTTTTGCCTTTAAGTATTTCTCCTCATTATCCAGCCTTTGAATCAACCGGGCGGTATTGGACTTTGCGGGAAACTCATGGGATTCAAGCTTTTTCTTTTTCTTCTCCCTGAATTCATATTCGGCGACCTTTTCCGCAAAGGAATTAAGGGCATCATCAAAGCCATTCTTTTTCCCGATGGTTTTTTTCCCGTTTATATCCTTAAATTCAAAGGCTTCCCTAAAGGCTTTATACTCCTTATCCGCAAACTCAAGGGCTTTTTCTCCAATGGCATGCACGAAGGCCCGGGATGAAAAGATCTTTTCCGAAAAGTCATTAAGCTCAGATTCATTTCCCTTTCTTTCATTTGAAATAACAGCTCTCAGATTAGCGGCAATATCTCCTTTGTAATCATTGACATAATCATCCTTTTCGTCATCGTGCTGTGACCAGTCATAGTCCGGAGAATCAAACATGCGCGAGGGATCCAGTTTCTCCTTTTCCTCCAGAGCCGTCTTAAATACATTGTTTAATACATCGATAACATTGTAATCAGGATTTATTCCCCTCATCCTGCTGTAAAATTCAAAGGACACAAGGTCTTCTGTCAGGCTGTCGATAAACTTTTCAGCCTCATTCTTATCAAAATCCGATGATCCGTCAGGCCTATTCGTCTTAAAACTTCCCTGAAGCACACTTGGTACATTTCTTTTAAATAGCGAATCCATTCCTGCAAGAACAGCATTAAGATACGGCTTATTTGCTTCCGGGGCACTTCCGGGATTTAATCCCATATTTAATGCCGGACCTATGTTTTCCTGGAGAAAAGCCTTTACAGAGCTGCTTCTTTCCTTGCTGTACTTCTCCAGATCCTCTTCGGTCTTTTTCTTAATTTCTGCTGTATAATATTCCTTGGGATCACTGAAGATCCTTTCCGTTTTCTGCCTGCTGTCTGCTACAGCAGCAGAAATGTCCTTCATCTTCCCGGTTATCTTAAAACCAAGCGCTTCCCTGCCGCCTTTTTGCTCTTCAAATTCCCTTGCCGCGATTATCCCGGCATATTTTGTAACTGCTTCATTAAGCGCACTTGTTTCCACAAGCTTATACTCGCCAAATCTCTCTTTATACTTTATCCCTTTTAATGCATCCAGCATTTCCATAAAATCACTGTCGGAAGAGAGCTCAGTATCCGCGGAATATTCCTTAAGCCTCATCTTCAGGCTGTCCTGTGGACGTATCTCATCCTCGGAGGAGAGTATCCGCATTATCTTATCCCGGAGATCCCTTTCCCT
>CAMJPM010000065.1 GCA_946407725.1 uncultured Lachnospiraceae bacterium
GCATTTACACCCCTTACTATACAGCGTGAGGTAAATGTGGCGCTGGTAATGGCATCTACATTATCTCCCAGTGTAAACTTAGTCAGAGGCTCCTTGTCATAGAACTGGGGAAGCCAGTTGGGATCGCTCTGGGCCTTCATTCCAAGCCCAGGAGTCTCGGAAATGGAGGTAATGGAAATACCCAGAATGGTTCCGCCCTCGTCAACTCCCATTGAGAAAGCTATATCTCCGCCGTATCCGCCATGGCTTACCACGTTTATCACATAGCCCACAGCCATATCGTCAGCCACGGCTTCCAGTACGGAAGTAATCTCCGCATTGTAGTCTCCGTCCTTAATGGCCTCAGCTGCCCCTTCGGGAGTAACGCCGATATCATTAAACTCCTCTGCTTCGGGAATCACAGCCTGATATGCTTCTTTCAGGGCTTTTTCCTTCTGGGCGGCAATGGGTCCTGCCGTAACCTCATGCACGAGGCCCAGGATAAGCCCGAAAATCAGGGCAAAAGCAGTCATCAGAAGAGTATTCTTCACTTCTTTGGTCATGCTTTACCTCCTTTCTCCGGCTTAACATATCCAAAGCACTTGGGAACCGTCCACCTTTCAATAAGGGGTACCAGCAGGTTTCCTATTATGATGGCATAGGAAACACCCTCTGCGCCGGACGCGAATACACGGAAAACCCCGGTCAGTATCCCCAGGATTATACCGAATATGATCCTTCCCTTAAAGGTTATGGGGCTTGAAACATAGTCCGTAGCCATAAAGAAGGCGCCAAGCATCAATCCGCCGCCTGCAAGCTGTCCGGTGATATAATAGGGATCCAGGCCGTGTCCGCCGAAAATGCACCAGAATACCACAAAGGTCACAATATATGTCCCGGGAATGGTGAGATCTATGATCCCCAGGAGTATCAGATAGCAGGCGCCGATGACCACAGCTATAACCGATACCTCTCCTATGGTACCCATCTCATTTCCCGTCACCATCTCAAAGGTGGTGATCAGCTCCCCTGCCTTCAGTCTTGCAAGGCAAGTGGCCCCGGTATAGGTGTCATAGGCGAAATTAGTCATGTATGACGCAAAGGAAATAACCAGGAAACACCTGGCTCCCAGTGCAGGGTTCATGAAATTCTGTCCCAGTCCTCCGAAGAGCTGCTTTACAAGCACTATGGCCACCAGAGATCCTATGACGCAGATCCATAAGGGGATCCTGGGGGGCATATTGAGAGCCAGCAGGAGACCTGTAAGGGCCGCTGAACAGTCACTTACGGTAATGGGCAGATGCATGAGCTTCTCATAGAGATATTCAAAAAACATTGAAGAAATAACTGTTACAAGGATCACTGCAATGGTATAGGCCCCGAAATGCCATACTCCGAAGAGGGTCGCGGGCATAAGGGCTATGATCACATGCATCATGATCTTCTGGGTTGTTATATTATCCCTTATATGTGGATTGGAAGTAACGCTCATAAGAGCCTTGTTTTCTTCTGCCATTATTCCTCACCACCTTTCTTTTCGTTATCGCTTTTCGCCTCTTCTGCAGGCTTCTCCTCAGTTTTGGCCTCTTCAGCAGGCTTTTCCTCAGTTTTTCCCTCTTCCGCCGCCTTTGCCTCCGACTCAGCCTTGGCTTTGGCCTCTTCTGCCGCCTTCGCCTCCGCTTCAGCCTTGGCCTTGGCTGCTGCAGCCATAGCCCTGTCACGTCCGATGGAAAGCTTCTTCATGGACTTTATTGCCTGTGCAAGCTGGCGCTTTGCGGGACATACATAAGAACAGGAGCCGCATTCTATACACTCTTTACCGTAGAGAGCATTAAAGGCGTCATAGTCCTCATTTTCGGACAATGTGGCAAGCTGGCTCGGTATCAGCTTTTCGGGACAGGCCGTAACGCATCTTCCGCAGTTAATGCAGGCGCTTTCCACTGCGTTTGCGGCCTCATCATATTTCATGCATAACAGTGCCGAGCTGGTCTTCGTAACCGGTACATTCAGATCAAAGATGGAAAATCCCATCATGGGACCGCCGGAAATAACGCATCCCGGCTCTGTCACAAAGCCTCCGGCCTCTTCTATCAGCTCTTTATAATTAGTTCCGCAGCGTACCTTAAAGTTCCTGGGATCCTTTATGGCATCCCCGGTAACGGTGACTATCCTGTACATAAGTGGAATATTCTTTGTAACCGCCTCGTTTATGGCCACCAGGGTATCGCAGTTATCAACTATACAGCCGGCATCAGCCGGAAGCATCTTTGAATTGATGGCCCTGCCCGTGCAGGCATAGATGATATGGCGCTCAGATCCCTGGGGATACTTGGTCTTCAGGGCATATACGTCGATCCTCGGCTCATCCTTCGTAAGCTTGGTAAGAAGCTCGATAGCGTCAGGCTTATTGTCCTCTATGGCAATGATACCCCTTGCGTTATCAAAAAGCTTGAGTACGCACTTCATTCCTCCGATGACCAGCTCCGGATTCTCCATCATCCTGCGGTAATCAGAAGTAAGATAGGGTTCACATTCCGCACAGTTTCCTATAACGTAATCTATCTTTGAAGGATCCTTTGGGGAGAGCTTCACATGGGTGGGGAAGCCTGCGCCTCCCATTCCGACAATTCCTGCTTTTTTCACAGCAGCAACGATCTCTTCCTTGCTGATCTCATCTAATGGCTTCGCTTCGGGGTATTCCACCTCCTCGTACAGTCCGTCATTCTCCACAATGATGGAAAGTACCATATCTCCTACCGGAACCCTGTGTTTCTCAATTGCCTTTACCGTACCGCTGACGGTTGAATAAATATTGGCGGATACAAAGCCTCCCGCTTCCGCTATAAGCTGTCCCGCCTTCACCTTGTCCCCGACATTCACAACGGGCTTTGCCGGAGCGCCGATATGCTGGGAAACAGGGTATATCAGGTCACCTTTCGGGAGAACATCCTTTATGGGCTTTTCTTTGGAAATGTCCTTATTATCCCTGGCACCGGGATGAATGCCGCCGTCAAAGGTGAACTTTGGTCTGAAATCTGACATCCTAATTCTTCCCTCTCCTTTACATAAATTGAGATATGGCCGTCAAATGCTGATGGTAGTCAACACTATCCCTCCAAACCCTTATGGATCCGAAGCCAGACTTTTGACGCTCATATCTAACATGATATAATACCAAATATGAAGATAATTGACAACTTTTCCGACACAATTTCAAATGAAGAAATATATAAAGAATTATGGGATTCTGACGGTGTTTTTCTGGACATCGAGACTACCGGATTAAAAAGGGAGAGTTCATCGGTTTATCTTATCGGGCTGCTCTTTCCCTGCTTTGGGCATCCCCGTGGGAATTATGACCTGAAGCTCCTTTTTGCTGAAACCCCTGAGGAAGAGCCCCTGATACTTGAAGAGTTCAGAAAACTTTTAGACTCAGGCTCATATACAATTATTACATTTAACGGTGAGCGCTTTGACATCCCGTTTCTCTTAAAGCGCTGTCAGATCTGTAATACAGAGCCCCCAGTCTGTCTTAAGGAAGGGCGCAGTTTCGATATTTACAGGCATCTGAAAAATTACCGGAGAGCCTTCGGTCTCCCCCATCTTAACCAGAAATCCGTCGAACAGATGCTGGGTATAAACAGAGAGGATATTTATTCCGGCGGAGAGCTCATCCCTGTATATTATGAGTACATTAAGACAAAAGATCCCGTTCTGGAAAACGCCCTGTTGACACATAACGCTGAAGACGTGCAGGGAATGGCGGCCATTCTTCCAGCACTTAATTATGCGGAAATCTTCAGATTGGCCGAAGAGCTGCGGGAATCGGCCATAATCAGTGATCATTCCTCCGACAGACCGTGCGAATTGGTTTTCGGACAGGATGCCGGCCCTTACGAGATCCCGGACTGCGGGATAAAGAGCCATAAAGGCTCTTATGAGATCCTGGACTGCGGGATAAAGAGCCATAAAGGCTTTGACGGACAGGAAACAAAAGAACTTGTCATTCGTTTTTCGCTTCCCTCCCCTGTGCCCCTGCCCCGTCTCTTCCACGACCTGAGGCTTTTTTTAAGTGTACAGGAGAGTGAAGGGGAACTCCATGTACCGCTTTTTTCCGGGGAATTAAAGCATTTTTTTGATAATTACAGGGATTATTTCTATATTCCCTCTGATGATACCGCTGTTTTGAAAACCATCGGAAGGCTCATGGAAAACGTCACAACAGAAAATGCCAAAGCCTCAAACTGCTATATAAGAAAAAACGGGGATTTTATTCCCCTGCCGGAGGGCTGCGGGATTTCCGGCCTGCCCTTATTCAAAAAAGAATACAAGGGCAAAAACCTTTATATCCCGGTTGAGGACAGCTTCTCCGGGAGCCCGGAATGCCGGGAATACCTTATCATGGTGCTTTCGAAGTGCTTTAGATGAGTGGACATTCTTTATATTTTGCTTTGTATCCTTCTAACTCGTACTCAGCAGCGTCAGCACGCTTACGTTCTGCTTCGGTGTTTTGACGCTCTGTTTTCAGGCCTTTATTATAACCATTATTAAAGCCATCATCAAAACCTTCATCAAATCCTTTGTCAAATTTCTCTTTGTAGTGTTCTAACAGAGTTATGTAGTCATCCCTCCATTCCTCATGCTTCCGAGAGATTTTTCAACTTCGTCCTGTAATCGCTTTGAAAGCCTGCCGTTGGTTTTCCTGTTGGCGATATATATTGGTAAATAGAG
The DNA here is from genome assembly GCA_946407725.1 of uncultured Lachnospiraceae bacterium. Classification (GTDB taxonomy): domain Bacteria; phylum Bacillota; class Clostridia; order Lachnospirales; family Lachnospiraceae; genus NK4A144. The sequence goes on from CAMJPM010000065.1 coordinate 4,711, forward strand.
ATAGATTTTTAGTGAAGCAAAATTGGTGTTTTATTTTTTATTATGATTCTTAAAGGAGTTGTTCTCAGACTTGTAGTCTGAAAACAACTCCTTAATATAAAAGTCAACAAAAATCTCCGCTATTATAGGTTTTCGAACGCAAAATCGGAAACCTATACTTTCTCGTAGAAAAAGGAATTGCGGCGCTCGTAACCCATTTCCTTGTAGTTCATTATCTGCTCTGTGCTTCCTATAAAGAGGATTCCTCCCTTTTTAAGGGAAGCGGCAAATTTCCTGAATACCTCGTCCTTTGCTTCCTCGGTAAAATAGATCAGCACGTTCCTGCATACGATAAGATCCTGCTGGGTGGGATATGTGTCCTTTAAGAGATTGTGCTCCTTAAAGGTAACCTGTCTCTTTATCTCCTCATGGATCTGGTATGAAGGTCCTACCCTGTCAAAGTATTTGGTCTTGAACTCCGCAGGAACCCCGGCAAGGGACTTGGCATTGTAAAGCCCTACCTTAGCCTTGGCCATGACTGTTTTATCCAGGTCTGTGGCATTGATCTTTATCTGGTTTAAGGGCAGATGCTTTGAAAACGCCATAACAAGGGAATAGGGCTCATCACCGGTTGAGCAGGCTGCGCTCCAGATCTTCAGGTTCTTTCCGAATTTCTTAATGAGCTCCGGAATGAATTCCTTGTCCATGAGCTGCCACTGGTCCGGATTCCTGTAGAACTCGGACACATTAATGGTAATATAGTTTACAAACTCATCAAAAAGAGCTGTATTCTTCTTTAATCCATCGGCATAAGAGGGATAGTCCTTGAAGCTGTTCCGTTCAATAAGTGTATCGATACGGCGTCTCATCTGCTTTTCCTTGTATGCGGAAAGATCTATCTTTGTAAGAGCAAATATTGACTTCTTAAACTGTTCGTAATCTCCGGAAACCATTAATCAAGTATCCTTTCATTTTTTGTACCTTGCCGCAGGCAGGCGTGCCTGCCGGCAGGCTGTCATCAACCTCTGTAGTCCGATCCGGATCACTCCTCTGCGGGAGCTTCTTCTGCAGGAGCTTCCTCTGTCTCAGGAGCTGCTTCCTCTGTCTCCTCCTTAACGGGTTCTTCCTCAGCAGGGCTTGAAAGTGCCTTTATGGAAAGGGATATCTTGTGATCTGCCTCGTTAAAGTCAACTACCTTTGCCTCAACCTCCTGGCCGCTCTTAAGCACATCTGAAGGCTTCTCCACATGATCCCTGGAGATCTGGGAAACATGGAGCAGAGCGTCAATACCGGGCTCCAGCTCAACAAACGCACCGAAATCGGTCATTCTGGCAACCTTGCCCTTTACTATGGTTCCCACAGCATACTTCTCAGCTGCATTGATCCAGGGGTTCTGGTCCGGGAATTTAAGGGAAAGTGCTATCTTTGTGCCCTGTATGTCCTTGATGAAGACTCTTAAGTTCTCACCAACCTTGAATACCTTCTTGGGATTTTCCACATGTCCCCAGGACATCTCGGAAATATGAAGGAGGCCGTCTATATCGCCAAGGTCTACGAAAGCACCGAAATCAGTGACATTCTTAACCTGTCCTTCGATAATGTCACCCTTATTGAGCTTTTCCAGGAGCTCTTTCTGGCGTTCAGCCATGCGGGAAACCAGGAGACATTTCCTGTCACCGATGACTCTCCTTCTCTTGGGATTGAATTCAGTGATCATGAATTCAATTTCCTGGCCGTTATATTTATTCAGATCCTTCTCATAGGTGTCGGATACAAGAGATGCGGGAATGAATACCCTTGCGCCCTCAAACACGACCGAAAGGCCGCCGTCAAGCACCTTGACAACCTTTGCCTTGAGGACTTCCTTATTGTTGAAGGCTTCCTCAAGCTTCCTGTTGCCCCTGTCGGCAGCGAGCCTCTTATAGGTAAGGAGAACCTGCTCGTCCCCTGCCTTACCCTTAAGCACCTTGGCTTCCAGTTCATCACCTTCCTTGACTACCGTGGTAAGATCCAGAGCATTATCATTTGAATACTCTGCCCTTGTGATGATACCGTCGCCCTTGGCTCCGATATTGAGCACGATCTCATCAGCCTTAACGGAGATAACCTTTCCCTTTACGATCTCTCCGGGTCTGATATTGGAGTCATGCTCCAGTGATTCGTTAAATAACTGTTCAAAAGTCTGTTCCTCTGACATGATTTTGAACCTCCTCAATAATATAATTTGGGGTGGAAGCCCCTGCTGTGATACCCACACAGTTTACATCTTTAAGAGAGTCAGGATAAAGGTCATCAACAGTCTGAATGAACCTTGTGTCCGCACATCGTTCAGAACAGATCTCGTACAACTTCCTCGTGTTGGAACTATGCCGTCCTCCAACCACAATCATCGCATCCACACGGGATGCTATCTCTCCAGCCTCAGTCTGCCTCTGTAATGTAGCATTACAGATCGTATTCACAGTACGCACATCATAACATTTTTTAGCGATTATTTCAACAAGCTTTTTGAATTTATGCACATTAAAGGTCGTCTGGGCCACAACAGACACCGGTCCATGTGTTTCTAAAGCAAAAGACTCCGCATCCTCCACGCTTTTTATACAGGTAAGGGCCGTTCCTTCCTCCGCAAATCCCATTATCCCGCGGACCTCCGGGTGCTCGCTGTCGCCGATCACCACGATCTCCCTTCCCTTGGAGCTTTCCTCTTCCACAATATTGTGTATCTTAAGCACAAAGGGACAGGTGGCATCCACCAGCTTTACCTTTTCCTTTTTCTGAAGGAGCTCGTAAATATCCTTTGAAACGCCGTGGGATCTGATGATCACGGTGCCCTCCCCGATCTTTTCCAGTTCCTCCCTGGTATTTATTACGGAAACACCCTTTTCCTCAAGGTCATTTACCACTTCTTCATTGTGGATGATCTCCCCGTAAGTGTATATCTTTCCGCCCTTTTTTATTTCCTCGTATACAGTATCCACGGCTCTCTTTACTCCGAAACAGAAACCCGCGGTTTTTGCCGTAATAACTTCCATTTTTAAATAGTTTATCCTCCCAGGTACTGTGCCCGTGAAAACCGATGCCAGACACGCTCAGCGTGCCTAAACGGCATTCAAAACATGCCACCGGCATGTTTTGCACCGGACATTTCACCAGTCTATAAGTGACAGGATCTTATCCACCACCTCATCAATTGTCAGCTCGGAGGTATCCACGAGTATGGCGTCATCAGCCTTTACAAGGGGAGACTCGGCCCTGGTGGAATCCCTTTTATCCCTTTCGGATATCTCCTTTTCTATCTCAATAAGATCCGCTTTTTCTCCCCTGGCAAGGAGCTCATCAAATCTCCTTCTCGCCCTCACCTTTGTGCTGGCTGTGAGGAATATCTTCAGTCTGGCATTGGGAAGCACCTTTGTGCCTATATCCCTGCCGTCCATTACCACACTTTCAAATACGGCGAGCTCCTGCTGCAGGGAGACCAGTTTCTTCCTTAATTCCCCTACAACAGAGGTCTTTGAAGCCGCCTTGCTCACTTCTTCGGTTCTTATAAGGTCGTTTATGTTCTCTCCGTTTAAAAATACGCACTGTACACCGTTTTCATGCTTTATGGTGATCTCCGCATTCTGGCATTTTTCCGCTATTTCCTCAGGATCATCAAGATCAACCCTTTCCCTTATCATATAAAGGGCCATGGCCCGGTACATGGCTCCGGTGTCCACGTAGATCATATTTCTTTTTTCTGCTATTTTTTTTGCAATGGTGCTCTTCCCTGCCCCAGCAGGCCCGTCAATTGCTATATCGTATCCCATGGTTATCCTCCTTTATCTTGACGGATATTAGCGGCTATACAGCTGCTAAAGGAACGCCTTTCGGCTCGGCCTCAGACGTTGCGCTGCGTAACGTGCCAAAGAACGGTACGTAAGCAGCGACGTCTTCGGAACGTCCTTTAGATGTCTGTATATCCGCTAATATCCTGACTGTGCAGGCGTAAATCTGATCAGCGTGCACATACTGACCTCTGATCATAATATATGATGTGCAGCGGCTGCGGCTGTGGACCAGCATAGCTGCAGATTGAAGCCTCCGGTAAAGGAATCTATGTCAAGGACTTCCCCGATGAAGTAAAGACCCGACACCTTTTTGGATTCCATGCTTCCCGGGTCTATTTCCTTAACAGAGACCCCGCCTTTGGTGACCACAGCCTCTTCAAAGCCCCGGAGACCGGTTATCCTCACCCTGAAGTCTTTTATATGGCTTAAAAAATTACGCCGTTCTTCCCTGGAGATTTCCGCGCATTTCCTGTACGGATCTATGCCCGAACGGCTTACCATCACAGGTATAAGCTTTGAAGGAAAAAGGGAGGCAAGGGAATTTTTGAACTCCTTCTGTCTGTTTTCCTCAAATATACGGATAATCCGTCTGTCCAGTTCCTCCTCCGGCACTGCGCTTTTCAGGTCTATGTGCAGCATGAGCTCCTCTGAAAAACAACCGGGCTTCACTGCTGCGGAAGCCGAAAGTATAACCGGTCCGCTCACTCCGAAGTGGGTAAACAGCATTTCCCCGAAATCTGAATACAGCACTTTTTTCTCCGAAGACAATTTTATTCCCACATTTTTTAAGGACAGGCCCTGGAGCTTCCTTACGTCCTCATCCGGTGAGTTCATGGGCACCAGCGAGGGTGACTGGGGAATTACCTCCATACCCGCTGATACTGCAAATTTATACCCGTCCCCGGTGGATCCCGTGGAGGTGTAGGATCTGCCTCCGGTGGCAACTATCACCTTATGGGCAAAGAGTTTTTTCCCGTCAGACAGGAGAACGCCCTTTATTTCGCTTTTTTCCTGTCCGTTTCCTGATATCAGGAGCCTTGCGGCCTTCGTATTCAGAAGGATCCTGACATTATTGTGTTTCAGTACTTTTTCAAGGGTCTTTATCACGTCTGATGAGTGATCTGATGCCGGAAATACCCTGTTTCCCCTCTCTACCTTTGTCTCAAGTCCCAGTGAGTTAAAAAGCTCTACAGCATCGTATGCCGTAAAGGAATACAGTGCGGAATACATGAATTTCCTGTTGGACTGAATGGCATTTAAGTGCTCTTCGGCGTCTGAATAGTTGGTGAGATTGCATCTCCCTTTACCGGTGATAAAGAGTTTCTTACCAAGCTTCTCATTCTTTTCGATAAGAGTGACTTTAAACCCCTTCTCTGAAAGGAGCAGGGAACACATCATTCCTGCGGCACCGCCGCCAACCACCAAAACTTCTTTCATGTCTGCTTAAAGCTTTAATTCTTCCCGTATTTTGTGACGGGATATTCACGGATCTTGTTTTCGTCTATAAAATTGATCTCATCGGAATTGTAGACCTGATATTCTTCCCAGGTATCCTCTAAGAGCCTCATATGCTCCACCACATCATCCGTCTTTTTCATACAGAGCTCTACCACAAGGGCATTTATAAGGGAAAGAGGCGCCACAAGAGAGTCGACTATGGAGATACTGTCACTTTTTGCAAGAAGATTACAGGATGAATAGAGGGTCATAGGTGAACGGTTGCTGTCGGTAATCGTGATCAGATGGGCATTCTTTGTATTGGCATATTCCAGGGCTTTTAAGGTGCGCATGGAATAGCGCGGAAAATCAATGGCGATGAGCACATCCTTTTCATTGATACGGATAAGCTGTTCAAAGACCTCTGTCAGGCTGTTTGTGGAAATGAGATGTACCTTTCCGAACATGGTGTTCAGATAAAAGGAAAGGAACCCCGCTAACGGCGCGCAGCTCCTTATTCCGAGAACATAGATATTCTCGGCATTTATTATTGTCTCAACAGCCATTTCAAAGGCTTTGGTGTTAATATCCGACATTGTCTCGGAGATCTTGTCCATGTCTGAGCGCAGTACAGAGTTGATTATCTCGGAATCGCTTCTGTTGCCATAGACCTCTCCCATACGGTCTATGCGGTTAAGCTTATGGCGCACCACATTGGAAAGAGCTTCCTGAAACTCCGGGAACCCCTCGTACCCAACTGCACAGGCAAAGCGCACCACCGTAGACTCGCTGACGCCCACTTTTTTTCCGAGCTTTGCTGCTGTAAGAAAAGCCGCCTCGTCCGTGTTTTCCGTAATGAACCTGACAAGAGCCCTCTGTCCCTTGGAAAGCTTCGGAAAATCCTCATTGATATGCTGGATCAGCCCCTTTACATCACCCATAGATCTTGCCAAACATATCCTCTAAAAGATTCACTGTATCTTTTTCCGAAATATCAAATTCATTTCTTATCATCATGCAGGCAGTACCGTGTATAACAAGCCACACCCTCATGAATACGGATTCATAATCCGAAGTCCCTATTCCCTTGATCCTTTTCAGTTCATTTATGACATAGTTCTTTGATCCGCCGTTAACAAGATCATAGGTGCTCTTATTCAGGTCATTTTCCTGAAGGAAAAGCATTCTGAAGATATTTGGCTCGTTCTTTGCAAATGAAATGAATGTCATTCCGAAATTAACAAAGGGAACATCGGAATAATTGCTGTCCAGTTCAAAATAACCGCTGAAATAATCGGCGCATTTAAGGAAAAGATCGTTATTCAGCTCTCCCATATTGCTGTAGATCCTGAAAATAGGCTGTGTACTGCATCCGGCCTTTTCTGCAAGATGTCTGGCCGAAAGCTCTTCTCTCCCCTTCTCCCTGACCAGATCAAACGCAGCATCCAGAAGCATGTCCTTCGTAACACTCTGCTTTCTTGGCATGGTACCCTCCATATTTCTGACGGACTTCCTCATTAAGTCCGTATTTCGTAACTATTCAGAATCCGAAGGGTTCTGAATAGATACCGTATTTCTAAAAACAAGTGATATTTTATCCTAACTTTCAGCCTTTATCAAGTGTTTTTAAATTTTTTCCGGAAGAAAATCAAAAATATAACAAGCCCGGTCCATTACCGGACCGGGCTTATAGTCATATATTATACCTTTTCTTTTATACGGATTACACCGGATATGCGCCGTTTTCCTTATCTCCCTTTGTAAGATCCACGCCTTCCTGCTGTGCTTTCCTGTACTTGAAATAGTCCATGGCTACCTGGGGGAAGAGGGCATATGAAAGCACATCCTCATCCTGCTGTATCCACTCTTTGATCTCTTCCCTGTACTTGGGAAGCTGGGGATCCAGATGATCCGCCGGACGGTCTGTAATAGGTGTCTCGCCAGGAATTATCTTTGCAACCACCTCTGGATTCATGGGCTTTACTGTCTGGCCGTACATGCCGCGGCAGAGATCCTTGGTCTGGCCTGTGGAAACCTTGTACCTCTCACCCATAAGAACGTTCATAACGGCCTGGGTGCCGACGATCTGTGATGAAGGTGTAACGAGAGGCGGCTCACCCAGATCCTTACGAACCCTGGGCACCTCTTCCAGAACCTCTGTAAGCTTGTCTTCCTTACCCTGCTCACCCAGCTGCTTTATCATATTTGAAAGCATTCCGCCGGGAACCTGATATCTTAAGGTGTTGATATTAACGCCCATAACCTTGGGATTTAAGAGACCGCTCTTTAAACACTCTTCCCTGTAAGGCTCGAAGTACTTGCCCACCTCAATGAGCTTCTCAAGATCAAGTCCTGTCTCATATCCGCTGCTGTCCAAAGCCTTTGCCATAACCTCGGTAGCAGGCTGTGATGTTCCCATGGAAAGAGGTGAAGCAGCACAGTCGATAACATCTACTCCTGCCTCAACAGCCTTCAGATAAGTCATGGAAGCCATTCCGGAGGTATAGTGGGTATGAAGCTGAATAGGAAGGCTGGAGCCCTTCTTTAATGCGGTTACCAGGTCATAGGCTGCTCCGGGAAGGAGAAGTCCTGCCATGTCCTTGATACAGATGCTGTCTGCACCCATATCCTCTATCCTGCGTGCTACGTTTTCCCAGTAATCGAGTGTATAAGCATCACCAAGTGTATAGGAAAGAGCTATCTGCGCATGACCGTTTTCCTTCTTTGTGGACTTTACACAGGTCTCAAGGTTACGAAGGTCATTTAAGCAGTCGAATATACGGATCACGTCTATTCCGTTTGCTATGGACTTCTGAACGAAATATTCCACAACATCATCAGCATAATGGCTGTATCCCAGAATATTCTGTCCGCGGAAAAGCATCTGCAGCTTCTGGTGCGGAAGTCCTTTTCTTATCTTTCTCAGCCTCTCCCAGGGATCTTCCTTCAGGAATCTGAGGCAGGAATCGAAGGTTGCACCACCCCAGCATTCAACTGAATTGTATTTTATCTGATCCATGGTATCGAGGATCGGAAGCATTTCTTCAATTGGCATTCTGGTGGCGATCAGTGACTGGTGGGCATCTCTTAAGATGGTCTCGGTAATGCCTACCTTTTTTTTGTTTGTATCTGCCATTTATTTATCCTCCATATAAAACATTGAAAACTTCTCTACAACCAACATCAGATTTACAAGGTAAATCTGATGTCGCCGTGACTCGATCCCTTCGGGATCAAGTCATACTCCAAATACAGCCATAAATGTTCCGGCTACGACGGCTGTACCCACAACCCCGGCCACGTTAGGTCCCATAGCGTGCATGAGCAGGAAGTTTGTAGGATCCGCCTCTGCACCAACCTTCTGGGAAACACGGGCCGCCATGGGAACCGCCGAAACCCCGGCGCTTCCGATAAGGGGATTTATCTTACGTCCCGTAGCATAGCACATTATCTTTCCTACAATAGCTCCCGCAGCGGTTCCGAAGGCGAAAGCAATAAGACCCAGTATGACGATCTTTATCGTAGTAACGTTCAGGAAAGCTTCCGCGCTGGTGGTGGCTCCTACAGAGGTACCCAGCATGATAACTACTATGTACATCATCGCATTGGATGCAGTCTCCTGCAGCTGGCGTACCACGCCGCACTCACGGAACAGATTACCCAGCATCAGCATTCCGATAAGGGGAGCTGTGGTGGGAAGTATCATCGATACTATAATGGTAACGATTATGGGGAAGAGAACCTTTTCAAGCTTTGAAACAGGACGAAGCTGCTCCATCTTGATCTTTCTCTCGTCTTCTGTGGTAAGAAGCTTCATGATAGGCGGCTGAATAATGGGAACCAGTGACATATAGGAATATGCCGCAACCGCAATAGGTCCGAGAATAGCCGTCTGTCCCAGCCTTGTGGCAAGGAAAATGGATGTAGGTCCGTCAGCTCCTCCGATAATGGAGATGGCTGCAGCTTCCTTATCGTTGAAGCCCAGTGCTATTGCACCGAAATATGCGGTAAAGATACCGAACTGGGCTGCAGCTCCCAGAATAAAGCTCTTTGGATTAGCGATAAGGGGTCCGAAATCAGTCATTGCGCCCACGCCCATGAAGATAAGGCAGGGAAGAATGGCCCATTCATCCAGCATAAAGAAATAATGTAAAAGTCCGCCCTCAGTCATTATATCCGGATAGATGTTAACAAGCAGCATTCCGAATGAAATGGGTACGAGGAGCAGGGGCTCAAAGCCCTTGACGATGGCGAGATACAGGAATATCAGGGCAACCACTATCATGGCCACATTGCCGCCTGTCATAGTGGAAAATGCCGACTGGGAAGCCAGATTCGCCAGAGTATTAGCAATATATTCCATTATGGACTCCTTTACTTAAGCGTAGCCAACACCGTTCCGTTTTCACAGGGATCGCCCACGGAAACATTGATGGAAGCAACTGTTCCTGCCGCGGGAGCAACACAGCCTATCTCCATCTTCATAGCCTCAATGGTAATAACTGTTTCACCCTTATCAACGTGATCTCCCACGCTCTTATCCAGCTTGAACACCTTTCCTGCTGCTCCGGCAGTTACCTGGATGGAGCCTGCGCCGGCGGGTGCTGCTGCAGGTGCGCTTACTGCTGCAGGTGCAGGAGCTGCTGCAGGTGCAGATGCTGCGGGTGCTGCAGATCCGCCCTTTTCATCAACTGTTACGTCATAGCTTGTACCGTTCACGGTAATGGTATAATTTTTCATAATATGCAATTCTCCTTATTTTTCGTTTACTTTATCAATGTCTCCTGAGTGACCTTACTATAAATGTATCCGGTGAAACGTTCACGCCCCTTGCTTCACTTTCGTATGCAGCAATGGCAGCGCTTATCACCGCGATCAGTTCATTGTCATCGGCCGTATTCTTAGCTTTCGCGGCCTCTTCCCTGGCTGCGATCTGGGAAACGACCTGGTCAGCCGCACTCTCCTTTGCAACCATCTCCTGGGTCTTCTTCCTGTCCATACCCTGGACAATGGATCCCATAAGCCAGATAACAAGGCTTATGAAAATAAGAAGACAGAATGTGGTACCCATTCCGAGAACGGTATTCAGGGCTGCATTTGTGATCTTTTCCCCGAATGTCCTGTCAACATTGTATGTGACACTTGTGACCGTGCCCCTTTTTGTCATCATGATCTCAACTGTAGCAGTCCTGGGAGAACCATCCGGAAATCTCTTTGTTCCGGTCACCTTTATATCACAGGTGATAGCATCCTTGTCGGCAGTGATCTCCATATTGTCGGCGACATCCACTATCTCTCCCAGATCCCCCTTAACGGCATCGGTGTATGAAGCATAACCGCTCTGGAAAGCTTCACCCTTTATACCAAGACCCATGGATGCGATCTCGCTCTCAAAGGCTTTGAGATCTTCTTCATCCGCAGATGCGATCTTTTCAGCCATACTGGGATTTACGGACTTTTGCATAAGCGCGATAACGTTTTTTGTCACCTGGTTTACGGTGGTCTCGTTATAGTCTGCGCTTTCCTTCTCTTTTCCGCATGCAGTCATGGTAAGGATCATGAGGGCAGTAAGCAGCAGGAGAACCGGTCTTTTCATAATTTTTTTCATGAATTATCTCCTTTAAGTTAAATTGTGCTGTGCTTCCTGTCCGGTGAAGCCACCCTTTTTCCGTAAAGCATTTCAAAAGCGCCTATCACATATTTCCTTGTATCCTGAGGATCTATAACCGTATCAACATACCCTCTGGAAGCTGCGCTTAAGGAGCTGCCCTGTATTTCATCATATTCCCTTGCTTTCTCGGAAATAACCGTCTCACCTTCCCCGTCATAGAGGATCTCAGCAGCATGACGGCCGTCCATGGCGCCTATCTTCGCATCCTTCCATGCATATACATAGTCGGCTCCGATGGCCTTGCTGTTCATAACAACAGCGGAGGTTCCGTAAGCTTCACCCACAACTACATTTACCTTGGGAACGCTTGCTCCGGCAAAGGCCCTGATAAGCTTTGCGGCCACTCTTGAGCCAAGCTTTTCGGACTTCTCGCAGGTGCAGAAACCGTTCACATTTGTAAGGGTGAGGATGGGGATATTAAAAGCATCGCAGAAATCAATAAGCTTTAATGCCTTTCTCATACCCTTGATGGAAAGGTGGTTTTTAAGCTTTGCGTCCTTATCGGTGATATCCTCTGACCTGTTCGCGGCAACACCCACGGTGCATCCGTTTAAGCGGATAAATCCGGCCACCAGGTTTTTGCCGCTGTCTGCCTTTAATTCAAAGAACCTGCCGTCATCCGCAATACGGAGTATTGCCTGATAGGTGTCCTTTGAAAGGGAGGCAAGATCAGGTGAAACCCTGTTTAAATCATCCTCGGTATCGGAAACAAAGGCTTCATCATCACAGTTGTCGGGAAGATATGATAAAAGCTCCCTAATCTTAGCATAAATATCGGCTTCGGGTCCCTTTACATCCACGGCCCCGGCCTCAGCCTTGTAATCGGCAGAAGCAGTGTCGCATTTTTCTTCATAGTTGTCCTTTACAACATTGGGAGAGTTAAGGAAAAGCTTGCCCTTTTCCTCCATAAACACGAAATCGGAAAGCTCGGTCACCACGCTCATTCCTCCGCCGGCATTACCGAATACCGCGGTTATCTGGGGAATGACGCCGGATGCCTTTGCCATGGTGCTCATGATCCTGCCCATGGAATTCAGGGCGTCTGTTGACTCATTGATCCTGAGACCGGTTGAATCCAGGATACCCACCACGGGATATCCGGTCTTTACCGCAAGACGGTAGATATTTACTATCTTCTTTGCGTGCATTTCACCGATGGATCCGCCGAGACTCTTTGCGTCCTGACTGTAGACATAAACCAGTCTGCCCTCCACGGTGCCGTATCCGGTAATGACACCGTCTCCCGGAGCGTCCGTTGGCTTCGCATTGAAGTCCGTGCTGCGTGCCCTGACATCAGAACCGACTTCCACGAAACTGTTCTCGTCAAGCAGTGAAAGTATCCTCTGCCCGGCGGAGCTGTTTGTAAGATTGCTCATACTTTGTTTCCTCCGTTTATAGTTTTCCGTTTGCCGTTTCATACGGCAATATTTCAAAAAATACAATTTGGGATTAATTATAACATAACAATCATTAAATAGGTAGCCTAAATTTTTACATATTAATTACCATGATACCCACTGTGATAAGGGCGCAGCCATTGGCTGCGCCCTCAATAGTTAATTGACCGTTATCTTTAGCTTAGTCTTGTATTTCTTTCCGGAAGACCCCTTTCCGTCGCCGTATTGGGCTATTAGCTTCGTGCTTCCCTTTTTATGGGCAATAATGGTGCCGTCCTCGCTAACCGAAGCCACGGCCTCTTTTGCGGAGATCCATTTGGTAGGCGAGTACGAAGTACGGCTTAAGTATTTGTACGCATCCCCATTAACACCCGCAGGAAGGGTCAGAGAGTCCTTTTTGTCCATAGCCGGCATCTGGGAATACATGGTGACAGGCTCTCCTATCTGGGTCCAGCCGCTCCCCTTTGCCTTCTGTTCATAGATGATCTGGAACATTCCGCTCTTCTTTACGCTTAAAAGCCCCTTATTTGAAACCTTTGCGATCTTTTTATTATCCACTCTATAGCGGTGTTTCGCAGAAGAATCATAGCCATTCATGCTCGGATAATTCCTGAACTTTGCGCTGATATCCAGATTCTTCAAGCCTGCTATTACAGTCTTTGATCTTTCGGGATCGTATGCATACCTTGCGTTCCCGGCGCTGATGGAGCCAAATGAGCTTCCGTCGTTCTCATGATACACGGAGAAAGGATCAGCAGAATCGTTGGGGTCCTTTTCGGGAGCCTTGCCGCCATTATTACCGAACACATCATCTTCCGCACTGTTTTCGCTTTCAGAACTACTGCTTTCCCCGCCCTCACCACTGTCATCAGGGTTATCGGGGTCATCGGGCTTCTTGTCCTCCTCCGTTATATTTGTGGAAGAAATACTTTCCTCCTTCTCCTCCTGTTTCCAATGAGCGAAAACTGTGATATCTTCCGTCACCGCAGTCCTTGAGGTGAAGGCGCTGCCCTCTCCATTCTTTTTGGTGTACCATCCGGCAAACTTAAATCCGCTCTTAACCGGGTTATCCGGAAGCACCACGGTACCACCAGGCTTGGCGGTTCTCACGATTTCTTCCTCCCCGTTATCCGGTTCAAATGTCACCTTATAGTCTCCATCAGTCTCATTTCCACTTTTAACGGTAAATGAGCCATCGTAATACCCGAGGAGGTTTCCTTCCTTATCCATGACATCTGAAGTGAACTCAACCTTCGTTCCTGCAGTCAGATCCTCCAGTCCGTTATCGCTTAAGGTTTTCCCTCCGGAAGAGAAGATTATGGTATTCCTGTATGTTGTGAAAGCGTAGTTATTCCCCAGATGCTCCTTGATCCTGGTCTTAAGATCCCTTGCCTTTATGAAGCCCTCCTGTATCTCTCCGTCAGAGAAAGCAGGCTGGTCAGTGATTTTATTAACCCTGTCCTTTTTAACATCGGAGTACAGCTCATATCCGACAGTATATCGTCCGGACTTAGATGGAAGCTGGACCTTCAGTGTTGGACAGCCGCTATATTTGGCGTAGTCTTCTTCATCGTCGTTTGCGCCGGCATAATAATAATAGGGCCTGACATCCTCCGTCTGGAAGGCGGTGTTCATGTGTACATTTACCGGGCGGACAATCTCCTCTCCGCTATCCCTGTCCTTAAATACGGCCTTTCCGTAAAGATGCAGTGTTCCGCCGTTACCGGCTGTGATACTGCTAAGAAGGTTATTACTACTTGTTGTATCCTTCATACTTGTAGTACCTGATGTGAAAGGCAGAGTCACA
>CAMJPM010000066.1 GCA_946407725.1 uncultured Lachnospiraceae bacterium
AGAATGAGATAGGCAAACTCTTTAAGCGGTTCAATGTTTTTGAGTATAAGGGAAGTGGTGACTCCCTATCAATCGATGATTACTACAAAACAATATCGTATGGCTGTCTGTATAAAGCCCTTGGGGAGCACGTGAATGAAATACCGGCTGAGGAGCTTACGCTGACCATGATACGGGAGGCTTATCCGAGGGAGTTATTCAGGATACTTGAAGGATCCGGAGTAGTGATCACGGAAAAGTATAAAGGGATTTATTATCTTACCGGAAAGGTACTTTTTGATACACAGGTCATTGTTACAGGAGCTATGGACGGGAAGAAACATTCCGGGCTTAAGATATTATCAAAGAATGCTAAGGAAGATGATGTAAGGACGTTTCTGCAGGAAGCGGAACTGGCAAAGGAACCCGGTGAACGGAATAATATAGATGCTGTTCTTCAGGTGAGTGTTTCGGAGAATGCGGAGCTTTTTGAAAAGATAAGGAGGGATGAAAAGATGTGCCAGGCACTTAAGGAGTTAATGAAGGAAGAGATAGCGGAAGAAAGAGCAGAAGAAAGAGCAGAAGCTACAACAGATACAAATTTAGGAAATATTAAAGAATTAATGAAAAACATGAAATGGACAGCTGAGCAGGCTATGAAAGCTTTAGGTTTTTCAGAAGCAGACTGCTCTAAGTATTCTGCCATGCTTTAATCTTTTCAGAAAAAACAGAATAACAACCAACAAAAAAAGCAGTAGATCCCGGAGGTCTGCTGCTTTTTATGCATCTAAAATAGGATTTAATGCATATGGGAAATAATCACAACACGGAAATAAAGATCTGTATCATATACAAATTTCACGGCCGGCGATAGGGGTAAAATACACGAAAAACCGCTTTCTCTGAACGAATAGAAAAATTCGGGAAAGTGTACTTTTCCGAACGGGCTATTTCTTAATAAATCCAATATAAACCAGAGATTCTATATTAACATAAAGCTTCAAAAAATCAAGTAAATATGCGGATTTCGTATAGCAGGACATAGTAAAACCGTATTACATTTAATCCGTTCGGAAAAGTACACTTCTCCGAATTGTAAAGGAAACGGTTCCTTTAATGACCACACCCTGATAAAGCACGACCGTGTTGAGGCGACGGAAACAGCAGCAGGGAATATAGAATACTGGGAGTGTTCAGAGTGTCATAAATGCTTTTCAGATGCGGAAGGAAATACGGAGATCACAAAGGAAAGTACAGTGATCCCTGCAAAGGGAAGCAGCAGTGGAGACCCCGGTAATACGGATCCTTCCACCCCGGGAGATTCCGGGAATCCCGGAGCCGGAAGTGATAAGGACGACATTACAGACCCCTATTCCCCGGTACATGACAACGATGGAAGCAGCGTGGCAGCCGGGTCTGTAAGCAGCGGAAACGTCCAATGGTCATTCGACCCTGAAAAGTCAAATACTGTGGTGGTGGTAAAACAGGTGGATATCGGTAAAAAGCTGGAAGCATACTTTACGAAGGCAGAGGACTACGATACATCCGCAAAGCACAGATATACCGTTGATGATAAGAAGACCGCTAAAATCGACAAAAACGGCGTGCTTAAGCCTAAAAAAAGAGGGGTGTTAAATATCCGGATGGAGCAGAAGATAAAGGGAAGCGGATGGACGAATGTCGGAGATCCCATACGCATTTATATCCAGCTGCCTGAAATGCTGAAGAAAGATTCCCAGAGCTTAAGCGCAGGTGCAAGCCTTGATGCGTTTAAGTATCTCGGCGGTACTACCTTACCTACCGTCCGAACAAATGGGTTTCCTCAAAGCCTGATGTGTCCAGCGTGGACCCTGACACCGGTGTTATCACAGTCCATAAGAAGGGCACGGCAAAGATAATCGCAGAGTATGGTGAAGGAAAGAATGGATCCGGAAAGAGGTATGCCACTAAACTAAAAATAATGACCGGCAGTTGACACAGGTTTTAGCGGAATAGGATAGAGTAAAAAATATAATCACCAAGGAGGGAAGAGATGAAAGCAAGAAGACAGAAACTTATGGCATTGATAATGTCAGCGGTAATGGTGCTGACCGGGGCGATGCCGGCATGGGGGACTGAGAAAACAGATACTTCAGCAAATATTGAGATGAATTCTGAGGAAGAAAGCAGGGAAACGGCTGCCGAAAATCCGGATACAGAGATATCGGAGGAAGATGGTTTCATTCCGATATCTGACAAAGGAGAGGAACCGGAGATACTCAGGAGTGATATAGAAGATAAAGCCTGTGGGGAGAATTTGAAATACTCTTATACTGAAAGTACCAAGACCCTGTATATCAAGGGGTTTGGGAAGATGAATGATTATAATCTTGAGGATCATTATTATGATTTTGGGGAGGGTATATATAGAATTACTTCTTCGCCTTTTCGAGCTTTGTATATAGATGCTCTAAATTTCACAGGCTCAACAGATATGACATATATTGGAAATTATGCATTTTTTGGTAATACTCGATTAAAATCATCAGTAAAGATTCCGGATAAAACAGAAAGTATAGGGGATTATTCTTTTGAACATACGAAAATAACGTCATTGGATTTAAATGGTAGACTAAAAATAATTGGCGATTATGCTTTCCATAACTGTACCAGCCTCGCCGGAGGCCTGACCCTTCCTGCAAGCCTGACCACTATCGGTAGGGAAGCATTTAAAGGAGACGAGGGTCTTACCGGGAGTCTTACAATACCTAAGAATGTTACAACTATCGGCGAGGGAGCGTTTAACGGCTGCGGCGGCTTTAACGGGCTTCTTACCTTTGAAAACGGAATAAATCTTGAAGAGATACCGAAGGACGCTTTCAGAGGATGTAGGTTTTCCGGGAAAATGAGTATTCCGGGAAGTGTGATGACCATTGGTGAAACAGCATTTATGGCCTGTCCTTCCCTTGAAGAGATTTATATTCCTGCGGGAGTGGAGAGTATAGCCGAAAATGCATTTGAAGACTGCCCCAATATCAGTAAAGTTACCTATGGCGGTACCAGCGGGGACTGGTATACAAATGGATTTGGAGATGTCAAAGGCCTTAATGAAGACTACATCGAGAAGGTATTCTTAGGCGGAGACAAGGTTTCCATATCCTTTGACAGCTGCGGCGGATCCCCTGTAGATAAACAGGAGGCAGAATACGGAAGCTTTTTAACGCAGCCCGAAGATCCCCAAAAGGACAGATGCGAATTCCGGGGATGGTTTACAGCACCTGACTATGGTGGAAAAAAATGGGATTTCGATAATGATAAAGCCCAGACAAATATCACCCTGTACGCAGCATGGTTCCAGAGTGACTGTCTTGTGAGTTTTGACTCCATAGGCGGTTCTTTAATAGGGGATCAGCTTGTTAAAGTTGACGGGCTTGTTACAAAACCCGAAGACCCGGTAAAGCTCAGAAATACATTTAAGGGATGGTACACATTCTATTATGGTGATGAATTCTTGCATTATTGGGATTTTGAAAAAGACACGGTTAAAGAAGACATAACTTTATATGCAGCCTGGGAACAGACAGAATGCATGGTGTCCTTTAACAGCATGGGTGGAAGTAATGTGGAATCCCAGATTATTAAACCCGGTGAAAAAGCAGGAAAACCTGTGGATCCGGTAAGGGGAGGCTCGAGTTTCCTTGGATGGTATACTGACAGGAAGTTTGGTGAAAAATGGGATTTTAACAAGGTTGTTAATAATGACCTGACCCTTTATGCCAAGTGGTCGGGAGTTGAATATAATCCGGACCTATCTTATTATGCGATAACTGCGGTGGCCGGATATGGGGGAACCATTTCCCCGGAAAACAGTGTGATGGTTCCGGAAGGGGCAGAACAGAAATTTACAATTAACCCCTGGGACGGGTTTTTCATAAAGAGCGTTTCTGTAGATGGTATTGATGTGGGAACGGATGCCACATACACTTTTGCAAGTGTTACAGGGGATCACACTATAACTGCACTTTTCTCTTCCACAAACGGGGATATATTTGACGATGGAAAATCATTTTATACCATAAATGTACTTACCGGGAAAGGCGGCAGCATTACGCCGGGCGGAAGTGTAATAGTAAACAAGTATTCCAACATTACCTTTAATATCAGTGCTTCCGATGGGAACAAGGTCAGCAATGTCATGGTGGACGGAAAGGCCGTTGGCGGTGTTAAACAATATACCTTTAACAAGGTAATGTCTGATCACACCATAACAGCCGCCTTTATTGAGGACAACGCTGCACAGTACTGCAAGGTGGAATTTGTTGCTGACGGGGCTGAAGAAGGTATAGAACCAATGTACCTGAAAAAGGGCAGCCTGGTTCCGAGACCTGTGGATCCAATTAAGAAAGGATATATATTTAAGGGGTGGTTTAAAGAACAGAGATGCTCATTGTTATGGAATTTTGACAAGGATACCGTTACGACTGTAGCAAAGGTAAAGAATTCCGACAAGGAAGAGTATTCGACAAAACTATACGCCTGCTTTATCCCTGAGGACAAGTCAAAGAGTCCTATCTGCCTTCTTTCCAGCACTGAGAAATTCGGAATGTGGGTGGAAACGGTGATAGGAAAGGGCTGTACCCAGAAGCTATATATTGCCAATTCCGACGGAAAGAAGTTGGATAAGAAAAACGCAGTAAAGGAATGGAATATAATGCCCTACGGAGACAGCGATTCTGCCGGCCTCGATAAATACTTTGATATGAAGAAGCTGAAGAAGGGAATACTTAAATGTACCAAAAAGGCTCCTTTGGGTTATACCGCCATGGTCTACACCACTTATAACGGAACCACCCTCCATTATGTCGTAACCGTGGTTGATAAGGTTAAAAAGATGGGTTATACGGATTCATCCGGTAAGTTCCATAAGAGTATCACGGTGACCCTTTCTGATAACAGGTGCGACTTTGGCTGCGGTCCTCAGCATTTCATGGGCACAGAGAATAAATACATTGAGGTTTATAATAAGAACAGGGTAAAAACAGGGGAGGTCATTTACGAACAGCCGGATGACAGTATATTCGGGGTATCCGTAAATCAGCTTTCGGGGCCGGTATATTACTGTTCGGCGAGGATCCCTGAGTATGCCGGCGTTACTACCAGAATGGAAGCCGATCCGGTCGCAAAGAAAAAGAAGAAGCTTTATTACTTTGATGCCTACTACACGGAAAAGATAAAGAGCTACAAGATAGAGTATCTGTCCCCTGACGGCTCAGGAAAGAAATTTACGGTACTGATCAAGAAGAGCTGAAGATAGTCGTAAGGTTTCATCAAGCTTAATAGAACAACATTTCTTAAAATAACCTGACTAAATGTTTTCATGCTTATCCCGATAGCACGCTAAATCTTTACCGCTTACTGTCAAATAATTCAATATTTGTATGCCGTTTAGGTCAATTGCTTATATTATAGAGGGCAGGGGAATAAACCCCTGCCATGTAAGGGATTGCTTTAATTGCTAAAACAAAATTTACTTATTTGCCTTATACCATGCATCCAGATAGTCAAATGCCTGTTCGGGCGTCTTTTCTCCGAGATATATGTCAACCATGCTGTCATCGAAGATTGAACCGGCCTCTGCGGAGAAGAGTGACTCATCGTAAAAACCGAAGGTTGAGCTTGCGTTGGAGAAGATGGACATAACGTCTGCAAGCTGGGAAGGAGCCTTGTCCATATCATACTTTACCTTGGTAACGGGGATCTTTCCGCCCACCTCTGCAGTGTACTTCTGGGCTGTATCGTCTGTGAAGTACTTCATAAGAGCTATACAGGCCTCAGGATATTCTGTGTCTGCACTCATCGCAAGTGAGTCGCACTTGGCGATGACCCTGTTGGGATCATTTCCCCCGGGAATTTCGGGGAACTGGAATACGCCGCACTTTTTCTCGAAATCGGGGTTCTCGCCGTTGATGCCTGCAATCGCCCATGAACCCTGGATAAGGATGGCTGCTTCGCCGTTATAAAGGCCTGCTGTTGCAATAACATTGGTATCCTCTGCTGCTGTGGGCTGGAAATACTGTGAAAGCTGTAAAAGCCTGTTTGCTGCCGAAATGGTTTTGGGATTGTTCCAGCTCTCTTCACCGGCTTCGATCTTCTTTAAGTCTACGCCTTCCCTGTCACAGAGATATCCTGCCAGCATTGACAGACACCATGATGTTCCGGCACTGATGGTGATGGGGGTATGGCCCTTCGCCCTGATCTTTTCGCAGACCGTGAGAAGCTCGTCCCAGGTTTTGGGGACTGCTGCGCCGGCTTCTTCAAACATTTCCTTATTGTAGAATACACATGCCGCGGCGATGTTAAGAGGTATTGCATAGATCCTGCCGTCATAGGTCTGCTGTGCAAATACAGCATCGCCGGAGAAGGATCCCTTCCATTCGGCATCCAGATAAGGTGTAAGATCAGCTGCTGTACCGGGATCAACATAAGCTGTAAGATTGGGACCCGGGCTTACAATGAAAACATCGGGACACTCGTCCGAAGCTATGAGAGCGTTGAGCTTTGTGTAATACTTATCAAGCTTTTCGGTAATTGCAGTTACGTGATATTTGCCTTTATAGTCATTGTTAAATCTTTCGAGAGTTTCCTTATATCCTTTGGAAATAAGGTCTTCTGTTGCGTCCAGGTCATCCCAGTAAAACCAGGTGATCTCCTGGACATCCTCCGAAGCTTCCTCTGATGCAATGCTGCCTTCTGTGGCGTCACTGTCAGCGGCAGCCCCCTCTTTTGAAGAAGCACCTGACATGCTGCATCCGGAAAGAAAAGATACAGTCATGGCTATTGTTAAAAGCGCTGCAAAAATACGTCTTTTCATTACAATCTCCCTTCAATAAATACTATACAACCAGTTTCATTTTACCACAAAACAGCGGACAGATAAACTCCCCATACTAAACTTCAATATTACATCTAAAGACGAAAGTTTACTTGCCATGAGGATGATTTAGCGATTAAGGCAAGTAAAATTTTCCGGCGAAAATACGGAAAATACTTGCCAAAAGGACAAATTGTTAATTTAGGCAAGTAATCAGGGACTTGAAAGGAGCTGAAAATACTTGCCAAAAGGACAAATTGTTATTTAGGCAAGTAATCAGGGACTTGGAGGGAATCCAGCTTACTTGCCCGGATGAGGATTTTGGCATATAGGCAAGTAGAAAAAGCTTCTAAACATATGTTATAGTAAACGAAATGAAAAAGCTTATGCAGCTTTAAGACCTGTAAAAAAGCGCAAATGTGGATGTTGTTGTTTTTCAGTTTTCCATAGGAGGGACAATCTGTGGGTTACCGGCTTAAGGGCGCGGAGGTGTTTGACAGCGACCATATTTTCAGAAAACATGATGTCTTCATGGAAAATGGAATCTTTATCAGGGAGCCGGAAGACAAGGGTTCCTTTGAGGTTGTGGATGTCTCGGGATCAAAGCTTATTCCCGGGCTTACGGACATTCATTTTCACGGATGCATGGGACATGACTTCTGCGAGGGGACAATTGAAGCCATTGAGAAAATGGCGCTCTATGAGGAAAAAAGCGGTATCACTGATATCTGTCCTGCCACCATGACCCTGCCGGAGGATACGCTTATAAAGATCGCGGAGACTGCCCGGTCATACAAAAGTGAGCGGGGTGCGTACCTTCGGGGGATAAATATGGAAGGACCATTTATAAATCCCGGAAAAAAGGGGGCTCAGAACCTGGAATACATAAGGCATCCGGATACCGGTTTTTTTGAGCGGATAATGGAAGCTTCAGGAGGGCTTATAAAGATAGTGGATATCGCGCCGGAGCTCCCGGGGGCAATGGAGTTTATTGATAAGAACAGGGACAGGGTGGTTATATCCTTTGCCCATTCCGCAGCGGATTTTGATACTGCGAAAGAGGCTTTTGCCCGTGGGATGAAACATGTCACCCATATCTATAATGCCATGAACCACATGAACCACAGGGCTCCCGGTCCGGTCTTTGCGGCGGCGGACACTGATGATGTGGAGGTGGAGATCATCTGCGACGGGAAACACGTGCATCCCTCGGTGGTCAGGAGTACCTTAAGGCTTTTCGGGAGTGACAGGGTCATTTTTATCTCGGACAGCATGGAAGCCGCGGGAATGCCTGACGGTGAGTATTCACTGGGAGGTCAGAAGGTAATAAAACGGGGGAAAAAAGCAGTGCTCTCAGACGGAACCATAGCGGGAAGCGCTGTAAATCTGATGGATTGTCTGAGAACCGCTGTTGTTGAAATGGGGATACCCCTGGAGACGGCAGTAAAATGCGCAGCGGTGAATCCTGCGAGATCCATTGGCATCTATGAACACACAGGCAGTATAGAGCCCGGAAAATCAGCGAATCTTGCCGTGTTGGACGATGACTTGTCTTTGAAAATGGTCTTCAGCCGCGGTGTCATGATATGAGCAAAAAATGATTTATTTGATTATTTCTAATCAAAAATCATTTTTTACGGAAAAAAGTCAAGTGCAAAACATGTCACCGGCATGTTTTGAATACTGTTTAGGCACGCTCAGCGTGCCTGGCATCGGTTTTTCATGCACGTTTTGAACGGCTGAGTCGGTCAATGCCCCGGATATGCGGTGTGGGGACTTATCCCGCATCTTTGATGTGGGATGCCTCACTGGCGGGAGGTTCTGAACAGTTACAAAAAACATTTATCATTATGTGGTGTTCCCGAATTGAAAAAACAAGGTCAGTAGTGTTAAAATACGAAAATTAAATTAATGGAGGTAAAGAAATGTCAGAAAACAAAAATCCTGTTGTAACAATAACCATGGAAAACGGAGACGTTATGAAGGCGGAGCTCTATCCGGAGATCGCGCCAAACACTGTGAATAATTTTATTTCACTTATTAAAAAAGGGTTTTATAACGGTGTAATATTCCACAGGGTGATATCGGGCTTTATGCTTCAGGGCGGAGACCCGGAGGGCACTGGAATGGGCGGTCCGGGATACTCCATAAAGGGAGAATTCACGAATAACGGATTTAAAAACGATCTGAAGCATGAGCCGGGAGTGCTTTCCATGGCCAGGACCATGATCCCGGACTCCGCAGGCAGCCAGTTCTTTATCATGCATAAGAGATCCCCCCATCTGGACGGGGAATATGCGGCATTCGGAAAAATAATAGAGGGAATGGATGTGGTTAACACCATAGCAGATACCGCCACAGCCCCGGATGACAGGCCCTATGAGACCCAGAGGATGGAGAGCGTAACTGTTGAGACCTTCGGGGTGGATTATCCCGAACCGGAAGTCTTATAGTAATTCTTATAGTAATTCCCATGTATTAATTTAAAAATACTGTTCAATTTAAAGATATTGTGATAAAATATCGGACGTTCACTTATTTTAGCATATGTCTCAAAGCCTTATTTTTACAGGGGCTTGGCACATGTGATAGTTAGAAAACCAGTAAAACACAGTATCTTGAGGCGGACGTTTATGAAAAGGTCAATATATAGTATATTTTCCACAGTATTAACAGTTTCATTGCTCACAACTTTTGTCACAGGCTGCTCCTTCGGACCACTGGCACAAAAACAGGAAGAGGAGGCCACGGAGAGTGCGGATACCTCCATTGAGGTCAGCACTTCAAATCCGGAGATCAGGGATGTATCCATAAAATCCAGCTTTTCCGCTACTGTTGAGGCGGACAGCACAGTTGTTGTGGTTCCGAAGACTGCGGGAGAGGTTACGGAAAAATATTTTAAAGTGGGAGACCATGTAAATGAGGGTGACCTGCTTTTTAAGATAGACGATGAGAGCGCAAAGAGGCAGGTGGAACAGGCAAAGGCCAGCGTGGACAGTGCCAATGCCGGTTATACAGCCCAGCAGGCATCAAATGCAAGTACAAAGGCCCAGGCCAATGAGACCATTGCAAAGATCTCCAGCAATGAGGCCCAGCTGAATATGGCGGTGGATTCCGCTTATGCCCAGAAGAGGTCCGCAGGCAATCAGTTTGAGACCTCAATGACCTCTCAGGATTATTATGAAACCGAGTACTATGAGGCCAAAGACGACTTAAGCGATATGAAGAAAAAGAGGAAAAAGCTTAAGAAGCAGAGGGATGAGCTTAACGATGTGATGAACGCCTATCGTGACCATGTTAACTCCGAGGGCGAGGATAATGCGAAAAAATGGCTCAAGTCCCAGGGCTTTGGTTCAGTGGACGATCTGCAGGATGCTTATTCCGGGGCGGCAAGTGCCTACTCTTCTGCGGATTCAGCCGTGGATTCCCTTGAAAACGCCATACAGACCTTTGACATGCAGAAGCGCACCAGCGGCTTCAGCACAGACTCTGCCGAGATGAATTATTATACGGCACAGGAGAGTGTGGCGATAGCAGAGCAGAACAGGGATATCTATAACAATTTCACCAAGGCCACCACACTTTTCGGGGTAAATGCCCAGGTTGTGGGAGCGGATGCCAGCCTGGTAAATTCCCAGTCAACACTCAGGCAGGCAAAGACTAATCTCGCCAATGCCGAGATGGCTCTGGAATACTGTACCGTTACCGCACCGGTAAGCGGAATTATTACCAATATCGGTATTTCCCTCCACAACATGGCGTCTTCAGCCACCGAGGCATATACCATAGAAACGGACGCCAAAAACAAGATAGTTTTCTATGTTGCGGAAGGTACGGTAGAAAACGTAAAGGCCGGAAATAATGCCGTGGTCACAAAGAACGGCAATGAATATGCCGCAAAGATCACTGAGGTGGGTAATACCATTGACAACGAAACCGGACTGTTTAAGGTGGAGGCCGCCATGGTGGACGGTTCCGATGATTTCATTAACGGTTCCACAGTGAGTATAAAGACCATAACCAGGGAATCAAAGAATGCCATAACGGTTCCCGGGGATGCAGTCTACTATGATGATGAACAGGCCTATGTATTTGTGTCGGAGGGGGGCAAGGCTGTAAGGCGCGATGTTGAAACCGGCATTTCCGATGACGAGGGTATAGTTGTTTCAAAGGGTCTCGGTAAAAAGGATGATGTTATAGTATCCTGGTCATCCCAGTTAAGAGATGGCGCTGAAATAAGGGTTGCATCCGCCGAAAAGAACAATGAAAACAATGCGTCTGAAGATAATTCGGGTGCAGTACAGAAAAAAATATCCGATCCTTCCGAGATAACCGCGGGGGAAGCCTCCACAGAGATCAATATAGATGAAGTAAATACTTCAGATGATGATTCGGAGGATAAGTAAATGCGCACTATGATAGCTGGGATGATAAAACGTCCCGTTACGGCCATTGTCGCCATTTTAGCGCTGGTGGTGTTTGCTTCGGTATCCCTGACCAGCATGAACCTGAAGCTTTCCCCCGATATGTCCGTTCCCTATATGATAGTCATCACTGCATATCCGGGAGCCGCTCCGGAGGAAATAGACGAGCTTGTTACGGATCCCATCTGCGATGCCTGTGAATCCATTTCCGGCTTAAAGCATTCCAACGGCCAGTCAGGGGACAACCGCAGTCTGGTAATTATGCAGTTTGCCTACGGCACTGACATGGACGAAGTGTACAGCGATGTCCGTGAGAACGTGGATGCCATAATGAATGATCTGCCGGACGGAGTCAGCGATCCCGTTATAATGGAAATGGATACCTCCTCCATGTCGGATATACAGTTATCCATCACCTCTGAAAATCCTGATGAAGACGTTCTGGAAACCGTAAAAAACAACATAGAACCGGAATTAAAAAAGATCCCGACTCTTGCCCAGGTTGAGCTTTACGGCGGAAGGGAAAGATATATAAGGGTTGAGATCATCCCAGAATACGCAGCCCAGTACGGCCTTTCCGTATCCTCCATCGCGGACGCCATATCCGCCGTCAATTTCTCAATGCCTACAGGAACAGCCACCTTTGGGGACCAGAAGGTGGCGTTAAGTGCCGAGGTTAAATACAAGACAATAAAGGAGCTGGAGCAGGTGCCCATAACCACCGGTTCCGGACAGAACATACACCTTATGGACGTGGCTAATGTCAGCTTTGCCAATAAGGAAGCCAGTTCCTTAAGCCGTTATAACGGGGTTGATAATGTCAGCGTGGAATTAAAGAGAAAGCAGACGGAGTCCTCTGTTACCCTTTCCCGTCAGGTAAACGCAAAGCTTGATGAGCTGAGAAGTCTTTACCCTTCCCTTCGTTTTGACGTTGTCAACGATTATTCCGACCAGATCATTGACAGCCTTCTCTCTGTGTTAAAGACCGTATTACAGGCTGTTGGTCTGGCTATGTTAGTGCTCTTTATATTCTTCGGGGATCTGAAAGCATCCTTAATCGTTGCCAGCACCATGCCGGTATCATTGCTTGCCACCCTCTGCTGTATGAAGCTTGCGGATTTTGACCTCAACGTTATCACGGCGGGTTCGTTGATCATTGCCGTTGGCATGATGACCGATAACGCGGTGGTGGTACTGGAAATGTGTTTCAGGAAGCGCGACGAGGACTTCAGTTTTTATGATGCGGCCCTTATGGGAGCAGTTATAGTTGCTAACTCCGTTATCACATCCACACTGACCACAGTGGTGGTATATCTGCCTCTGGCACTTATGAAGGGACTTGCGGGACAGATGTTTAAGCCCATGGGCTTTACCATTATCTTTGCGCTTATGGCGTCCATGATAGCGGCGCTCCTTCTCATTCCCTTATGCTTTGCTTCATATAAACCGGTTGAAAAAAAGGATACACTTACAAACCGTATCCTTGAAAAGATCCTGCCTGTTTATGAAAAGGTTTTAAGAAAGGCTCTGAAATTCAAAAAGACGACGTTTGTGATCGTCGTTGTGATGCTTGGACTTACACTTTGCCTGACTCCCTTCCTCCGTACGGACCTGATGGCGTCCGAGGATGAGCATGTCGCCCAGATTTCCGTTTCCTTCAGGCCTAACCTGGATCTGGAAACCATGGATGAAACAGTTAAAAGGCTTGAGGAGTTTGTTAAGAGCAAGGACTATGTTGAGAATTACTCCACGACCATTACACTTTCCTCCACGTCTGCAACAATAAGCGCCTATATCAATGAGGACTTAAATATTAAGACACAGGATGTAGTGGATGAATGGAATGTCAGCCTGAAGGATTTTTCGGAATTAAGCGAGATCACCTGTTCCGCCGGATCTTCCTCAGGAGGAATGACAAGTGCGGATACCAAGAATGTGGTCATTGAGTCCGTAAATCTGGATCTTTTAAAAGAGAATTCAAAGGAGCTGGAACAGCTTATGAGGAGTGTGGACGGTGTGCTCTACACCTCATCCACAGTTGCGGGGCAGGGAAGCAAGGCAAAGGTTGTGATAGACCCCGTAATGGCAAAATCAAAGGGCTTCACACCCCGCCAGATCGCCCAGCTTGTATACGTAAATATGAACGGAACAGATGCCATTGATGTGGATCTGGACAGCCGCAGCTATACGGTAAAGGTGCAGTTCCCGGATGACCAGTATGAAACCATAAGCGACCTGGAGGCCATGACCTTCACAAACAGCAAAGGAGTGAGCGTTCCCCTTACGGAGATAGGAGAGGTGAAGTTTGCATCTGCCCCCCAGACCGTTTCAAGAAGGGACGGAATGTATCAGGCCACTGTAACGGCATATATGACATCGGTGACAAAGGATAAGGTCAGCGATATCATCGATAAGAAAACAGCTGAGCATGAGCTGAGTCCGGAGGTTTATTACGGTATTGACCTCCAGACCGAGGTAATGAACGAGGAGTTCGGTTCCATCGGAGGAGCCATAGGAATAGCCATTTTCCTGGTATTTGTTGTTATGGCATTGCAGTTTAATTCCATAGCTGTTTCCATGCTTATCATGCTGGAAGTGCCCTTCGCTGTTGTGGGATCCATACTTTATCTTATCATCACCCGGTCAAAGATCAGCATGGTTTCCCTGATGGGTTTCCTCATGCTGTCCGGAATAGTTGTTAATAACGGTATCATCCTGGTGGATATGGCATTGCAGAATCTGGAAGCCGGAATGGAAAGGGTAGAGGCTCTGGTGGATTCGGGAAAGGGAAGACTTCGTCCCATTCTTATGACAACTCTTACCACGATCCTCGCCATGGTGCCTACGTCACTTGGTATCGGCGGAGCCGCGGATTCCATGCAGGGAATGGCTGTTGTTATCGTGGGCGGACTTGTGGTATCCACCTTCCTTACCCTTATAGTCCTTCCCACCTTCTTCCTTCTCATGTATTCAGTCAGGGCCCGTTTTGGAGCCTTACTTGCAAAGAGTGCCGAAAAGGCTGCCGCAAGGGCTCAGGAGCAGGATGAGATCATGAGGAAAAAGCATAAGGAAAGGGAAGAACAGCTGGAAAGATCGGAAGAGGAGAAAAAGAAGCACAGGGAAGAAAAGGAAAAGCAGAAAAATAAGAACCATCAGCATAAAAAGAACGATGAAGATAGAAAATCCGGCGAGAATAAAAAGGATATTGAGGATGGAAAAGACGTTGAGGATAAAAAGTAACTGTTGCACGATATTTTTGTAATGGTTTATAATATCTTCCAATCCATTTTTTACTGATAAGGATTATTTAGAAAGGCAATGGGATATGCAGCATATCGATTATAAAACAAAGGGTACCTGCGCAGTGCAGATTCATTTTGATATTGATGATGAGAAGAAGATAAGGAATGTAAAATTTGACGGGGGCTGTAACGGAAACCTGAAAGCCATCTCGATACTGATTGAAGGTATGAATGCTTCAGAAGTGATGGAAAAGCTGGAGGGAAATAAGTGCGGGATGAAGAATACCTCCTGCGCAGACCAGCTTGCTAAGGGTATAAGGGAGGCAGTGGGCTGACCTTAAAAAGGATACAATATGGCAAAAAAGAAGAAAAAACCATTCGGCGGAATGATACCACGCCGCCGTAATGATTCTGATAAAGTGCCGGAGACTGCTCAGGTGCCCGAGAGCACAGGAGAACCCGGGATCCCGGAAGAGCCCGGGGCGGCTTATGAGAACATATCTGCCGGGGAAACGGAAACAATGCCGGAAACGGAGCCGGAAATGATTACGGAGGAAGCGCCCTCTGTAGAGCCGGAGACAGTACCGGAGGAAACATCCTCTATAGAGTCGGAGACAGTACCGGAGCAAGTGCCTGCGGCAGTTCCGGAGAAAGCACCGGCGCCAGTGCCGGTGGAAGCGGCGGCACCGGTAAAAGTGCCGGAGGAAGCGCCCACGGCGGCACCGGTAAAAGTGCCGGAAGAAGCGCCCACGGCGGCACCGGAGACAGTGCCGGAGAAAGCACCCACGGCGGCACCGGTAAAAGTGCCGGAAGAAGCACCCACGGCGGCACCGGAGACAGTGCCGGAGAAAGCACCTGCGGCGGCACCGGTAAAAGTACCGGAGAAAGTACCTGCGGCGGCACCGGTAAAAGTACCGGAGAAAGCACCTGCGGCGGCACCGGTAAAAGTGCCTGAGAAAGTATCCGCGGCAGTACCGGTAAAACTGCCGGCAGCTCCGGTATCATTCGGTAAAATGAGTTCAAACACAAGTGAAACGGAGAAAAGAGCTGTGTCAGAGCAGAATAGTTTAAAGCCGGAGGCGGTCAATGATACCATTCCGGAGTTTTTAAAAAGCGCCAATTCCACCATAAGAAGGGACGGCCCGTACAAAAATTATACCGGAAATGCCGATATTCTGCGGCATAAGCGTAAAGAGCCCGAAAACGGAAGGGGCAGAAAGAAAAGGAAAAACAGGCATATGCAGAGGAGGGACGGCATCGTCTCAACGGAAACCATATCTCTCATAGCACTTGTGATAATAGTGGGAACCCTGTTTTTCTGCGCCATCAAGCATGTGGAATTAAGGGAGCTGTCCTTTGCGGCTCTTCTGATCATTTCCATTATCACTATCATAATGGGGGCTCTTCTCGGGGAGGCGCCGTCATATGTGGCTCTTATACTTGTGGCACTGATAATAATAGCAGGTGCCGTGACCGGCATGTTTTCTGAGGTCATTACCGCGGTCATAGTATTC
Organism: uncultured Lachnospiraceae bacterium; assembly: GCA_946407725.1. GTDB lineage: Bacteria > Bacillota > Clostridia > Lachnospirales > Lachnospiraceae > NK4A144. The sequence goes on from CAMJPM010000066.1 coordinate 16,010, forward strand.
CTCGGTACGGTTACCGCAATAAAAGGGAGATTTGATTGACATGGCAAAGCTCTGGGGCGGAAGATTTCAAAATGAGACAGACATGGACGCATATTATTTCAATGCGTCCATTGGATTTGATAAAAGACTGATAAAGGAAGATATAGAGGGCAGTCTTGTGCATTCCCGGATGCTCTCGAAATGCGGGATCATACCGGAGGAGGACGGAAAGCTCATTGAAGAGGGACTCCGGAGCATCATAAAAGACGTGGAAAAGGGTGAGCTTGAGATCACTGATGAGTATGAGGACGTCCACAGCTTTGTAGAATCCGTTCTTACTGAACGGATAGGAGATGCGGGAAAGAGGCTGCATACCGGGCGGAGCCGCAATGACCAGGTGGCTCTTGATATGAAGCTCTATATCAGAAATACTATATATTTGCTGGATGAAAGGCTTTTTGATCTTCAAAAGGCTTTATTTAATATTATAAAAGAAAATCTGGACACTTATATGCCGGGATTTACCCATCTCCAGAAGGCACAGCCGGTGACCCTTTCCCATTATATGGGGGCTTATTTTGAAATGTTCCTCCGTGACAGGAGAAGGCTAAGGGATATAATAATGAGCATGGACAGCTGTCCTCTGGGGAGCGGGGCGCTGGCAGGCACCACCTATCCCCTTGACCGGGAATATACCGCAAGTGAGCTTTCTTTCACAGGGGGACCTATGAGGAACAGCATGGATGCGGTCTCCGACAGAGATTATCTGATTGAGTTCCTGTCGGCTCTCTCCACCATAATGATGCATCTGTCCCGTATGTCCGAGGAGATAATTATCTGGAACTCCAACGAATACCGTTTTGTAGAGATAGATGACCGGTATTCCACCGGTTCCAGCATAATGCCCCAGAAAAAGAATCCGGATATAGCGGAGCTTACCAGGGGTAAGACCGGCAGGGTGTACGGCGCACTGATGTCGCTCCTTACCACCATGAAGGGTCTGCCTCTTGCCTACAATAAGGATATGCAGGAGGATAAGGAGGTGGTGTTTGACGCCATCGATACTGTAAATGACTGTTTAAAGCTCTTTACCGGAATGATGGGTACCATTACCTTTAATAAGGAGATAATGGAGAGAAGCGCCGAAAACGGATTTACCAATGCCACTGACGCTGCGGATTATCTTGTGAAAAAAGGAGTTCCCTTCAGGGATGCCCATTCCGTTACGGGGCGGCTGGTATTAAAATGCATAGCGGAGAATAAAGCTTTAAGCGACCTGACCTTAAGCGAATGGAAAGAAGAATCCGATGTGTTTGATGAAGATATATATGAGGCCATCTCCCTTAAGACCTGTGTTGAAAAGAGGGTGACCCCCGGTGCTCCGGGCAGGACCTCCATGGAAAAGAACCTGAAGTATTATGAGGAGTATCTTGAAAAAGGTGCTTTGAATGCGGATTTGGGGAACGAACCTTAAATGGCGTAGCTCTCCAAAAAACAAAAGAGGAGGAATGTATTATGGAAAAACTGAAAGCAGCAGTACTTGGCGGAACCGGAATGGTGGGACAGAGATTTATCGCGCTTCTTAAGGACCACCCCTACTTTGAGGTAAAGACCATAGCGGCCAGTCCGAGAAGTGCCGGAAAGACCTATAAGGAGGCGGTGGGAGACAGATGGAAGCTTGAGATCCCCATGCCTGACGAAGTAAAGGATATAGTAGTAAAGGATGTGAGCGACGTAAAAAACGTTGCTGAAGACGTGGATCTGTGTTTTTCCGCAGTTGACATGACAAAGGAGGAGATCCGCGCCATAGAGGAGGAATACGCAAAGACCGAAACTCCGGTGATCTCCAATAACAGTGCCCACAGATGGACTCCTGACGTGCCCATGATCATTCCGGAGATAAACCCGGAGCACGCCGGAATAATTCCTGCCCAGAGAAAGAGGCTTGGCACAAAGAGAGGTTTTATAGCTGTAAAACCCAACTGCTCCATACAGTCCTATACCCCGGTATTTTATGCCTGGAGGGAGTTTGAGCCCTATGAAGCGGTGGTTTCCACCTATCAGGCTATATCCGGTGCCGGAAAGACCTTTAAAGACTGGCCGGAAATGACGGAAAATATCATCCCCTATATCGGAGGAGAGGAAGAAAAGAGCGAAAAGGAACCCCTAAAGGTATTCGGACATATAGAGGGAGACAGGATCGTAAGCTATGACGGGATAAAGATCACTTCACAGTGTATAAGGGTGCCTGTTCTCTACGGCCACACTGCTTCCGTATTTGTGAAATTTAAGAAAAATCCCACTAAGGAGGAGCTGATATCAGCCATGACCTCGCTTTCAGGAGAACCTCAGAAATTAAACCTGCCCTCGGCTCCGAAGCAGTTCATACAGTATCTTGAAGAGGATAACCGTCCCCAGGTGACGATGGATGTGAATTACGAGAGAGGCTTTGGGATCTCCGTGGGAAGGCTCAGGGAGGATACCGTATATGACTGGAAATTTGTGGGACTGTCCCACAACACCATCCGCGGAGCTGCCGGCGGCGGGGTTCTCTGTGCCGAGCTCCTGAAAGCCAAAGGATATCTTGAAAGGAAATAAAAAATGTTAAGGCTCCACAGCGGGCTGTTTGGAGTTGAAAATATGATATCATTTATCTGTTCAGAACAGTCACTTGCGGGACCGCAAGTGGAAAGATGTCCAGCGGACATCTTTCGGCTGCGCTTTGCAAAATGTGCCTGTGGCACATTTTGAATGGCG
>CAMJPM010000067.1 GCA_946407725.1 uncultured Lachnospiraceae bacterium
ACTATACCGCTGGGTCAGCGGCTGAGGAATCACATAGAAAAAATGATTGACCCTTAATTATTAAAATCTGGTATCTATTTTCTGAGGGCTGTTCCGATATCCCCGATAAGGTCATCCGAAACTGCTTCAATGCCGCCGTTATCCGACATTTCAGCAAGCTCCCGCATTACCGGGAGACGGGTGATAATGGGAATGCCGTATTTTTGTGCGATCTCTTCTGTATGTCCTTCTCCGAATATATTTATCCTTTCACCACAGTGGGGGCAGGAAATATAGCACATGTTTTCAATAATACCGAGTATGGGCACATTCATTTTTTCCGCCAGCCTTACAGCCTTTTCCACAATGAGACCCACCAGGTCCTGGGGACTTGTCACGATTATAATACCGTCAAGAGGCAGGGACTGGAAGACCGTCAGCAGCACATCCCCCGTTCCCGGGGGCATATCCACAAACATATGATCCACATTACCCCAGGCCACATCTGACCAGAACTGTTTTACCACGCTGGATATTACGGGGCCTCTCCAGGCCACGGGATCCGTTTCGTGGTCAAGGATCAGATTTACAGACATAAGCTTTATTCCTGAGGAGGATTCAACCGGAAGCATGGCTCCTTCCCTGGTGCCTGTGGTTTTTTCGTGTACCCCGAATACCTTTGGAATGGAGGGGCCGGTTATATCCGCATCCAGAACAGCGGTACTGTAGCCCATTCTTGAGGATGCGACGGCACAAAGGGAGGTGACGAGGGATTTTCCAACGCCGCCCTTACCGCTGACTATGCCGGTCACATGGGACACGTGGCTTCCGGGGTTCTCGGGTATCAAAAAGGATGCGGGATCCCGCTGGACACAGGATGCACCGCAGGAACTGCAATTTCCGTCACAGTTAGATGAGTTTTTTTCTTCAGCCATTTTTATTCTTTCCTTTCATAATTGATTACCAGGAAATTATATCACAGAATTTGATTTCAGGTAGTGACTGTTCCCGTCAGATTTTGCCTTTCCACCAGTTCCGCAAAGTAACCCTTCTTCTCCATAAGCTCATCATAGGTTCCGTCCTCAATGATCTTTCCCTTATCCATAACAATGATGCGGTTGCAGTTTTTAATAGTGGAAAGCCTGTGGGCTATAACGATCCTGGTACACTGAAGAGAGTCCAGGGACTCCGAAACCTTTTTCTGGGTGATATTGTCAAGTGCACTGGTAGCTTCATCAAACAAAAGTATTTTCGGCTTTGGCGCAATGGCTCTTGCGATCATGAGCCGCTGTCTCTGTCCGCCTGAAATGTCTCCCTGTCCTTCGGAAATAAGGGTAAACATACCCATGGGCATATCTTCGATATCTTCCTTCATACCGGCGAGCTCTGCAGCTTCCCATGCGTCATTAAGGGTTAACCAGGGCGCAGATATCACGATATTTGAGTATATATCCCCGGAAAACAGCCTTCCGTTCTGCATTACGGTTCCGATTTTTCTCCTCAGGGATTTTAAGTCAAGCTTGCTTAAATCCTTTCCGTCATAGTAGACTGCTCCCTTCTGGGGCTTCTCAAACCCGAGCAGGATCCTGAAAAGTGTGGATTTTCCGCAGCCTGTCTGTCCCACTATCGCCACATACTGTCCGGAATATATCTTCAGGGAAAGATTGTCGAGCACAAGAGGCATGTTTTCATTATATCTGAAGGAAACATTATTCAGCTCTATTCCTCCCGAAAGCTTCTCGACAACCTCCTTATCCAAAGCCACCTCCGGCACGGTTTCAAGTATGGGTCTTGCCATATCAAGAATGGGACGTATCTGCGCCATCTGTATCGCAATCCCCGCCAATGCGGTAAACGCTCCGCTTACCATGCCATATGCCGAATTAAACGCAAAGTATTCGGATATGCTCACGCCTGACTGTATCGCAACGGAATACATGATGATGGTTCCTGCAAGGGAAACAGCAGTTGTGATCACGGGATTCAGCATGATAAATGTGGGTGGACTGTATGTGAGCTTTGCCTCTTCAGCATAGAGTTTGCCCCAGCGGGCAAAGGCTCTTTTTTCTGCCCCGGCAAGCCTGATCTTCTGAATACCGGAGATCATGGCGTAACTCATACCGCTTTCCTTTGAACGTATACTCATGCGTTTTTTCGTTATGCCCATTTGTATGAAGGTGGAAGCCACGGAAATAAGTACAGTCACAATGGTTATCAGCAGGGATGGCGCAACGAGAGCAGGCGCAAATTCAAAGATCTCCGCAATATAGATCAGCGAAAAAACAGATGCAAGACCGGTGGAAAGCCCAATACTCAGCATCTGGTCCGTAAGGTTACCTATCTGACGGGTACGGTTTGCAAGTTCTCCGGTACTGTATTTCTTAAAAAAATCTGCCGGCAGGGACAGTATCCGCATCATGGCAGCCGCTTCCACATTTATATTGAGCTTTGTGGAGACCTTTGCCATAAGAATGCCCCTGGCTGCGGAGATAAATGTGGAGCTTACGGTTACACACAGCATAAATACGGTAATGGCAAATAACACCTTCATGCTGCCGGAGCGTATAACATCAGAAAAAAGTATGCCGTTAAGTCTGGGCATCAAGGTTCCGATAAGGGTTGCGATCAGCATAAAAATACAGACAAGGAGAAGATCTGAAGCATCAATATTGTCCCACATATATTGTAAGAGGTCTCTGATCCCCATGCTTTTAAGGGGAAATGGCTTATAAAAGGCGATGGCTTCCTTATAGAACAGCTTTTCGTCCCTTTTTCTTATCTTTTTTCTCTTCCCGGTCTTCAGGTCGTAATATGTATATCCGCCAAAATTCCCGGGAATAAATGCCACCACGCTGTCGTCCTCTGCAAGCATTCCCAGCATTGCACCGGAAGCATCGCCTGTCCATCCTTCCGAAAGCACAACACTCCGGCGCATAATGCCGTAGGGCCGCAGGAGATATTCCAGAACATCATTGATATCCGTGATGCTGTCCGGTATTTCATGGGATCTGGCATGATAATACTTCAGAATATCATCAATGGCATCCTTTGTTTTCTGTATTTCATCATTTAAGGCATCCGAAAGCCTCTTTCCCATGACTGCACCGGCAATCTCCAGAAAAGAGTCCTCAAGCACCTCATTGTCATATTGTTTTCTCTGTTTTATCTGTTCGTCAAATCACATAATCATTCAGAGCAAACAAGCTCTGTATACGCTCCGTTCTTTTTCATCAGTTCATCATGTGTTCCGCGTTCCACTACTTTTCCGTGATCAAGAACTACTATCTCGTCACAGTCCCGTATGGTAGAAAGCCTGTGGGCTATCACTATACAGGTAATTCCCCTTTCTCTTATGGACTGCATTACTTCATACTCGGTTTTTGCATCAAGTGCACTTGTCGCTTCGTCCATGATAAGGATCCCGGGATCCTGGGCTAAAACTCTGGCAATCTCCATTCTCTGCCGCTGTCCCCCGGAGAAATCCTTTCCCCCTTCGATTATTTTATACTGGTATCCACCGTCCCGCTGCATGATATCCTCATGGAGATTGGCATCCTTTGCTGCAATTAACATATCAAAATCTTCTGTGGTTTTGTCCCACATCTTGATATTGTTGGCAATGGTATCTTCAAAGAGAATGATGTCCTGATCCACAACGGCAACGGAAGCCGTGAATACGCTTCTGTCTATTTCATTTATTGCTTTTCCGTCAAAAAGTATCTCTCCGCTCCATGGCTTATACAGTCCTGAAATAAGCTTTGAAAGAGTGGATTTTCCGCAGCCGGAGGCTCCCACAAATGCTACGGTGTCCCCGGGTTTAAGATCGATATTAAAGTCCTCAATAAGGGGGCGCCGAACTTTGAATAGCCAAAGCTTACATTTTTCATGGTCAGCTGTCCGGTGAGACTTTCATAGTCAGCTTCCTTATCTTCCGTGTCTGTCAGCGGATTCTCCGGAAAAGTCCTGTCCCCGAAAGCAGGATCGGAGGGATAGGACATCACGTCCTCTATCCTTTCCATTCTGGATCTCATTTCCTGAATCTGGTTTCCTGAGGAAATAAGGCTTGAAGCCGGTGACATAAAGGAGGACATAAACCCCTGGAAGGCAAGTATCATGCCTGTTGTAAAACTTCCCCGGATACAGAGCGCCACTCCGAGAGTGAGAACGATGATATTGGCAAAACTTGTTAAAAGCCCCGGGATCATCCCCAGATATGCATTGAGCTTCTGGAATTTGACATTCTCTCTGTTGACATTTGCCTGATATCCTGACCATTTTTCAAAGAAGCCGTTTTCCGCGCCGCTGGCTTTGATGGTCTCGATCATTTCTATGCCTGAAACGGTGGTGCCGGAGAGATTTCCCTGATCCCTCATCATGACTCTGGTGATATTTGTCCTTTTATGGGAAATTACACGGGATACCCAAATATTTAAAAGCACAGTAAAAAGTCCCACCACAGTGAGGAGCAGGGAATACCTTATCATTACAACAAGGTAGAAGACCATCATAATGGCATTTAGGGCAAGAGGCGCGAATCCACTATATCACTGGCTATTTCAGCATTATCCTCCTGCCTCTCCTGTATGTCTCCCGCCATTCTCTGGGAAAAGAACTCCATGGGAAGAGTAAGAACCTTATAGAGATATGAGGTGTTTCCCATAACCGAAAGCTTACCGTTTATGCGTAGAGAATAGACCCTCTTTATCCATGCTGCTATGATCTGAATAACAGAAAAAAGTGAAAGCCCAGTGATAAAAGGAATAAACCACTCAGGATTCTGTCCTGTCATAAGTACATCAAGAAATACCCTTGAAAAGCCTGACATGATGATTCCCGTAATAGAGCTTATGAGAGTTGTAATTATAACGAAAGCAACCGCAGGACCTGCACCCTTAAGGCGTTTTTTCGCATATTCCAAAACGCTTTTAGGTTTCCCTCCGGGCTGAAAGGCTTCTGTAGGCTTAAACCTGAGTGTGATACCGGTAAATCCATCATCAAACTCTTCCTCAGACATGGTAACGCTGCCACGGGCCGGGTCATTTACATAGACTTTCCCGCCCTTAAAGCCGGTTACAACTATGAAATGATTGAATTCCCAATGCACAATGCAGGGGAATACACCCTCTTTCTTTAAGACTTCGGGCTCCATTCTGTGTCCCTTGGCTTCAAGTCCGTAGCTCCTGGCAGCATTTACCATATTCCTGGCATTTGAACCGTCTCTCGATACGCCGCAGTCAGACCTTACCTGCTCAAGGGGTATCCATTTGCCATAGTAGGCAAGGATCATACAGAGACAGGCCGCGCCGCATTCCAGCGCTTCCAGCTGCATGATCACAGGTACTTTCCTGTTTCTTTTTGGATTAAATCCTTTATTATCCATAAAAACCTCTTATTCATCAAGAATATAGTAAGCGAAATATAAAATTTCGCTTACTATAACGCCTCCGGCGGATGCGCACGAATTTTGTAAGGAAATATACCGCTTTCAGCGGCCAAAATTCGGCGCAGTAAACGACAAAACAAAGAGACTTTTGTCGTTTACTATAAATTATAAACAGGGTAGTCTCAATGCCCCGTGACTAATTGTCACGATTTTTTTATGAAAGTACTACCATGTATTAATCATATCCCGTATGATACATTATAACAGACAAATAGAAAAAGGAGGTACTTCCATGCTTAAAGTGATATCCGAAAGTGAAGTTCCAAAGGCTGTTCTGGAACGGAAACAGCATAAAAAGCATGCCGATTTTATTACAGCAGGGGATAAGGAGCTGGATGACTCTGCCCTTGACGATATTTCAGGCGGTTTCAGAAAGAATAACGGATATGCCAAAGGACATAGCATAGTATGTCCCTACTGCAGCAGCAAAAGCAAAGGTGATATAACGACCTGGGAGGATTCCGATAATAAGATGAGTTTATTCCTTTGTGAAGAATGCGGAGCCTTTTGGGGAGTTGATAAAAACGGAACATGTTATGAATTCGGCGGACAGTAATATCTCCGGGAAGCGAACCTTAAATGGCGTGGCTCTCAGAATTAGGAGAGGAGAAAAACAATATGGAAATTACAAGGATCACTGCGGCTAATGCTGATTCTTTCAAAGAGCTTGCCCCCGAGGGAGCTTTCACTGATGAAGAACTCCTCTGGTTGGGCGCAGTAGCGGAAGACGGTGCGGCCTGCGCTGTACTTGGAGGCGGAATACATGAAGGGATGGGCTTCGTAGACTGGATCTATACTGCTCCGGATTACCGTGAAAAGGGAGCGGCGGATGGTCTCTTAAAAGCGTTTTCCTCGCTTCTTAAAGGATTAGACGCAGAGTCCGTTGAGATCAGATTCCCTGATACTGATGAAGAGCTTTATGAATTTCTGGAGGGGGAAGGGTTTCTTATTACCGAAGACGCTGACAGATATTCAGTACCTCTTGAGGAGCTTATCTACAGCGAGACTATTGAAAGAATGGAGGAGGGAAGGAACCCTTCCGGTAAAATAATAAGAGCGGCTGAACTTATGGATCCCCAGCCGTTCTATGAGTATTTAAGGATAAATAATATACCCTGTTCCGTAAAAAAAGAGGAGTTGAGAGGCTACAGCTTTATCCTTCTGAATGATGAAGATAAGATCACAGGCTGTATGCTGGTAGTTAAAGATCGGGATGGGGATATTGAGATACCCTATCTCATAAATGAGGGACCGATGGAGTGCATAAACGATCTCTTCCTGGCACTTAAGAACCTGGTCATGGAAAAGGGATGGGAGGAGGAAGACATCGTTTTTGCCGACAGATCCGGTCAGATGATAAGGTTTGTGGAGCAGATCACCGACGAGGACCGTGACAGTTATGTCATCGGGGGATTTAAAATGGGTATCAGACTGAACTGAACAGTTACGAACCATCCCCGTTGACTGCAAGGGAGTTGAATTGGAACAGGAAAGTCCAAGGACGTTCAAATGGAACAGTATTCGGGTATTACTGATTATAGTCGGCGCAATACTTATTGCCGCCGTTATTGGTATGCTGTTAATAAGAGATGCCGCCATTGATACGGATATTACTGCAGAGACCACCGCCATCGGTCTTGTACTTTCCGGAGCTAAGGATGATGCCAACTATTCCCAGAATCATCTCGATGCGTTGAATAAGATCAAAGATGAGTTGAATCTGAAGATCATATGCAAAGACAAAATACCTGAGGATGAGACCAGTTTTAAGGTTATGAAGGAACTGATCGAAAAGGAAGACTGTAAAATGATCATTGCAGCTTCTTTCGGTTACGGAAAATATGTTAAGGAACTGGCAAATATCTATCCGGATATATGTTTTATTCATCCTACGGGGACTGAATCCCTTCCGAACCTGTCTAACTGTATGGGAAGGATGTATCAGGCCAGGTACTTATCCGGGATAGTTGCCGGAATGCGGACAGGAACAGGAGAGATCGGATATGTGGCAGCATTTCCGAATTCCCAGGTTATCCGTCAGATCAATGCATTTACACTTGGAGCCCAAAGCGTAGCCCCGGGGGCACGGGTTCATGTCAAATATGTCAATTCCTGGACTGATGATGCTGCAGCAAAAGACGCCAGTGAAACTCTCCTTGATAAATACCCGGAAATAGACATATTAACAATGCACACCAATTCATTGATGCCGAACCTTGTCGCGGAGGAGAGGGGCATCTGGTCTATAGGATTTAACAAGGATAATTCCGAACGATATCCTGAAAGTTACCTGACTGCATGTGTGTGGAATTGGGCTGATTACTACAGGAAGGAGATATTGAGCTATCTGAAGGGTAAATTTCACGGAAGCAGTAAACTGATAAGCATGGAAGACGGGATAGTGGGACTCGCGGAACTGACGCAAAGTTGTGCTCCGGGAACTAAAGAAGCTGTGGATGAAGCTGTCGATCTGTTTAAGAGCCGCAGGTTCGACGTATTTTACGGACCGATAACAGATAATACCGGAACACTAAGGATACCTGACAAAGAATCCATGTCAGATGATGAGATGATCAATAGTTTTGACTGGTATGTGGAGGGCGTGATCGTTGAAGAATAAAGAAGCAGTTGAAAGAATTGCGCTCATTATCGCAGCAGTACTGGTAGTGATAGGAATCGTATTATTGATCAATAACTTTCATACTGACAGGAAGAAGGATACTGTATGCGTCGGAGTGGTTTGTATAGGAGCCGCTGATGACAATGGATGGAATCAGAGTCATTATGAGGGGATAGGTAAAGCCTGTGAGACAAATTCATGCAGGATGTATTCCAGGATGAATATTCCTGAAGAAGAAAGCTTGCTTAAAAAGGCAGTATCCGGATTGGTGGATCAGGGATGTTCGTGTATCTTCCTTACGAGTTACGGGTACAGCGCATTTTTGAATTCTATCGCAAAAGAATATCCAAAGGTTGCTTTTTACTGTATTTCCGGAGAAAAGGATGCACCTAACTGCACTACATATTTTGCCAGAATGTATCAGGTCAGATATCTGTCCGGAATTGTTGCCGGTTCAACTACTGAGAGCGGTATCCTGGGATATATAACTGCGATGCCTATTCCGGAGACAATCCGGTCTGTCAATGCATATGCATTGGGAGCGCGCAGGGCAAATCCCTCGGCAAAGGTTCTGGTCATATATACCGGAAGCTGGGATGATAAGGGCGTTGAAGAGCAGGCAGTCAGGTCCCTTAAGGAAGCCGGAGCGGATGTGATAACATACCACGAGGACAGACCATATGCCTTAGATCTGGCTGATGAAATGGGACTGTTTACTACGGGTTATGATTATGTCAGCCATGAGTATTCTGAACGTTTTCTCACAGCTGCCGTTATCAACTGGGATATGCTCTATACCCGGGTATTACGGGACTACTTAAGCGGCAGAGCGAATTTCTCGAATGATTACTGGCTTGGGTTATCTGAAGGCGCGGTTTCACTGTATGAGTATTCCGACATGGTAACAGAAGATACGAAGAAGCTTGTTGCATCTGAAGAGGAGAGGATCCGGACTTCACTTGATGTGTTTTCCGGAGAAATCCGTGACAATACGGGTGTAGTGAGATGTGGTGAAAATGAGAGAATAAGCGACTATGAACTGTTCAATAATTTTGACTGGTATGTGGAAGGCGTAGAGATTTATGAATAAAACTCTTTTTTCTGGCAGGAACAGGACGATATGTGTTCTGGCTTTTTTTGCCACGGCATTAGTGGTGGTCGGGATAGTGCTGCGAAGCCGAATTGGCCTGCTGCTTGATTCCTATACTGAGAGGCAGACTGCGAAACAGGTCAAAGTTTATGGTCTTCTCATGGAAGAGAAGCTTAATACCGAGTTGGAGAATCTCGAATATATAGCATCTAAACTTGAACAGTCTCTTGATGACATAAATGATACGATGCCGGTATTATATAGTGATCCCGGAATAAAGCAGGGACTGCTTGGCATAGATGGCAGGGCATTATACGGAGATGATCTGGATCCCGGGATGTATGAAGGGATACAGTCATCGTTCAGGGGGAATAAAGCCATAACCTATGTTGAGAATGAAGGTCTGCTTTTCACATGTCCGGTATTTCATGGACCAAATATCCGTTATGTTTTGTATCGTCTGTGTCCGTCGTCTGTTTTAGAGGATTATTTTGCCACAGATATATATGATGATCTGGGGAAGATCTGTGTGACTACGAGGGACGGGACTGTCGTTATCCCGTTTTATAATTCCGATGCTGAGGATCTTGCCTGGTATCAAAGTGAGGAGATCCAGCGCGACTTCTTATCCATGCACAGGGAAATGGAGGTTTCTGTCGCCGTAGCACATGCTTTTTCCACAGGGCGTGGCGAAATGATACTGTTTGAATCCGAGGTGCCCGGAACTGATTTTCTGGTATCGGGTTACGTGCCTAAATCAGTGGCATCTGAGGGTATTGACAGTATCACGTTTTTGGTTGTATGGGTATTCGGGTTACTGATGCTGCTCGTAATGATAGGCGCCGTTTATCTTACCAGGGCAGTCATGAAAGCCCGTGAAAGTGATGAGCTGAGAAAGGCCAAAGCCCTAGCTGAGGAAGCGTCAAGGGCTAAGGGAGATTTCCTGGCAAATATGTCCCATGAGATCCGGACGCCGATCAATGCGGTTCTGGGTATGAATGAGATGATCCTGCGGGAAACTGAGGAAGATACGATCCTTTCCTACGCAGAAAATGTGAAAAGCGCCGGAACAACGCTCCTTGGGATCATCAATGATATCCTTGATTTTTCAAAGATCGAGGCAGGTAAGATCGAGATCATTCCGGTTGATTATGATCTGTCGGCTGTTCTGTTCGATCTTGTCAATATGGTACGTTCCCGGGCGGATGACAAGGGGCTTCTTGTGAAACTGGATTTTGACCGGACAATCCCGAGAAGGTTAAAAGGTGATGAGGTCCGGATTAAACAGGTCATCACCAATATCCTGACCAATGCAGTGAAATACACGGAAAAAGGAAGCGTTACCTTTTCGGTGGGTTATGAGCGGATGGAAGGGGACAGGATCCGGCTCAATGTTTCAGTGGCAGATACCGGCATCGGGATCCGTAAGGAGGATATGGAAAAGCTCTTCTCCAAATTTGACAGGATCGAGGAGAAACGGAACCGCAATATTGAGGGAACCGGGCTCGGTATGGCCATCACCAGAAATCTCCTTGAGCTGATGGGATCAGAGCTGGTTGTGGAGAGTGTATACGGTGAGGGATCCGTCTTCCGCTTTTCCGTTATTCAGGGTGTCACCGGCTCTGAGGAGCTGGGAAATTATCAGGAGGCTTTCCGATCCCGGGCGGAGCGCAAAAGGTATCAAGAGAGTTTTACAGCTCCGTCAGCCCGTGTGCTGGTGGTGGATGATAATACCATGAACCTCGCAGTGTTTGGCAGTCTCATCAAAAAGACGCTTGTCAAAATCGACAATGCGGAGAGCGGGGATGAGGGGCTTGCTCTCACGCAGGAGAATATATATGACATAATCTTCCTGGATCATATGATGCCGGGCAAGGACGGTATAGAGACCCTTCACGAACTCAAGGCGCAGGAGATGAACCCCAACAGGGATACGCCGGTCATCTGCCTGACAGCAAATGCGATCAGCGGAGCTAAAGAGGAGTATCTGGAGGCCGGATTTGATGATTATCTGACCAAGCCGATTGATTCTGCACAGCTCGAAAGTATGATACGGCATCTCCTGCCGCAGGACAAGATCCATCTCAGTTCCAATGCGGAAACTGCGGAGAATACGGAGGAGCCGGAGCATACGGTCACAGGAGGCCTCAGGGAACTTGCAGGCACAGCGATCGATGTGGAATGCGGCATTAGGAACAGCGGGACTGTGGATGCATATCTGCCGCTTCTCCGTTTGTTCTACCAGTCAATGGATGATAAGGAGGCGGAGCTTAACAGGCTCTTCCAGGAAGAAGACTATCAGAATTACACTATTAAGGTCCACGCGCTGAAAAGCTCTGTCAGGATCATCGGCGGGAACTCTCTGGGTGAAACGGCACAGGCGCTGGAGGATGCCGGAAAGAGGGAGGATATTGGATATATCAGAAAGAACCATGAAGCTTTCATGAGAGATTATGCAAGCCTTAAAGAACCTCTTTCACGTGTGTTCGCTTCGAATGAAGAAAAAAATGAGGCAGACAAGCCGGAAGCCGACAGGAAGTTTATGAAGGAGGTCTTCTCGGAACTCGGCCGGGCAGCTGATGATATGAGCATGGATGATATCGAGGGAATCTTCATGGAGATGGAGGGTTACCGGATCCCGGAGGATCTTAAGGAGGTATATGAATCGATCAGAAACGTTTCGACAGGATACGACTATGCCAGGATTGCAGTCCTTGCCCGGAAAGGGTGCAATATGATTCAATGATGATGGGCAGGATATATTTCACGGTGGCAGGAACCCATATATGAACGGTGAAACAAAAAAAGATAACGATAAGAACCACTATTAACAGTTATGAAAGGTGAACAGAATTTATCGTATATTATGAAAGGTTGATAGCAATGATCGGGTATGTTATCATCATTCTGTCGGGGTATTAATGACAAGGATGGAGGCCTGATATGATGAATAAGCAGAATCCGTTTACGCATACCTTCGGGAAGGAGCCTGTCCAGTATATTTCCACACTTCAGACAGAGGAAATAATAGAAAACTTCAGTTATCCTGACCCAAGTGAAAAGTGCTATATGATAACCGGTGTCCGGGACTGCACCTTCCTTACAAGGGCTTTCCAGGTTTAGGCAGAACCCCTGGAATGCAGCCAGATAAAAGGGATCATTACCGGTTCAAATAACCGCGATGGCTACTACCGTATAGACCTTCCCCGTTTCGGCGCATTTGTAAGGGATTACCAGATGGAAGATGATCAAAGCTCACTGTGACTGGCGCTCCGCATTTCTATAAAAACAGATCATCACGCGTCAATGTATTGATTACCATGTTGCTGTGTTTGTTCCGTTCCAATCCTGACGCTGTTATCAGCGTCAAATGGAGGGTTTTTCTATTGCGTGTTTCTTTGGAAAAAATCTCCAGCTTATGCGTAAGACTGCTTTCGTATGCTGAATCAATAATAAATGGGTCAGAAGTACACTTCATTTCACAGATGTTGATCACATTATCCATCCGGTCAATAATAAGATCTATCTGTGGCAGTTCATCCAGGAAAACAACCACTTTACCGGTAAGAGGATCTTTTTTAATATCATCCCGTAATAGAAGGTTTTTCAGTTTTAAGAAAGCCTCCCTCCAATTACCCGGGATCTTTTTATCCCCGGCACCATATTCTATCAGGCTGTCATTAAAATAGGCCAGCTGTTCCCGGGTGTTTACACCGTTAACACCTGTAGCATGGAAAGCAAATTCATCATTAAAGAATTCCTTTACAAGGTATGTTTTACCTACCCTCCGGCGTCCATAAATAACAACAAATTCCGACTGATCTGAGTAGAGGCAGTCTTCAAGGATCTGTTGTTCGGGTTTTCGTCCTATCAATGACATTTCTTTTCCCCTCTATGAATGGAAGGTAGTGTGAATAATAAACAGTGCATATAAATATCTGTAACATATAATGAAAATGGCGTTTCAGATATTTATGACAGGTAAAATCAAATATAAACATCTGAAACCATACACAACATATCACAGTAAAACTGTCAAATATTTACGTTCACTGTGACAGTTACCAATGGCAGGTGGTTCCTTAACTTAATAGAAACTACCTACCATTAGTGACAGTTACCCTGTAGTCGTATCATTAGATGCCGCAACGTCAGTCAATGGTTTCTTCAGCAAACCCAGCAGCAGAGCTGTTACAACAGACCCGATCAGAAGGGCGGCTGCATATTGCAAACGGTGTGTCATGACAGGAAAGACAAAGATTCCGCCATGGGGTGCCGGAAGGGCGCATCCAAACAGGACGGACAGGGCACCGGCGACTGCCGAGCCTGCCATACAGCAGGGGATGACCCTTAGGAAATCTGTAAATACATAGGAAAGTGCACCCTCTGTAATAAAGGCTGTACTCATTGTGGAAGGATTTGCGGTTCATAAGTCCGGTAAGCTCGTCTATGGTGGCGAGACGTATGATCTGCCTGCGGTAATTAAAGATGATATTTGTTATCGTCACTATTGTTACTGAAAGAACGATCAGTATGACCAGCATGAACAGGGCAAACTGCCTTCGCTGGATAGCCTTGATCTCCCGGCAGTAGTTAAGAGTTACGGTATACATGCTGCCGTCAAGTACAGGCTTTATAATGCAGCAGTTCTTATTTAAAAGAATGAGTTCGCTATCTCCTGTCCATCCGGAGTACCCTTCTTTATGGTATTTTTCATCGGATAATATTCCGCCAAGCTCCTCAAGTGAAGCATCCGTGAAGAGATTGCCCGTTTGTGGCTGTCCGTTTTTTACATAGATTCGGCCTTCATCGGAAATAAGCCAGATATCCATGTCTTTTCCGGCTGCTTCATCATTTTTGAATATATCCAGCATAGTTAATGCGCCATAGGAGCCGGACATGATGCTGTTTTTGCTGAAGGTTGTATCTATAGCACTGCTGATACGTTCTGATACGGCTTTTGTTTCCGCTTCAACAGAATTCCGCAGCATATCCTTCGTAAGCGAAAAGAAGAAAAGACCGCTCCCGATAAATATCGCGGTTATGACGAAAAATATGGCAATTAACTGAGGGTTTAATCTGGGCTTATTCATAGCAAAAATTCTATCAGAAGGACAGGCGTATTTCAAGGAAGATAAGAACTGTTCCCGTTTCGGCGCATTCGTGAGGGATTACCAGATAGAAGATGATCAAAGCTCACTGTGACAGGCGCTCCGCATATCTGTGTTTTTAGCTATGGCTATGGTATAATGGCGGTGTAATGGAAGCATCATGGGCATATTCGGAAACAAGAAGGCTATATGAATAAAAAAAACCGGAAAATCAGGCACACGATAATCATAAAGTCACTGTCAGCATTTTTTTTCATGGCATTGCTTCTTATGCATACAGGAGTCAGTGCCCGGTGTGCGGCAGAGTATACTGCACGGAATTCAACAGGGGTACAGAACAGGAGCATTTCATTTGACCCCTCTGGGGGTGGATATTCAGCCGTGCTTTATAACAATGTGAACGGCCTCCCGACTTCTGAAGCGAATACCATTGCGGAAACCGGCGATGGATTTATATGGATAGGGAGCTACTCCGGGCTTATTCGTTATGACGGAAATACCTTTGAAAGGATGGATTCCACCACCGGTATTTCCGGCGTCATGTGCCTGTATGTGGACAGCAGGGATCGACTGTGGATAGGAACCAATGATACGGGCCTTTTCATGATGGAAAAGGGTGAGATCAGGAAATGGGATAAAGAAGACGGGCTTACGTCAGTAAATATACGGGCTGTTTCAGAGGATAAAAACGGCACGATTTATGTCGGAACTGCATCCGGCCTACATATTATCAATGATGAAATGATGATATCCACTGTTGCGGATACCCGGCTTCAGGATGCCTTTATCCGTGATATACGTGTTGGCAGCGACGGTATCATATATGGCATTACCCAGATGGGAGATATTTTTACCATAAAGAACGGCAAGCCCGAATTTTTCCTGGAACACGATTTAAGCAGGATCAGCGGGGTCATAGGGATTCTTCCCGATACGGAACGCCCGGGATATGTATATCTGGGAACGGAGAAATCCCAGATATACCATGGGAGCCTTAAGGACAATTTCAGTTTCATGGAGGTGAAAAACATTTCACCCTTATCCTATGTGGAGCACTTTGAACAGATAGACGGACAGCTATGGATCTGCGCGGGCAACGGGATAGGCTATCTGGATGGCTCGGGATTTCATATGCTGGACAACGTTCCCATGGACAATTCCGTCGGATGTGTGATGACCGATTATTCGGGAAATTTGTGGTTCACGTCTACCCGGCAGGGGGTAATGAAGGTCGTTAATGACCAGTTTGAGGATCTGTACGAGAGCCATGGCCTTGATCCCGCAGTAGTGAACGCTACCTGCATACTTGGTGAAAAGCTTTTTATTGCAACGGATTACGGCCTGACAGTATTGGAAGAAGGAAAAAAGGTTGAAGAGATCCCTCTTACAAAAGCTGTGACTGCTTCCGGGAAGAGCCTGCATACAGACGATCTTATTTCCTTCCTTGACGGGGTGCGGCTGCGGTCAATAATAAGGGACAGCAGGGATCGGCTGTGGATTTCCACCTGGCTTAAATACGGGATTCTATGCTATGACAAGGGCGAGGTGACAGCCTTTTCAGTGGATGAAGGACTATTATCGGAGCGTGTCCGTGTGGCCTGTGAATTTGAGGACGGTTCCGTAGCCGTAGCAAACACCGGGGGAGTCAGCATAATAAAGGATAACAGGGTAATAAAGTCCTACGGAGAAGAGTCGGGTATAGAGAATACCGAAATACTTACTGCAGCGGAAGGGTATGACCATAACATCATCCTGGGATCCGACGGCGGAGGTATCTATATAATCGGGGAAAAGGGTGTGAAGCACATCGGAACGGAAGAAGGCCTGAACTCCGAGATCGTAATGCGCATAAAACGTGATCCCTATAAAGAAATGTTCTGGATAGTGACCAGCAATTCCATCGCATACATGACAGCGGATTATAAGGTGACAACCATCAGTAATTTCCCCTATTCCAATAACTTTGACCTCTACGAAAACTCGAGACATCAGATATGGATCCTGGCAAGTAACGGCATATATGTGGCGCCGAAAGAGGTTCTCATGCAGAACGGGGTCATCGAACCGGTTCACTACAGTATGGATAACGGCATCCCTTATATATCCACCGCCAATTCATACAGTGATCTTGATCCTGATGGGAATCTCTTCATTGCGGGCTCTGCAGGAGTAGCAAAGGTTAATATAGAGAAGCCCATCGCATCGGTTACCGGCCTGAAGGCAGCGATTCCCTATGTTGAGGTTGACGGGGAGAGGATAATGCCGGACGGGGAGGGGAACTTTACCATACCCTCAAACGTACAGAAGCTGACAATCCCCTGTTTTGTTTTCAATTATTCCCTTATAAACCCCCAGGTAAGCTATCAGCTCCAGGGCTTTGAGAAGAGCGGTATAACGGTGGACCGGAGCGCCCTGGTGCCTGTAGATTATACAAACCTGAAGGGCGGTACATATACTTTTGTAATGAGCCTTAAGGATTCTCTGAACCTTGGAAGCAAGGAGATCTCCGTTAATATCGTAAAGATAAAGGCATTCTATGAGGAGACATGGTTCTTTGTGCTTTCCGGAATACTTATCCTGCTCCTCATTGCAACAGTGGTCAGCTTTTACGTGCGGAAAAAAACACAGGTTCTTGAAAGAAAGCAGAGGCAGGCCCGTGAACTCTTCGAACAGACTTCGGGGGCACTGGCAAGTGCCATTGACGCTAAGGATGCATATACCAACGGCCATTCAAACCGGGTTGCGGATTATTCCCTTAAGATAGCCCGGGCCACCGGCAAATCCGAGGATGAGTGCGAGAAGGTTTATTTCGCAGCTCTTCTCCATGACGTAGGCAAGATAGGAATACCGAATTCCATCATCAACAAGAACGGGAGGCTTACAGACGAGGAATTTGCCGCGATCAAACAGCATCCGGTAATGGGAGGGCAGATCCTGTCAAGCATAAAGGGTTCTCCGTGGCTCAGTTTCGGTGCGCGTTTCCACCATGAGCGCTTTGGAGGAGGTGGCTATCCGGAAGGCATCAAAGGGGAGGAAATCCCGGAAATCGCCCGTATCATCGCCGTGGCGGACGCATATGACGCAATGGCCTCCAACCGGAGCTACCGTAACGCCATTCCGCAGCATATTGTAAGAGAAGAGCTGGTGAAGGGCATGGGTACCCAGTTTGATCCGGAATTCGCCAAGGCCATGATCCATTTGATAGACCTGGATACGGAGTACCTGATGCAGGAGTCAAAAACAGGCTCTGCGGCTGCGTCTACAGAGAGCTTACGCTGTGACGAGATCTACAAGGACTGTACCAAAGGCATAGCTATCACCAATGCTAAGACCCGTATCAGCCTTTTCAGCCATCCGGACGAGGGCGTTCCTGTGGAAGAAAGCCTTCCCTGTCTTATCTTATTCGATTCCCTTGACGGAGAGGTTCATCCCGGGGAGGAAGAAAATAAAGATATACGCTATTTAGAATATGCAAGGATAAGGATCGACGGAGACATTCTTGAGGATAATGTAAGAAAAACGGAGAAGAAGGACTTAGGAGACGGACTCGGCCTTTCCTATACAGGATACGGGGCAAAGGATGTGGATAAGAGATATGAGATCGAAGCTGTGCGCATAAGGGATCATGCCATGTTGAAGATCACGGATGAGAAGAAAGCCACGCAGATAATCCTGGCTCTTCCGGACGCTTCAAGATTTTTGTACATTTCTTTAGGCGGTGAACGCTGCTTTATACACAACATACAAGTCGAAAACGACGAAAAGAAGGCAGATCCAGGCTTTATTCCCAGGATTGCGGAGGAAATAAGCTTTATAAAGGACTGCCCGGTGGGGGATATCCCTAATGTAGAGATAGATAACTGGTGCACGGAAGCCTCCAGGGGGGTAGCTGTTACCGGAAATATGACGCTTAGCTTCCACTCCATGAGCCTTCCGACAGCCCGTCTTGTGTGGCATTGCCCTTATATCAAGATATTTTCTTCGGATAACGGGGAGGTAAACGGCCATGGATACCGTGAATATATGCTGCTCCGCATTGACGGCGAGAACTGGGAATCCGATGAGCATGTGAAAAATAAGGTGCAGGTAGAGACTCTGGAGGGCTTTAAGGGCTGGGATTACTGGATGGCTGAAAATAAAAAAGGCATAGACTGCACGGTAAAAATAGCCAGAAAAGGAACCCGTATCATTATGGATACGGAGAATATGGGTATAAGGATCCAAAGCATCTCTGATATACGTGATAATGTAAAGCAGATATATGTGGCCCTGACCGGGGATCAGTGCGCCATTTCCGACATACATATCAGGAGCTGAAGCAAGGATGCCTGCCGCATAACTTATTCTTTATCAATCGCACAATGATGCGGCTTGGTTTTGTCATCCTTTTCATAGGTGACAGCTACCAGGAGA